>JANMLS010000031.1:0-2711 GCA_031372675.1 Verrucomicrobiaceae bacterium
CCTCACGCGATTTCTGCGGCGAGCAAAGTGGAGACGGTCGGCGAAGTAGTGGAGCAAGTCACCACGGGCGGCACCGTGCGCACGACACGCCAGCCCGCCACGCAACGCAACGCCGTCACCGTCCTGCGCTATGCGGCGCTGGAGCGGTGCATTATGGACCCGGAAGTTGAAGACGCGATTTCCGGCCAACTGCCCGCCACTGCCGATGCAGACTTAATCTTTCCGCTCAACGGCGAAGCCGAATCCGCCAGCGCGGTCGGCGTGCGCGGTCGCAAATTCGCGAGCGGCAAGCACGTCACCTTTGGCTGCGGCCATTGGTATGAAGTCACTCAAATCGGCGCTGCGTGGTATCCGGCGCAATTTGAGACGGAGCTGCTCATGCTGCACATCAGCGCACGCCAGCTCAAAGTCGGCAGCGTGTTTTCGCACAACTCCGCTGTGTGGCTCGCGGTGCAAGGTCGCGTGAATCAGCGCGTGACTGGCCGGTGTGAATTGGTCATCGAGCGCGGCACGCGTGTTGCAGATGTTGGAGACGCCAATATCGCGAGCATCACATGGGAGGAAATTGATTCCGTGCCTGTATTCATCAGCGATGCGGAGACCCCGCAGCGCGTGACGCTCACTGTCGAGCGCACCGCAGAATCCACGTTCGCTGCGACGCTCGAAATCAATGGAGAGTCTGCCGAAGTCGCGTGGACATCCGCCGATTTTGCCATCCGTGCGCGGATCTCCCAAGTGGACTTCGACGACACGCTCGACGTGCCTCGCGGTGCGCTCTCCATCCGCATGAAACGCGCCTCCGCAGGCATCGCACCAATCGCTGATTAACCATGCCCGCACCATCCGCACCCACAGGTTTTGCAATCGCCGCCAAGTCCATCGTCGGCTACGAACCAGCGACCGCTCGGCTCACCAACAAAGGCGCGGCGCGTCTCGTGTGGGACGCGCAGGCCGGTGTAAATTTTGAGGTCGAGCGCCGCGTCAATGCGGGCGCATGGCATGGCTCGCTCACGGCTCCGGTGAATACCACCGGCCTGATTGTCGCCGGTCTCGACCGGGGCGAAGAATGGGATTTTCGCGTCCGCGCTCGCGATTCCGGCGGAGTGTCCGCCTGGGCGACAAGCGCAGCGTGGACGGTGCCCGCTCTGCCCACGACGAACGCCTTCACCGCGCCAACGTCGCTCGCAGTCGGCAGTATCACCTCGCGCCGCGCGAAGGTCACATGGACGGACAATTCCGACAACGAGGCGGGCTTTGTGATTCGCATTTCGGAGCAGGGTGGCACCGTCCGCTACGTCGTCGTGCAGCCGCTCGTTTCCGATCAGTGGCTTACTTTGGACCCCGAGACTTCCTACGCCATCGCCATCGCGCCTTTCGGCGGACGCTACACGGGCAACGATTTGCTGCGTCCTTCCGGCGTCCGCTATCCGCTGCTCGGCGACTTCAGCGCGGAAGTCAGCTTCGTCACGCTGCCAGCGGCCATCGAAGTTTTTCAGCCGAATCCGCGAGCCGCATATATCAACCGCGAATTTGAAGCCACGGTCTATTTTTCCGACGCGGCAACAGTGGACGCCGATGCGACCGGCCTGCCGAGCGGCTTGGCTGCTGCATTGGCGGGCGATGAAAAATCCATCACCATCAGCGGAACGCCAGACGACACAAACACACCGGCCCGCGTCGTCGTCGCGGTGAGCGCCGAAAATGGCGGCGGGTCGGATTCCGTAAATTTCGAGATTTACCTCTACAAGCTCACCGCGTGGGCCGCATGGCGCGATGCCGAGCTGCGCTTCGTCTCCGGTGCTGCGATGAGCTTTGTGCTCATCGCCTACAATGTGCCCAGCGGTGCACCGGATGCGCCCTCGCCCTTTGTTTACACCGCCGAGGGACTGCCACCGTGGGCCGTGCTCGCCACCGATACGATCAGCGGAACGCCCGACCGCGACGGCGAATGGCTCGTGACCGTGACGGCATCCAACGGCCTCGAAAGCGTGACCGCCGACCTCCGCCTCGTAGTGCCCGGCGTGGACTTCACCAGCGCCGCGACCAAGCGAGCCTACGTCGGCCAATACTTCGCGCATACACTGGCCGCGACTCCAACCGGCGCAGTCTTCAGTGCTGCGGATTTGCCCGCCGGTGCGACCATTGTCGGCAATCTGCTTTCCGGCACGCCCGAGGCGGCGGGCACGCATGTTCTCAGCATCCTCGCCGAAGTCGGAGCCGTCTCCAACACAGAGCAATTCACGCTCGTGATTAGCGAGATTTTCACAGCCAGCGCGGCGCTCGATGTCTTCGAGGGCGAAGCAGTCTCGCACGAAGTCGTGTTCAATGGCCATGCGACTCCGCTAGGCTGGACGCTCATCGGAGCCCCTGCTGGCCTCACCATCGCCGCCGACATGGCCGCGTGCGCGAAAGGACTCATCGCGCTCATCACCGGATCTGCCGCCGAGGGGACGGCAGGCTTTTACACCGCCTACGCAGTCGTGAAAGTCATCGAGTTGAGCGGCGTGAAAACATACCGCTTCGCGATTGAAATTTCCGTGAGCGGCGGACTGCTGCTCGCGTGGCTCCACAGCGACCCGCACGCGCACGACTTGCAGATTTTCCCACGCTCGCAGGAAGTCCGCAGCTATTACGCGACGCCAGCTCGCACGCTCTGGCTCAAGCGTGGCGATGATGCTCGAATCCACGTCGTCTTCCGTGACGGCGCAACC
>JANMLS010000076.1:0-1867 GCA_031372675.1 Verrucomicrobiaceae bacterium
TTTCGCTCCGTGCTTTTGCTACCTTTGAGAAGTTCCGTACAGGCTATAGAGCCTGCGGCGGACTCCGCTAATTGCTCGGCTGGGCTGGCGTCGCTTCGTTCAGCCAGCCCTGCACTTTTTCGAGTTTATCGAGATTTGAAGCGGTCTGTTTGTATTTCTGCGAATCTTTTTGAGACTCGGATTCTGCCAGCCATTGCCGGCTCATTTGCTCGCGCATTTCGGCAGCAGCTTTTTGGGAAATCGACCAGCCGAGCGGCAGGGGCACCAGTTCTTCGGCGAGCGCAAACTCAAGATACTTTTCACCGACAATAGTTCGCGAGTTTTGCAAATTGCGTGCGCTCATTTCCGAGAACTTTCCGCGTGCAGCGCGAGTGTTGAGCAGCGCTTCTATGGGCGAGCGCATCTCGCTGAACGCCATCCCCGGCTCCTGCTCTTTTTTCCGCTGTTTGGGATCGGGCGAATCGTACTCTGGGTCGTTTGTAATTTTGATGAGCACGGGCACGATGCGGTCCTTCAGCCCGCGTGCTGCGATGACTTGGTCCATCATCCGAATGACTTCTAGCGCGGTTGCAGTGCCGGAGTTTTCAAAATAGCCGCCATCTACCACGCGGCGTCCATCGGGAAGCCGACCTGCGGGGCTGAAATACGTGAAGCGCGCGCTGATGTGCGCCGCCGTGCTGAGGCGCACTTCCATCGCTCCCGTGCCGTCGCGCGAGAGCCAGTCTGCGGCGGGCCGGAACGTCTGCATCCCGTCCACCACATCGGTGAATTCATCTTCGAGGAGCGGCAGATTGCTCACCACGAAACGGTTTCCCGTGTCCACGAGCGTTCCATTTAGAAAAAGCGACGGCGGCTCCACTTTTGTGTCCTTCCACAGGCGGCTGAAATTTTCCGAGAGCCGGTTGCGGTCCTTCGGGTCTTTGCCGTGGTTTTTCACCGCCCACCAGCCGTAAGCCTGCTCCCACGATTTCTCCAGCGCGGTGCCGCGATCCACGACGGGCCAATCGCTGTCCGTGATTTTGTGAATGAGGCGACCGAAATCCACCGGCGATACGCGCTGTATGAAATCGCCGAATAGCAAAGAGCCGAGGTTCGCCGCGAGATGGTCCATCCCCAAAACGCCCTGCGCCGCCGTAGTCAAATCCGCGCCCCAAAACCCATCCGCGATCAGCGCACTATAGACGGACGCGCCTACGCTGCCGCCCGATACGCCGCTGATTGCAAAAAGGTGTGAGTTGAAATCGCCCAGCTTGCCGTTTTTCAATGCCGCCTCCTGCGTGTGCTCTTGCAGCCGACCCACCACCGTCGCCGTCCAATACGCCGCGCGGATTCCGCCTCCCTCAGCGGCCACCACAAAGACTGGGCGGCGGTGCTGCTCGTTTGCGAGATTGGGAAAACGCTTGTCCAGCCACGCTGAAAAAGCCTCCTGCACCGGAAACTTCGCGGCATCGGGATCGCAGGAAATCGCAGCCATCGGCGGCTCCGCATCCTTTGCCACCTGCCTCACGCCGTGGTTGTCCATAAAGCGGCTCGATACCGCTGCGAGCACTACCAGCGTGCCAAACACCGGCACCCGATAAGTGCTGCCGAGATACACCATCCAGCTCCCAAGCGAAATCCAGCCGCTCGCCGCCACGCATAAAATGGAAGCCGAGCCGATGAACCAGCCCGCTTCAATCGGATCAATAAACGACCACACCAGCAAGCCCGGCGGCACGAGACTGATCAGCAGACCGCGATGCCCGATTTTATCCTCCCAGATTTCTCCGAGCTTCGAGAAATTCCTGCACTCCGGCCAGCGTGTCGTATTCGTCGCCTTCCTGTGCCCGTGCGCGATCCACGCCGCCCATAGCGCGAAAAAAACCGC
>JANMLS010000213.1:0-28591 GCA_031372675.1 Verrucomicrobiaceae bacterium
GTGAAAATCACAACTCGAATTGTTGCAGATATTCGGGAGTCTCAACCTGCCAACCAAATTTTTCTTCGATCTTTTGCTTGAGGGCTTGCATGGGTTTCGGTTCGCCATGCACCAAAAACACTTTGCGCGGCGCGCGTTTGAATTCGCCCAGCCAGCGCAAAATCTCGCGATAATCGGCGTGCGCTGACAAACCCGAAAGCGTTTCGACTTGGGCTTTGACGGGTACGAATTGGCCGAAGATTTTCACTTCCTTTTCACCATCAACGAGACGGCGACCGCGCGTACCCTCAGCCTGATAGCCCGCAAAGATGATCGTATTGCGACTGTCAGGCAGCCGCTTGCGCAGGTGGTGCAAAATGCGTCCGCCCGTTGCCATACCGCTGGCTGAAATCACGATGCTTGACTCAGTGTTAGCCGAGACGCGTTTTGAATCATGCACGGTGCGCGACAAATTAAAGTTATGCGTTGAGAGCGGATTACGCCGCTCATCAATCAGCGCATCCATTTCGAGGTCGTGGTCTTCTTTGTGTTTGAGATAGAGCTTCGTGGCTTGCACGGCCATCGGGCTGTCAACGAATACGCGCAAGATCGGGATGCGCTTTTCGTCTTCGAGTTCGCGGATGAGGTAGACCAGTTGTTGCGTGCGGCCAACGGCAAAGGCAGGGATGAGTACGTGTCCGCCGCGCTTCGCCGTTTCGTTAATGATTTCAGCGAGGCGCTCTTTCGCGTCATAAACCGGATGCTCGCGGTCGCCATAAGTAGACTCAACCACAATGTAATCGGCTTCAGCCACCGATGAAGGATCGGGAATGATCGGTTCGTTATAACGTCCGAGATCGCCCGACATCACCATCTTGCGCGTCTCGCCTTGCGCGTTTTGGAATTCAAAACAGACAAAGCTCGAACCGAGAATGTGTCCGGCGGTGACGAATTCAAACGAAAGGTTTTTCGTCAGTTGCACGTGCTTGTGATAGTTGACCGATTCGAGCAAACGACAGGCTTCGTTGGCGTCGTGTTCGTCGTAAAGCGGTTCGGCGGGGTGGTGTTTGCTCGTGCCAGTCTTGTTGAAATAAGCCGCGTCTTCTTCCTGCAAACGCGCCGAATCGGGCAGCATAATGCGCGAAAGTTCGACCGTGCCTGGCGTCGCGTAAACCTTGCCGTCGAACCCATCGCGAACCAATCGTGGCAAATAACCCGTATGGTCAATGTGCGCGTGCGTCAAAATCACTGCGTCAATTTCAGCGGGCGGCAAGGGGAACGGCTCCCAGTTTTTGAGCCGCAACTCTTTCAAGCCCTGAAAGAGTCCGCAATCTACCATCACGCGAAAGCCGTCTACTTCGAGCAAGTGCCTTGAGCCGGTGACGGTTTGGGCTGCGCCGAGAAATTGAATGGATGCCACGATTGTCTCCTGCGGTGTTTAATTGTTTGGTTGATTGAGTGATGTGCGACGGCGCGTAAGATAGTCAATCATCGGCAATCACACAATGTCGAAGCCAAAATTCTTCTCGGTACATTTTTAGCGCAACTTATGCTGAAGATTTGCCGTAGTCGCAAACGAGCTATTACTGACTGAAGCGTCATTCACTTTTAATCTGACCGGTCAGCCAGTAATCCCCAACAAAACGCCTTTTTTCTGGAAGTGCTTGCAGGCATTGGGGAAATCTCCCTTGACGCTGCGTTGAAGCGGGACTTCATTATGCCGCGCTTAAGCAGAGTGCTTGAGGCTTACTCACAACATCCACCGTTCGTTCTGACCACTGAGAAGGAGTCATTGTAATGCGTATTCGGAAGTCTGTTCCATTTGCTCTCGCGGTATGCTGCACGCTCGCTGCGGCATTCACTTTCCTGCCTGCTGGCAGCGCCAATTCGACGCCTGCCAAAAAAGTCACCTTCACCAAAGACATAGCGCCGATCTTTTACAAGTCGTGCGCCGAATGCCATCGCGCAGGCGAAGGCGCGCCGTTCTCTGTGATGTCATACAAAGACGTGCGTCCGTGGGCGAAATCCATCAAAGAAAAAGTCGCCAACCGCGTGATGCCGCCCTGGCACGCCGACGCCCATGTTGGTGCATTCAAGAATGATCGGAAGCTCTCGCAAGCAGACATTGACACTGTTACCGCGTGGGTTGATGGCGGCGCGGTTGAAGGCAACGCGAAAGATTTGCCGCCCACGCCCACGTTCACGACCGGCTGGAACATCGGCAAGCCTGATCTGGTGGTTCAGATTCCTGAGTCTTACACCTACAAACCCGGCGCTGATGAATATCAATACTTTGACGTAGACCCAAAGCTAACCGAGGACAAATACATCTCGGCGATTGAAGCGCGCCCGACGAATCCGAAAGTCGTGCATCACATTCTGGCGTTTATCATTCCGCCCGGCGCTCCCATCATGGCGAAGCTTTCAACGGATGCGCGCTACAAGGCGATGGAAGCACAGTTGAAAAATTCGCCGATGTATCGCGACGGCTTCCTGGTAAGAATGAAAGCTGACGCCCCTGTGCAAGATGACGGGTGCGCCAACACTGGCCGCGGCGGCGGTGGCACTGGGGGCGACTTGTTGGCAGGTTACGCGCCGGGACACAACGCTGATTCTTTCCCGACGGGCATTGTGCGCAAGTTGGCAGCCGGTTCGATGATTCGCTTCCAGATTCATTATTCCAATCAAACGCTCGGCGGCAATACCGTCGAAAAAGATCAATCCATGATTGGGTTGGTTTATGCTAAAGAACCCAGCGAAAAACTGATGACTACGGGTTCAGTCGGCAATAACACATTCAAGATTCCTGCCGGAGCCGACAGCCATCGCGTTACGGCGTGCCGCCAGTTGAAACGCGACACGACGATTTATGCCTTCCTGCCGCACATGCACTTGCGCGGCAAGAGCATGGAATACAAAGCGATCTATCCCGACGGCAAAACCGAAGTGCTGATGAGTTCGTCGAAATACGATTTCGCGTGGCAGACCAATTACGAACTGAAAGAACCGAAGCGCTTGCCCGCTGGTACCAAACTGATGGTGACCGCTTATTACGACAACTCGACGAAAAACAAATTCAATCCCGACCCGACGAAAGACGTGCGCTTTGGCGAACCGACTTACGACGAGATGATGTTGGGCTTTATGGACTACGTCACCGAAATGCCTCCCATCGCCAAGGTTGATGAAAAGGTTCTGGATAGTTACACCGGCAAATATGTGCTGGACGTGATGAAGGTGAACTTGAACGTCACGCGCAGCGGCAACAAACTCATCGTCAGCATTCCCTTCCGCACGACGATGGAACTCCTTTGCATTGTTTTTCGCATATTTTGCGTATTTCGCGGTTAAATCAGCGACACCCTAAGACTTTCGCCGCAAAACACTCTCCAACTCCTCACACCAAAATGCTCCGCTACATTTTCACCACGACGTTCCTCGCCGCCACTGCACTCGCCACTCCGCCTTTTCCAAATGAGGCCGCAATCCTCAAGGAAGTGAAAGTCGCCGACGGCTTCGAGGCCACGCTTTTCTCCGCGCCGCCGCAGTCAAACTACCCGGTCTTCGTCGCCGCCGCGCCGGATGGGACGTTGTTTGTGAGTAGCGATGGCAACGGCTCGCTCGGTCGCGACAAGGATCGCGGGCGCATCCTCCGCCTGCGCGACACGGACGGCGACGGACGTGCGGACGAGGTGAAGGAGTTTGCCAAAATTGATTCCCCGCGCGGTATGGTCGTGGATGGAAATACGGTCATCTGTATGCACCCGCCGCATCTCAGCGCGTTCATTGACAAGGACGGCGACGGCGTGAGCGATGAACAAAAGGTGCTCGTGAAAAATCTCGCGTTCACTTTCAAAGACCGCCCCGCCGACCACACGACAAACGGCATCGAGATGGGGATAGACGGCTGGATTTACATCGCGGTCGGCGACTTTGGTTTCATGGAAGCCGAGGGCAGCGACGGGCGGAAAATGCAGCTTCGCGGCGGTGGCGTCGTGCGCGTGCGGCCCGATGGCAGCAACATGCAGCTCTACACACGCGGCACCCGCAACATCCTCGACGTGGCCATCTCGCCGCTGATGGATATTTTCTCCCGCGACAACACCAACGACGGCGGCGGCTGGGACCTCCGGCTGCATCATTTCACGGGCTTCGACGACCACGGCTACCCGCGCCTTTACATGAATTTTGCCGACGAAATCATCCAGCCTCTCGCCGACTACGGCGGCGGCTCCGGCTGCGGCGCGTGCTGGGTGGACGAACCCGGCTGGCCCGCCGCATGGAACAACAAAGCCTACACGAGCGATTGGGGAAAAGGCCCGGTCTTCCGCCACACGCTCAAGCCAAAAGGCGCGACATTCGAGGAAGTGGAAGTGCCCGTCCCGCTCGTAAATATCAACCGCTCGACCGATATGGACGTGGACGCACGCGGCTACGCCTACGTCTCGTGGTGGCGCGGCACCGCGAAGTTCAAATGGGACGGCCCCGACCACGGCGCAATCATCCGCATCGCCCCAAAAGGCCACGTCCCGCCAAAGCTGCCGGATTTTGCAAAAGCGACGGACGCGGAGTTGGTGAAATTGCTGGAGTCGCCGAGCCATCGGACGCGGCGGGAGGCGCAGCGCGTGTTTATTGAAAAGTCCAGGAAAACAATCGCCGACAACCGAGTTCCACAGGCTCTGTTCAACGACCTCTGGGAACTCGCGTCGAATAAAGCCAAGCCCATCACCAACCGCGTCGCCGCGCTCTACACCGTCGCGCAAATCTACGGCAAAGCGTCAGCCCGCTATTTGAGTGCGCTCGTGGGTGACGCCACCATCGCGCCCTGGGCCTTGCGCTCCGCCGGCGAGCAAGCAGATGCCACCGTCATTCCTTTCATCATACCCGTGCTCCAATCTGAAGACGCCCGTGCGCAGAAAGAGGCGTTGATCGCCCTCGCCCGTTTCCACGGACTCTCCGGCGTCTGGGCCGACAACGAAACCTCTGCGCTGTCAAAAGTGGACGCGACCAATCTCGCTAAACACGCCTCCGCCTTCGCCCCGCTGCTCAGCAACAACGATGCGGTCGTCTCGCACACCGCGATGCAAGTGCTCCGCCAACTCAGCGCGAGCGATGCGTGCTTTGCCATCCTCGACGACGCAAATTCCTCCACGCCTCTCCGCAACGGCGCACTGCGCGTTCTCTTCGGCATCCACGATGCGAAGTCTGTGGACGGCCTCGTCGCGCGGCTCACAAAAACGAAGGACGCCACACAGCGGCAGGGATTGCTCACCGCGCTGTGCCGACTCCATTTCACCGAGGGGAAATGGAAAGGCGATTCGTGGGGCACGCGGCCTGATACGCGTGGGCCGTATTACCAGCCGGAGGAATGGAGCGAGACGCCGCGCATCGCCGAAGCTCTGAAATCCGCGCTGAACTCCGCGACCAATGAAGAAGCCGCATTTCTTGCGAAAGAATTTGCACGTCATCGCATCAAAATGAACGATGCCACCGCGAAGCTCATCACCCTTGCAGCAAAGGACGCCAGCCTGCTGCCCGCGCTTGCGAAGCAGCTTGTGGAAGCAGACAGCATCCCGCCAGAAGCCCTGCCGCTTCTCATCAAAGCAAGCGGCGACCCCGACGATGCCGCAGCCACCGCCGCAGCCACCGCGCTTTGCAAAACCGACAGCAGCGAAGCCGCTCACGCGATCCTCGGCACGCTCGCCCGACTTGGTGAAAAGAAAAAGGATTCCAGCAAACTTCGCAGCGCGTTCTTCGGCTCGCGGCTGATCGAAAACCAGCATCACGCGCTGGAGGAAACCGCCCCGAAGCTCGACGGCGAAAAAAGCACCTGGGCCGATGCCGCGCTGCTGAATCTCGCTTCGCGAAAAGTCGGCTCGCCCGAACCACGCGAGATGGCCGCGAAGTCGCTCGATGCAGGCTGGGCCGATGCGAAACGCCGCGCACAAATCATCCGCGCCGCGATCCTCGCGAATGACAAATCCCGCGCCGTGCAAATTGCCGCCGCACTTTCCGACACGGATAAAGCCGTCGCAGAAGCAGCAAAAGAAGCGGTGCAGAAGCTCAAAATCAACCCGGAGAAAATCGCCGCAAAACCCGTCGGACCCGCAATCGCGACGCTGAAAATCGAAGACGTTCTCGCACAAGTCATGAAGACAAAAGGCGACAGGGATCGCGGCGAACAGCTCTTTACCCAAACCGGCTGCATCGCCTGCCACACGGTAAAAAAAGACGAGCCAGTAAAAGGCCCATACCTCGGCAACATCGCCGAAACCTACAAGCGCCGCGATCTCGCCGAAGCCATCCTCATCCCCACAAAATCCATCGCGCAGGGCTTCGTCACCAACGTCTTCACGATGAAAGACGGCGCAGTTCACATGGGCTTCGTCACGCAGGAAGCTGCGGACAAAGTGGTCGTCCGCAACATCGCCGCGCAAGAGTCCACGCTCGATCCAAAGCTCGTCGCCAAGCGCGAGAAAAACGAACAACTATCGCTCATGCCCGCCGGACTGATGAATGCGCAAACCGTCGCCGATCTCGCCAGCCTGCTCGACTACCTCGAAGCACTCGCGAAGAAGTAATTTACTCCGGCCTCGGATCGCGCCCTAGCAAGCGGGCGAGCGCTTCTGCGGGCGCGATGCTGCCATCGAGGATTGCTTTGATTTGATCAATGATTGGCGTCTCGACGTTGTGTTTCCGCGCACACTCGAAGGCGCTGTAAGTCGTCGGCACGCCCTCGGCGACCATCTGCATGGAGGCGACGATGGAGGAAAGCTGCTCGCCTTTTCCCAGCCGCTCGCCCACTGCGCGGTTGCGGCTGTGTTGGCTGAAACAAGTCACCATCAAATCCCCCACCCCGCTCAGGCCCATAAAAGTCGCGGGCTTCCCGCCGAGTGCGCCGCCGAGACGGCCCAGCTCTACGAGTGCGCGAGTGATGAGCGCGGCTTTTGCGTTATCGCCGAGGTCGAGGCCGTCGCAGATTCCGGCGGCGAGGGCGTAGATGTTTTTCAGCGCACCGCCGAGTTCGATTCCGGCGACATCGTCGTTTGTGTAAGCGCGGAATGCGCTGGATGAAAATGCACGCTGCAACTTCTGCGCGATGGCGGAATCCCGGCAGCCTAGCACCACGCAAGTCGGGCGTTTTCTCGCCACTTCCTCCGCGTGGCTGGGGCCGCTGAGTACTGCGACGGGATTCTCCGGGAAGTACTCCGCGACGATCTCGCTCATGCGCATCCCGCTCCCGCGCTCCACGCCTTTTGTGCAGCTCAGGAGCACAGTTTCGCGACCGAGTTCCGCAGCAAAAAGCAGCGAGGTCACTTCGCGAACTGCTTTCGACGGAGTGACGAGCAGGAGCAAATCACACGCGCATAAATCACCGAGCGTGGAGGTAAGCCGCAGCGTCTCCGGCAAAGGCACGCCGGGCAAGTAGGCGCGGTTTTCCCGCGTAGCGATCATGTCCGAAATGTGCGCGGCATCGTGGCCCCAAATCGTCACCGGCAATCCGTTGCCGTGCAGCAGCAGCGCGAGCGCAGTCCCCCAGCTTCCTGCCCCGATGACTCCGATATTTTTGAAACTCACGCGGCACCGCCTTTCTTTTTTTCAAACCGGCTCTCGGTCCCCGCGCGAAGACGCGCGATGTTGCTTTTGTGCCGCACGATGACGAGCACTCCAGCCAGCAGCGCGAACCAAAATGGCGGCCAGCCATAAGCCCAGCCGGTGAAATTTCCCACGCCCACCATCGTCGGCAGCACGACCGCCGCCACGATGCTCGCGAGCGAGACGTAGCCGCTCACTTTGAACACCACGGCCCACACTGCGAATGCGCAGAGACTCGCGAGCGGCATGAGGCCAATCATCACGCCGAGCGAAGTCGCCACGCCTTTGCCGCCTTTGAATTGCAGCCACGCGGGAAAGCTGTGCCCGAGGATGCAGCCCGCCGCGCTGGTGATGGAGAGCAGCATCACCGACTCCGCCAGCTCCGGCATTTGCTGCACGATCCATTTTCCCACCCACACAGCGGCAACGCCTTTCAGCGCATCGAGGATGAAAACCGGCAGCCCGCAGCGCCAGCCGCACACGCGCCAAACATTCGTCGCGCCGATGTTGCCGCTCCCGTGCTGGCGGATGTCTATGCCCTTGGATTTTGCGGCGAGAAAACCGAACGGCACCGAGCCGAGCAGATACCCGGCGAGCAAAGCGATCAGCAGCGCGGCAATCATGGCTTCGGCTCCTCGTCGGCTTTTTTCTCCGGCTCCGCAGCGGGCGTTTCGTTCATCTCAGGATGATCGTGGTGGTAGTGATCTTCGTGATAGTGCCCATCGTGGTAGTGGTCATGATCATCGTGGTGATACGGGTCGTCGTGATGCTCGGAGTGTGCATCGCCGTACTGCGTCGCAGCAGCAGGCGCGACTGCGACGGCGGGCGGCGGTGGCTCTTCGGGTTTCTTCCGTTTTTCCAAAAAGAAAATCACCCAGATACAAATCTCGTAAAGCGCCATAATAGGCAGCGTGAGCATCACGTAGGATGGAATGTCCGGCGCGGGATTTACCACGCCGCAAAGCACCACGATTCCCGCGTAAGCGTAGGCGCGTGTATTGCGAATCCACTCGTAAGTTATGATCCCAATTCCGTGCAGCGTCACCATCACCACGGGAAGCTGGCAGAGCAGCCCGAAGACAAGGCTCATCAGCGTCACCAGCTTGAAATAATTCCCCACTGCATACTGCGTCTTGATTCCCCGCGCCAATCCCCACTCCGAGAGAAATTTCACCGCAGCAGGCACAATTTGGTAAAAGCAAAACGCCGCCCCCGCGATGAACAAAACAAAGCCCGTCGCAATCGCGGGAAACGCATATTTTTTCTCCCTCTGCGTCATCGCAGGCAGCACAAATTCGCCGAGAAAATAAATGAGCAGCGGCATCGCGATAATCAGCCCCGCGTAAAACGAAACCGTGAGCGAAGCCATGAACGGACCGACTACATCGTGCGACACGAGAACTTCCTCCGGCTTCAGTCCATTCACAAACAGCGGGCGCTGGAGGAAGTGAAACAGCTCCTTGTTCCAGATGAAACACACCGCGACCGAAGACACGAGCACCGCCGCCATTTTGAAAATCGTCCCGCGCAAATCCTCCAGATGATCGAGGAACGGCTTCACGTCGTCCCCTTTCATCTTCTCGCGTTTTTCAAATAATTTACCGAGCAGTTTCCGAAACATGTGCGCGGAGATTACGGAACGGAGCGAAAGGATGAAGAAAGAAGTTTGGGAACTTCGCTTCGCGAAATGACGAATGACGAATGACGAAGCCGCAGGCGTGTTGGCTATCGGCTATCGGCTATTTGAAATTAGCCAATCGCAAATAGCCGATAGCCAATTCGTCATTTCCTCACGCCTTCATCCGCTCGATGCGTGCGCCTAGCTGGTTGAGTTTGTCGTCTATGGATTCGTAGCCTCGATCAATGTGATAGACGCGGTTCACTTCCGTGACGCCTTCGGCTCGCAAGCCTGCAAGCACGAGGGCTGCGCTGGCGCGGAGGTCGCTGGCCATGACGGGTGCGCCGCTCATTTTTTCCACGCCTTTGATGATGGCGGTGTGGCCGTCGAGCGAGATGTCTGCGCCCATGCGCTTCAGCTCTGAGACGTGCATGAATCGCTGCGGAAAAATGGTTTCGCTGATAACGCTGATTCCGTCTGTCTGTGCGAGCAGTGCGCACATTTGCGCCTGCATGTCGGTGGGGAATGCGGGGTATGGCTCGGTGGTGAGTTGGAGCGGCTTGGGCGAGGGATGGCCTTTGATGCGGAGCGTGTCGGCTTTGGCTTCGATTTCGTAGCCGGATTGCTTGAGCGCTTCGATGAGCGAGCCGAGGTGCGCGGGATCGACGCGGCGGAGCAAAACATCGCCGCCCATAATCGCACCCGCGACGAGGTAGGTGCCTGCTTCGATGCGGTCGGGGATTACGGCGTGTTCTGCGCCGTGGAGTTCCGAGACGCCTTGGATGACGATGCGGCGGGTGCCTGCGCCTTCGATTTTTGCGCCCATTTTGTTGAGGAAATTGGCGAGGTCCACGACTTCGGGTTCGGCTGCTGCGCTTTCGATTACGGTGGTGCCTTCGGCTAAGACTGCGGCCATCATTACGTTGTCGGTGCCGAGGACGGTTGGGCCTTGTTTGCCGCGCAGATTGATGGTCGCGCCGCGCAGTTCGTTGGCAAAAAGTCTCACGTTGCCGTGCTCGATGCGGCTGACTGCGCCGAGTGCCTCGAAGCCTTTGATGTGCAAATCAATCGGCCTGTCGCCAATCACGCAGCCGCCGGGCAGCGAGACAGACGCTTCTTTTTCCCGCCCCAAAAGTGGGCCGAGCACGCAGACCGACGCACGCATTTTCCGCACGATGTCGTAGGGCGCGGCGGTTTTTAATTGGGTGGCCTCGATGCGGACGACGCCGCTGGCCCGCTCCACATGCGCACCGAGGTGGCTGAGGATTTGGAGCATGTAGTTGATGTCCGAGAGGTCGGGGACATTGGAAATAACGCACGGCTCTTTTGTGAGCAGTGCCGCCGCGAGGATGGGGAGTGCGCTGTTTTTGCTTCCGCTGATGCGGACGCTGCCATTGAGCGGGTGCCCGCCGTGAACAAGAATTTTATCCATACTGTGCTAAACGTGAGGTGGGCTGATTTCTTTCAGAAAAAATAACGCTGCTGATTTTACATCATGCTCGCTGGCTGGCTGGTGCTTTCGAGCACCGCACGCCAGAGTTCGCCATTGGAGTCCACGGTGCGGCGGCCCACGTTGGAGACAAATTCGATGGGCAGATGCACGTATGCGGTGTGCCAGCGACCGACGAGCATCCCGGTTTTTCCAGCCATCGCGGCGTGGACGGCGTGCTGGGCGAGCTGCTGGCAATAGAAGTTGTCCTGCGCATTCGCGGGCACGCTTCGGATGGTGTAGCTGGGGTCAATGTATTTGAGGTTTAGCTCGATCCGGCGCTCTTTGAAAAAGGCGTTAATTTTGTCGCGAAGATACACGCCGATGTCCTTGGGACGCTGATTGCCGCTTGGGTCCACGTCCACGTAGCCTTCCATGAGTTCCTGTCCTGCACCCTCGGCGACGACGATGACGGCACTCTTTCGCCGTGCGACTTGATGCCGCAGTGCTTCCAGAAATCCGCGCGGCCCATCGAGCACGAAAGGCACTTCCGGGATGAGCACAAAATCCACGTTGCCATCCGCGAGCGCGGCGTAGCTGGCGATGAAGCCGGAGTCGCGGCCCATGAGCTTCACGAGGCCAATGCCGTTTGGTGCGCCTTCGGATTCCGTGTGGCCTGCGCGGATGGCTTTCACGGCCTCCGCGAACGCAGTCTCGAAGCCGAATGATTTGTCGAGATACTGGATGTCGTTATCAATCGTCTTCGGGATTCCGACGATGGAGATACTCAGCCTGCGGCGCTCGATTTCTTTCGTGAGCAAGTCTGCGCCGCGCATCGTGCCATCGCCGCCGACGACGAAGAGGATGTCCACTTTCATCTCCTCCAAAGTGTCCACCATTTCGCCGATGGGCTGGTTGCCGCGCGAGGTGCCGAGAATGCTGCCGCCGAGGAGATGGATTTGCTTCACCTTATCCGGCTGGAGCACGGTGTAGCGATGGCCGAGGCGCTGAATCAGTCCTTGGTAGCCGAACTGAAATCCGTAGATGCGCTGGCAGCCGTAGCGGTTCCAGAGCTGCGTCACGAGGCCCTTGATGATGTCGTTTAGCCCAGGGCAAAGCCCGCCGCACGTCACGATACCGACTGTCGTGCGCAGTGGATCAAAGAACAGACTCTCGCGCGGCCCCGCCTGCTCGAAGCTCAGTGGGTTGCCCGCTCTATCAACTACGGGCTGCTGTCCGGGTGCTTGTGTGTGTTCGTAAAGGACGCGCTCGGAATCATTGCGAAACCGCACTTCCACTCCACCGATAGTGTGCAGTGGCGATTTGATGTTACATTCCCCTAGGCTCCGAATTTTCGTTGGCATGACTGTCCGCAATCACTGGCGCGGCGAAAAAAATCCCGCAAGTGAAAACCCGTTTTTTTCGGCAAAGACATATTTTGTTTGTCTGAATAGATGCCTCCCGATTATCCACGCCGCTCCGCGCCTAATAAACCTGCGCGTCATCGCTTAAAGTCTCCGCTTATGAATATCCGAATCGCTCTCGCCGCCGTCGCCGCGCTCACCGCGCCCGCATTTGCCCAAGTCGCAACTGTGAAACCAGATCAGGACCCCAAGGTGAAAATCAAATGGGACGACATGGACCTCGGCCCGTTTTTCTCCGGCTGCTACAAGCTGGAAAAATCTACTTCCACCAAAGGCATCGCCATCGCCGTGGGAACGAAAGAAGCACCGGCGACGATCCTTTTTGATCCTGAGCTGCTGCGCTTTCACGGCGCATGGGAAGGCGGCCTCGCGTCGTTCCCCCGCAAGCGCGGCGGGCTGGAAGGAAACATCTTCGCGGACAGTCAGGTGTATGTTTCCACGGGCCTCACTGTGGGCATCGGCGCGGAAGTAAAAGCTGACCCACGCGAGCGGAATCAAGGCAACCTTCCCAACACAAAATGGAAGGGCATTTATGTGAATGGCACGAACACAGTGCTGAGTTACTCCGTCGGCAAACAGGCCGTGCTGGAGCTTCCGGGCAGCCTCGTAACCGATGGCGTCCGCTTTTTCACACGCAGCTTCAGCATCGCGGCAGGCTCGGATATTAAACAAATCCTCATCGCCGAAGGTGACGCTGTGGAGAAGGACGGCAAAATCACCATCACCAACGGCGATAAAGTCACCGGCTTCTCGGTTCGCTACGGCGCTGGCGTGAAGCTCGTCGCCCGCGAAGGCCGCGTCATCGCTGAAGTCAACGCAGCCCAGCCGCTCAATTTCCAAGTCGCCTTCGCAACGGTCCCCGCTGCGGACGCTGCGAAGCTGGATGTGAAGGTAAAGCCAAACATGCCCGACCTCGCCAGCCTCACCAAGCCCGGCCCAGCTCGCTGGGGCGCTGCGCTGGAGACAAAAGGCAAGCTCGGCGTGAGCGAAGGCGGATACGCCAGCGACGAAATCACGATGCCGGAAGACAACCCTTTCAAAAGCTGGCTGCGCCCCGGCGGGCACGATTTTTTTGCCGATGGCACCTGCGCCGTCGCCAACTTGAGCGGCGATGTCTGGCTCGTCTCTGGGCTGGATGAAAAGCTGGAGTCCGTGAAGTGGAAGCGTTTTGCATCCGGTCTTTTCCAGCCGCTCGGCGCAAAAGTCGTGGATGGAAAAGTGTATGTCACCGGGCGCGACCAGATCACCCGCTTGCATGATTACAACAATGACGGCGAAGTGGACTTCTACGAAAACTTCAACAACGACAGCCACTGCACAAATAACTACCACGACTTCGCCCTCGACTTGCAAACCGACAAGGCAGGCAATTTCTACTACGCGAAAGGCGCACCGTGGCAGCCCACCAGCCAGTCCCCGCATCAAGGCACCATGCTCCGCGTGAGCAAGGACGGCTCGAAACTCGAAGTCTTCGCAACCGGTCTCCGTGCGCCCAACGGCCTCGGCATGGGACCAAATGACGAACTCTCCGCCAGCGACAACCAAGGCCACTGGATGCCCGTGAACCGGCTCAACATCATCAAGCAAGGCGGCTTCTACGGCATGGTCACCACCGCGCAGAAAGTGATGACTTTCAAAAACGCCGACGGCACCGAATACAAAGCGAACCCCTCGCTCCAAAGTGACCGCGAAAAATACAAGAACGACTTCTGGGGCAAAAAAGAGTCGCCGATCCCAACCGAAGGCTACGATGCGCCGCTCGTCTGGCTGCCGATGAATGTAGATAACTCGCCCGGCGGCGAAGTGTGGGCACCGAAAACTTGGGGGCCGTGGGGCGGCAACATGCTGCACCTCAGCTACGGCAAGTGCATCCTCTACGGCGTCACGATGGAGACTGTGGACGGCCAGCAGCAAGGCAGCGTCACCGCATTTCCCGTGAAGTTCCGCAGCGGCATCCAGCGCGCGCGTTTCAGCCCGAAGGACGGCCAGCTTTACCTCACCGGCCTCAGCGTCTGGCAGAGTAGCGCGGCGAAAGACAGCTGCTTCCAGCGCGTCCGCTACACGGGCCAGCCAGCGGTTTATCCCACCGGCTTCACCACGAAGAAAAACGGCATCGAAGTCACATTCAGCGGCCCAGTGGACGCAGCCAGCGCGGGCAGTCTGGACAACTGGAACATCGAGCAATGGAACTACCAGTGGACCGGCGCATACGGCGGCCAGGGCTACCCAGTCAACGACTCCACCAAGCCCGGCAAGGACACACTCGCAGCCACGAAAGCGACTCTCAGCGCGGATAAAAAGAGCGTCCTTCTCGAACTACCAACCGTCGTTCCCGTCATGCAGATGAAAGTGCAGTGCAACATCAACGCCGCCGACGGCACGAAGGTGAAGCACGACATCTACGCCACCATCAACAAAGTCCCGGCGAAATAACGCGGGCGTTTAAGCAGCGCGTTTGACCTCGCGAGCGGCACACGCCACACTCGAGCAAACGCATGGAAATCCGAAAAGCAGTCATCACCGCCGCAGGCAAAAGCCAGCGACAACTCCCGCTCCAATCACTCGTAGATCGCGATGGGCAGACGAAGAGCGCACTCGCAATCATCATCGAGGAAGTCCTCAGCGCAGGCATCGAGAGCATCGCAGTGGTGATCAGCCCCGGCGATTCCGCTGCCTTCCGCGCTGCCGCCGGGCCGCACGCACAGACGCTCACTTTCATCGAGCAACAGCAGCCGCTCGGCTACGCACACGCGATTCACAGCGCGGCGGAGTTCACGGGCGGCGATGCCTTTCTCCTGCTCGTCGGCGACCACCTGTATCTCTCCCACACCGGCCAGGGCTGCGCCGCCCAGCTCGTCGCGCTCGCTCGCACGGAAAAATGCGCGATTTCCGCCGTGCAAAGCACCCACGAAAGCCAGCTCGCCTACTACGGCGCAGTCGGCGGCAAACTCGTGGATGCAGCACGTCGCCTTTATCAAGTGGACACCGTTTTAGAAAAACCGACGCCCACCGAAGCCGAACAAAAAATTGACGTTCCCGGCCTTCGCGCAGGCTACTACCTTTGCTTCTTCAGGATGCACGTCCTCACACCCGGCGTGCATCGTGCGCTCGCCTCGCTGTTCAAGGAAAACGCAGGCCGCGAAACCAGCGTCCACCTTCGCGCCGCGCTCGCAAAGCACGCCGAAAGCGAGCGCTACCTCGCCGCAGAACTCGACGGAAAACGCTACGATTTCGGAGTAAAATTCGGCCTCCTCACCGCCCAACTCGCACTCGCGCTCGCGGGAAAAGATCGCGACGAAGTGCTGCGTGGAATGGTGGAACTGCTGGCGACAGCGCGGGGGAAATAGAGTATCAAATCGCCATGAGCATCATCGCTACCGTCATGAACAATATGATAAAGCTGCCAGAAGGCGTGCATTTGCCGGATGGGACGAGGGTGCGAATCGAAGTGGTTCAGCCTACGAATATCCCACTTACTCCGCCGACGAAGACGTTTGGCGAGCGATACAGAGATTACACCGGCATATTAAAAGATGGACCGACCGACCTTGCGGCTAATCACGGCCATACCCGCATGGAGCCGCTGATCGAGAAAGGAGCGATTCAAGAAAACGATCCGATGTATCGGCTGTCGGAACTCGCAGTCCCCGGCGAGCCGATGACGAACCGAGAAATAGATGCTACTATTTATACCGTCTGAACTGCTCATAACCACTATGCAACTCGCCGACCGAATCACCGCCGACCCTCAAATTTGCAATGGAAAGCCAACCATCCGCAGCCTCCGCCTGACAGTGCAGACTGTGCTGGAATTTCTAAGTGCCGGAGAATCTCGAGAGGAACTTCTGCATCAGTATCCGTTTCTAGAAGATGAAGACATTAACGCCTGCCTGAGCTTCGCCGCTCGGCTTTTGGACCGGCAATTTGTCGTGCAATCAGCCGCGTAATGGCTCGCTTCCTCATAGACGCAAATTTGCCACGTTGGTTTCACCTTTGGTCAGGCGGTGATTTTGTTTTTGCGCACGATTTCGGCCCCGGATGGACTGATGAAGAACTCTGGAAGCGAGCGAGAACAGACAGCCTGGTGATCGTTACCAAAGATGCAGATTTTAGAATTCGGATGATGGTCGCCACCCCACCTCCTCGCGTTATTCATGTGAGATTTGGGAACCTGAAAGTCCGAGAATTTTTCACAATAATGACCGCACGTTGGGCGGAAGCCGTCATCTCGATAGAACACTTCAAACTTGTGGACCTTTTCCCCGACCGGGTTCTCGCCGTTTCTTAAATACTCGTGACACTCATAAACCTCATCGCCAGTCCCGACGCTGCCACTCGCGACCTCTCGCTCGACGAACAAATCGCCGGTCTTTCACTTGATGAACTGATCGCCGAGTGCGATGCGCTCGACGCATTTCGCAGGACTGCGGCAAATCTCTACGAGCGGGTCCGTGCGCTTTTTTTCCTCTCGTCGATTCATCGGTATTATCTGCCGGAGCGTGGCACGAGCGCCCTCGCTCGTGACTGTGCCCCGGACGCCCCCGTCCGGCACGACCCACTGGGCGAAGCCCACCAATCTTCCGGGCTGATTCCATTCCACGGCTTCGAGCACCTACTCGCACGCCGCTTCGAGGAAGCCATCGAAGTCTTTCTGGAAAAGCAGCGAGCCGAAGGACCAAGCGATGCCATCTCCAGCGCACTCTCCGCAGCCTATCATCGCCTCGCTTTTCAGACGCTCGCGGACCAAGTGCGGCGTAGCGTGCGCACGGTGCGCGGCAATCAATGGATGTTTCGCATGGGGCATCCGAAGGACCAGCCGCTCCGATTCCGTCCCGAACTTTTGGCGCGGGATGCTGCTGGAACGTATCCCATTTTGCGCGAGCGCACGCCCGTCCGCATGGACCTCACGCACAGCGCGTGGAGCGACATTTTTTTCCTCGGCATGGATTTTCCCGATGGCGCAAAAGTGCTGAACATCAGCGTGGACCTCGGTGTCCACAAACGCGACGCCGAGCCTCAGCCGCCGGTGAGCGGATGGCTGCGCGTGATCGACCGGCCCGTTCTGCGCCTTGTTTCCGTGGACCTCGGAGCCGCTGCGGAGATCGAATCGCTCGGCGAAGTTTTCGATTTTGCAAAAGATTATCTCGGCCTGCTGAAAGCAGCGGTGATCGCAAGCGGCGTGGTGCCGCCGGGCATCGAAGGCAGCGGCCAATCGCTCGCGGACTTGCTTGCGCAAATGCTCGGACCAGGACGCGGAATCGAACTCGTCTCGTCGGTCAACGACATCCCGAAAGGCTCACGCCTCGCCGTTTCCACGAATCTCCTCGCAGCGCTAATTTCCGTGCTCATGCGAGCAACCGGCCAGGCCGAATCGCTCACCGGGCCGCTTCGCGAAAGCGAGCGGCGACTCGTGCTTGCGCGTGCGCTTCTCGGCGAATGGATCGGCGGAAGCGGCGGCGGCTGGCAGGACAGCGGTGGCGTCTGGCCGGGGATCAAACTCATCGAAGGCGTCGCCGCGTGCGACACGGACCCGGAGTTTGGAATCTCCCGTGGTCGCCTTATGCCGAAACACCACGTTTTTTCCCGCGACGAAATCCCCGTCTTGGCGCGGCAGGCTTTGCAGGACAGCCTCGTAGTTGTCCACGGCGGAATGGCGCAAAACGTCGGTCCAATTTTGGAAATGGTCACGGAAAAGTATCTGCTCCGCAGCGCCGCAGAATGGAGCGGACGCAAAGAGGCGCTCGGTTTTCTCGATAGCATCATCGGCGCACTCAAAGCGGGCGACATCCGCACAGTGGGTCGCCTTACCACAGAAAACTTTCGCGGCCCGATTCAGACGATCATTCCGTGGGCGACGAACTTTTACACCGAGCGTCTGATCGAGCAGGTAAATGGGGAGTTTGGCAGTGATTTTTGGGGCTTCTGGATGCTCGGCGGAATGAGCGGCGGCGGTATGGGCTTCATCGTCGCGCCACATCGAAAAGCCGAGTTACAGGACCGCTTGCAGGTGATCATGTCGGCGACGAAGAAGGCGCTTTCGGACAGTCTGCCCTTCGCGATGGAGCCGGTCGTCTATGATTTCCGTATCAACGAAAACGGGACCTTTGCCGACATCCTGCGCGGCGACTCTGCGCTGATGCCGAAAGGTTATTACCTTCTCCTCGCGCCGCAACTCCTGCGCCGCGATCCAAAGGATTTGCCCGCGCAGACACGCACCGAGCTGGATCGATTTGCAAGCGCGTGCCGCACTCAGCCGGAGTTGCGCGGTGTTGTGCAGGAGCTATTCGACAGCCTGCTCCCGCGCTCAAAATCCAACGGCAGCGGAAGCGAATCACTCGACGAACTGCTCGCTGAAAACGGCTTCGACCCCGAAGCCCACACCGCAATCCGCACCGACATGAAAGCAGGCCGCATCGGCCTCGCACAAAATCGCCTGCCCGCGAATACTGTGATCGAGGATGTGAAGTTGGGAGATGTGAGTAGCGGCAATGCCCGTGGCACGAGCGCCCTCGCTCGTGATCGTGTCACGGACGCCCCGTCCGGTTCCCTTCCAACGCCCCAGCACCCAATCTTCAAACCGTTTGACCCAAAAGAATCCTACTCCGTGAACTGGCGAGTTCTCCCGCATTGGAGGCAAGCGGGTAGCACCTATTTCATCACATTTCGTCTCAATGATTCTCTTCCCTCAGATGTCTATCGAAAGCTCATTACAGATCGCGACAATCGTTTAGCTACTCTCGCTCCAAATGCACCTAAGCAACTACGGGATGATGTTTTTGCGCTTTTTTCCGCCGAGTTGGAAAATACGCTGGACTCGGGCCTTGGGCATTGCGTCCTACGAGAATCGGCAGTCTCTGAGTTTCTTGAGCAGACACTTTTATACCGGGACCAAAAGGATTATTGGCTCCACCACTATGTCATCATGCCTAACCATGTTCATGTGTTAGTGACGGCAGGTGCCACTCCTCTCAGCGAAGCTGTTGCTGCTTGGAAATCAGTATCATCGCATCGCATCAACAAGCACCTCGGTAGGACTGGCTCACTTTGGCAGGAAGAGTCTTTCGATCACATCGTTCGGGACGACCAGTATTTGCGCAGCTATCGGAACTACATCACGGAAAATCCAGTTCGTGCGCGGCTTGGAGTTGGAGCCTATCGGCTGTTTGAGGGAGCCGGACGGGGCGTCCGGGACACAAACACGGACGAGGGCGTCCGTGCCACAGGCATCGCCTCCCTCGCCGCTGGCGAAGTCGCAGTAATCACGCTCGCAGCGGGCGCGGCTTCGCGGTGGACGCAAGGTGCTGGCGTGGTGAAATCGCTGCATCCATTTTGCAAACTTGGCGGGCGTCATCGCACGTTCCTCGAAGTGCATCTTGCAAAATCGCGGAAAATCTCGCGGCTCGCGGGCACGCCGGTTCCGCATATTTTCACCACGAGCTACCTCACCCACGAGCCGCTCTCGCGCTTCCTCGCGGATGCGGGGAACTACGGCTACGAAGGACCGGTGATTTTCAGCAAAGGAAAGAGCGTCGGGCTTCGACTGGTGCCGACTGCACGCGACTTGCGATTTGCGTGGGAGGAGATGCCGCAGCAGACGCTCGACGAGCAGCAGCAAAAAGTCCGCGATTCACTGCGGGCCGCGCTCATCCGATGGGCGGAGGCGACCGGCGAGGCCACGGATTATCGCGACAACCTTCCGCTCCAATGCCTGCACCCGGTCGGCCATTTCTATGAACTTCCAAACATGCTGCGCAACGGCACGCTCGCCGCGCTGCTTCGCGAGCGCCCGCAACTTCGCACGCTGATGATGCACAACATTGACACCACCGGCGCGAATCTCGATCCGGAGATTCTCGGTCAGCATCTGGAAAGCGGGGCGACGCTCAGTTTCGAGGTCATCACCCGCAGACTCGATGATCGCGGCGGCGGTCTTGCGCGAGTGGATGGACGCCCGCGCCTCGTCGAAGGGCTTGCGATGCCGCGAGAGGAACTGGAGTTTGATCTCACCTACTACAACACGATGACTACGTGGATTGATGTGGACGGCTTTCTCCGCGCACTTGGACTTTCACGCGAGGATGTGCTGGCTGGCGACGACACAAAAATCACCGCCGCAATCCGTGCGCTCGCCGCAAAAGTGCCGACCTACATCACGCTCAAGGATGTGAAAAAACGCTGGGGCCACGGCCAAGAGGACGTCTTCCCGGTGGCGCAATTCGAGAAGCTCTGGAGCGACCTCACCGCGCTGCCGGAAATCGAAAGCCGCTTCATCGTCGTCCCGCGTCAGCGCGGCCAGCAGCTCAAAGAGCAAGCGCAGCTCGACGGCTGGCTGCGCGACGGCTCGGCGCGATATGTCGACGAGCTATGCTTGTTCGCGTGATCGTTATCAATCACCGTCAGGTGTACTTTGGTGGCTGTCGCTATCGGGCTTTGGGTCGTAGCTATCGCCTTCGTCCTTTCGACGCCGCTGATTTTTCGACGAGTCAGCAGTGAGTGCGAAGCAAACCACTATGAGAATTACCAGCGCTACGATGACCCATTCCATAGGGTAATCACTTTGCGATAATCTTCAGCGCCCGCGCCGCGATTTCTGCCACGGGTGCGAGTTTGCCGTTACCTTGGTAGCCGCACGCAAGCTCGCCCTCGACTGGATCAATAAACTCCACTCCACGCGATTTCAGCGTGGCGACGTTTGCGAGCGTTGCGGGGTGCGCCCACATTTTGCCGTTCATTGCTGGCGCGATCAAAATGGGCGAGAGAGTTGCCAGCGCGATTTCTGTGAGTGGATGCGACGCCATGCCGTGCGCGAGTTCGGCGAGCGTGTTTGCGGTTGCGGGCGCGATGAGTAAAAGCGCGGCGCGGTCTGCGAGGTCAATGTGGCCGGGCTTCCAGCCTTCCTGCGCGTTGTGTGCGCTGGTGACGACGGAATTGCGCGAGAGCGTTTGCAGCGTGAGCGGGGTGATAAACTGCGCCGCGCTTTCCGTCATCACCACATGCACTTCCGCTCCGCCTTTCACGAGTAGGCTCGTGAGGTCCGCCGCTTTGTAAGCTGCGATGCTGCCGGTGACTCCGAGGATGATGACGGGTGCGCTCATGGTTTTAGAATCTCAGTTCCAGACGGCTGCTGCGCATCCGCTCGGCGGTCATGATTGCGCGAAACCGCTCGAAGTCCTCCGCCGCGAGTCCGCTCACGATCACGTAGCGGTAATTCCTCCACTCTGCCATTTCGCCCGCAGCATTTCCGAGCCGGACGGAGAGCTGTTCTTCCGTCTCCGTCGCACGTTTGCGCAGGCGGCGTTCGAGTTCCACCATGCTCGGCGGCATGAGGAAAACATCCACCATCGCCGCGTGGCAGTCGCCTTCCGCGTTCTCGCGAATTTGCGCAGCGCCTTGGATGTCCACATCAATGAGGATGTCGTGCCCGGCTGCGAGGCCGTCGAGCACAGTCTCCTTGAGCGTGCCGTAATAGTTGCCGTGGACCTTCGCGTGTTCCAGAAATTCGCCCTTCTTCACGCGCTTCTCAAACTCCGCGACGGAGAGAAAATGATAGTCGCGACCGTTCTGCTCGCCGGGGCGCGGTTTGCGCGTCGTGCAGGAGACGGAATAAACAAAATCCGGCTTATCTCCGAGTAGCCGCAAGAGCGTGCTTTTTCCCCCGCCAGACGGCGCGGAGAGCACAAAAAGAATGCCGTGTCGTTTGCTCATTCGATGTTCTGAATCTGCTCGCGAACCTTCTCCATCTCGGCCTTGCAAGCCACGACGAGTTGCGAAATCTCGATGTCGTTTGCCTTCGATCCCATCGTGTTAAATTCACGCGCGATTTCCTGGCACATAAACTCCAGCGTGCGGCCCACGGGTTCGTTTTTTTTGAGGTGCGCTGCGAATTGCCCGAAGTGGCTGTCGAGTCGCGTGAGTTCCTCGGTGATGTCGCTTTTATCGGCAAAAACCACGACCTCTTTTACAAGGCGGTCGTCATCAATCGGGAGATCAATTCCCGCGCGATGGATGCGCTCCTGCAACGTCTGCCGATACCGCTTCACCACGCCGGGCACGATTTTGCGCACCTTCTTCACAGCATCGCAAACGAACTTGATTCGCTTCTCCAAATCCTTCGCAAGATTGCGCCCCTCGGCCTCGCGCATTTTCATCAGCTCCGCGAGCGCCGCCTTCAGCGCGGCTTCAACGTGCGGCCACGCCGTGTCGGGCGATGCCTGCTCTTCCGGCGTGCGCAGGACGCCCGGCGCACGGAGGATCATTTCGATGGTGATCTCGCCGCCGACGCCGAGCTGCTTTTGCAAATCGGTCATCGCTTTGAGGTATGACTTCGCCAGCGTGCGGTCGAGCGCGAGGTCTTGCGGAGCCGATGCGCCAGCGTGGAAACCGATGACCACATTCAGCCTTCCACGAGTAATCTCCGCGTTGATTGCATCGCGCACGCGCGGCTCCAGCTCGGCAAGTTCGCGCGGCAGATTTACCACCACGTCGGATTGTTTCCGATTCACCGAATTCAATTCGACGGTGAATTTCGCGCCATTGTGAACGCTCTGTCCGCGCCCGTATCCAGTCATGCTTTTCATCCTGCGGCGGACGCTACGAATCCCACGCCACGGGCGCGAGAAAAAGATGCGCCGAATAAATTCTCGCCGCTGAATCAGCACTTCGCAGACTTCCGCTTCTTCCCAATCGTGCCGCGCTCCTGCGCCTTGCAGATAGCGTCCGGCGCAAACGGAACTTCACACGACGTTTTCCCCATATCCACCGCCACCGGCCCGATTGCCTTGCCGATTTCCAAAGCCGTGGCCGTGAGCGGTCGAACGCAGATCGCCGCCGAGATCAAAAATCCGTTCATTTGGTAGCGCACCGCGTCCCGCACTTTCGGCATCTCCTTTTGCACGCGATGCAGCAGCCGCTCCAAATGCGCGAGGTCCAGCGCGGCATCCTCTTTAATAGATACGATGCTCGCAAGCGTCGCCCATCCCGCGCACGCGATGAGTTCTTTCTGCGAATCAATCCACTCCAGCCCAAGCTCCCAGCCATGTCTGCCGCCCGCCGTGACCCACGCAACCGTCACACCGGCCAATGCGCGGCAATATGCCTTCCGCGCCCAGTCGCGGAGGTCGGCCTTCGTCATCCGCTCATCATCCGCAATCAGCCCGGCGAGATACATCGCGTCGTAATTCCCCGTCTCGTACAAATCCAGCGCGAGTTGGTAGTCCTTCTTGATGCGCTTGCGGATTTTCTGAAGCTCCGAAATTTTCACGCCAAAGAACGGCTCACGGATACCGTGATTCAGCATCACTTTCTTGTAGCTCGCAGCACCAAGCGGTCGCAGTTCATCGAGGATGGCCTGTGCGTTCATGGTGGGAGAGTTTTTACCGAAACTTTGGTTTCTGAGTGTCTTCCAGCGCGGGCGTTTGCGCGGCTGGCGTGGGGATGTTAATTCGGAAATTGGGCTTAGGTTTTAGGTGGCGAAATTCGGGCTTCAGGTCTTGCGGGTTGTCGGGCGTTGCGGGGCCGCCGCGCTCAGGCAGTGGCGGTAATTCGCCGGGGCCAAAAAGTGCGCCAGTTGGCAGGACTGGGCCGCTGAAGCGACCGCCGCGACCATCGCTCGGAGCGACGGTGCGGCCCTGCCACTGCGGCGGCAGGCCGGGATAATTATTCGCGTTTGTGCCGCGACCGGCGGCGAGTTTTGGCGCGGCCATCGGGATGAGGTCTTCGGTGGCCACGTAGCCAGTTTGTCCTTCATCGGTCATCACGCGACTATATCCGAAATCGCGGCGCATCATCACGACATGCGTGCCTTGTTTCAGCGTAAAATCCGGTCCGAAACTCTGTGCGGGGCCGTAGCGAAACATCGGCGTGTCCGTACGAATCTCGTAGTGTCCCACCAATGAAGACGGGTCCACTGCGGTACATCCAGCAAGGCCGGATCCAAGCACGGCAACAGTCACGATTTTTAAAAACCAGCGCATTGGCAATGACGCCGATTTTTCCTTAGCCGATGTAATCGCGCGGGTCGGTGACGTGGCCGGTGAGGGCGCTGGCGGCGACGGTGTAGGGCGAGGCGAGAAAGACCTGCGATTCTTTGTGGCCCATGCGACCGGGGAAGTTGCGGTTCGTCGCGCTGATGCACTTGAGCGCCTTTTCGTTCATGCGGCCAAACGTGTCTTGCGGCCCGCCGAGGCAGGCGGCGCAGGATGCGTTTTCGGTCATCTGCACGCCGGCGTCTTCGAGGATGCTCCAGACACTTTTGCCGTCCATCTGCGCTTCCTTCAACTCCGCGACAACCTTCGTCGTGGCGGGCACGCCAAACGTGTGAATCTTCACATTCTGCCCCTTCACGACGCGGGCGAATGCGAGGAAATCGCTCGTCTTCCCGCCAGTGCAGGAGCCGATGTAGGCGCGGTCGAGCTTCACGTCGCGCATCTCTCGGGCGAGCTTGCGGTTGCCGGGATCGGGGTGGCAGGCGACGGTGGGCTCCAGCTTGGAAAGGTCGTAGGTTTTATCGAAAACGAACGACTGCTGTGCGTCCACGAGCACCGGCTCGAAGGTGGATTTCACGCCGCTCTCTTTGGCGCGGGCGCGGACGTAATCGCCGCATTTTTCGTCGTAGGCGAAGATGCCGTTTTTGCCGCCAGCTTCGATGGCCATGTTGGTGATGGTCATGCGGTCGTCCATGTCCATGTGCGAAGCGCCGGGGCCTTCCCACTGCATTGCGCGATAGGTCGCACCGTCGAAGCCGATGTCGCCGATGACGTGCAGGATCACGTCCTTCGCCATGACGCCGGGCGCGAGTTGGCCTTCGAGTAAAAAGCGCATCGTCTCCGGGACTTTGAGCAGGATTTTTCCGGTGCCGAGCACGAAGCCCGCGTCGGTGTTGCCGATGCCCGTGGCGAATTGGTTGAACGCTCCCGCCATGCAAGTGTGCGAGTCCGTTCCTACGAGCACTTCACCGGGGCGCGTGTGGCCTTTCCAGGCGAGCGTCGTGTGGCAGACGCCGGAATAGCGCGTGCCGTATTGCTGCTTGAGCTGGCCACGCGAGGCGTCGAATTTCCACGAGCCATTCGGGTCATCAATCACGTCGTAAAAATACGGCAAATCCTGCTCGCGCACGAAGTCGCGGAGGATGTCCACGTTGCGATTGCTCATCGAGTCTGCGGTGAAAATGTAGTGGTCCGGGATGATGACGACGCTCTCGCGATTCCACACTTTTGCGTCCTTGCCAAACTCACGCTTGAACACGCCGATAGTGCCTGGCCCGCAGACATCGTGAGTCATCAGCACGTCCACATTCACCCAGACGTTTTCACCGGGTGCGACGTGAGTTTTGCCGCCAGCGCGGGCGAGAAGTTTTTCCGTAAGCGTCATATTGTTTTGTATAAAAAAGGTCGTTCACCCTGCCCTGCGTCGGTGCTTGGTGCAAACGGAAATCTTTTCGCACTATCTCCGCACCCGCAGCACCACCATCGCCAGCGGCGGCAGCGTGATTGTCACGGAATGCGGACGATTCATCCACGGTTCGTTGGTGGCGTGGATGCCTCCGAAGTTGCCGGTGTTGCTTCCGTCAAATTGCTCGCTGTCGGTGTTCATGATCTCCTCCCAGTAGCCGCCTGTGGGCACGCCGAGCTTGTAGCCGTGGCGGGCGCATGGGGTGGCGTTGAGCACGCAGACGACGGTGGAGCCGTGGCGCGATTTGCGGAGGAAAGAGAGCACGCTGTTGTCGGCGTCGTGGAGGTCAATCCACTCGAATCCTTCCCAAGTGTCGTCCTGATCAAACAGCGCGGGTTCGTTGCGGTAAAGCCAGTTGAGCTGCCGGACCAGCGCCTGCATCCCGCGATGCGGGCCGTAGTCGAGCGCGTGCCACTCCAGCGAACGCTCGTGGCTCCACTCGCTGCGCTGGCCCCATTCGCCGCCCATAAAGAGCAGCTTCTTGCCGGGGTGCATCCACATCCATGCGTAGAGCAGTCGCAGGTTGGCAAATTGCTGCCATTCGTCGCCCGGCATTTTGTGGAGCAGCGAGCCTTTGCCGTGCACGACCTCGTCGTGACTCAGCACGAGGATGAAGTGCTCGTGAAACGCATAGACGAGCGAAAATGTAGCCTGCCCGTGGTGGAAACGCCGATACACCGGGTCCAGCTCCATGTAGGAGAGCGTGTCGTGCATCCAGCCCATGTTCCATTTGAAGCCGAAGCCCAGCCCGCCGAGGAACGTGGGGCGCGAGACTCCGGGCCACGCGGTGCTTTCCTCCGCGATGGTCATCACGCCGGGGTGACGCTGGTAGCACACTTCGTTCGCCGTTTTCAAAAAATGGATCGCAGCGAGATTCTCGCGCCCGCCGAATGCGTTGGGCACCCACTCGTCGGCTTTGCGCGAGTAGTCGAGATAGAGCATCGAGGCCACGGCATCCACGCGCAGGCCATCAATGTGATATTCCGCGAGCCAGAACAGCGCATTGGAGACAAAGAAGTTCCGCACTTCATTGCGCCCGAAGTTCGGGATGAGCGTCCCCCAGTCCTGATGCTCGCCTTGCCGTGGATCGGCGTGTTCGTAGAGCGCAGTCCCGTCGAATCGCGCCAGCCCGTGCGCGTCTTTTGGGAAATGCCCCGGCACCCAATCGAGGATGATCCCGATGCCGCGCTCGTGCGCTTTGTTCACAAAAAAGCGGAAGTCATCCGGCGAGCCATGCCGCGAGGTCGGCGCAAAATACCCGCACACTTGATAGCCCCACGAACCCTCAAACGGATACTCCGCCACGCCCATCAGCTCGATGTGCGTGTAGCCCATCTCCACCACATAATCGAGCAGCTCCACCGCCATCTCCCGCCACGTCAACAGCCCCACGCCATCGCGACGCCGCCACGATCCGGGATGCACTTCATAAATACTCACCGCCTCCCGCTGCCACTCCGTCTTCTTGCGCTTCTCCATCCACTGCGTGTCGCTCCATTGGAAATTGCCGAGGCTCCACACGAGCGACGCCGTCTGCGTCCCGTGCTGCGAAAAGAACGCAAACGGATCGCTCTTCACATGCAGATGCCCATCCGCGCCGAGCAGCTCGTATTTATAGTGCGCGTGCTCCGCCACCGCCGGGATAAAAATCTCCCAAATCCCAATCGGGATCAACTTCCGCATCGGATGCACCCGACCATCCCAACCGTTCCAATCCCCCACCACACTCACCCGATGCGCATTCGGCGCCCAAACGCGGAAGACCGTCCCGCAAACCCCATCGTGCTCCTCCAAGTGCGCGCCCAGCTTGTGCCAAAGCTCCCAGTGATTCCCCTCCGCGAAAAGATGCTGGTCCAGCTCTCCAAGCAGCGACGCAAAAGAATACGGGTCCTCGCTTTCCCAAACGTGCCCATTGTGCGCAGTATAACGCAGCGTATGCCGCCCCGCGCCCACGACCTCCGCGACAAAAAAACCCGCCGCATCCATCTGCTTCGCCGCAAACTCGCGCCCGCCCAGCAGCACCACGCAGCTTTTCGCATCCGTTCGGAAAACGCGCACTTCATTCCCGTGCCGCCCCAGCACCGCAAAAGGATCCCCGTGGTTCGCGCCGACCACTGCGGCTGCGGCGTCTTTGGAAAGAGTAGTCATCACCACATTATGCGCCGCCCGATGGGCAAGGCGCAAGCCTCGGACGATCTGGGCTGCCGGGCTTGGGAATGAAAAACGGTTCCTAAAAAGGCAATCCCGGAGACCCAGAGCGCCGCCATAGCAGGCGAGATTTCCAATCTCGCACGGTGCGAAATAGCATCTGCCAAAAGTAATTTCCGCTTCTGGAGTCGGAAAAGGTGCGGGGTCGCTTGCGACTGGGAGCGGCGGCATTCCTGCCGCCGTTTGAAAACACAACGCGAAGCGGACGCTGATTGAGCGTGGAGCGCAGAGAGGTTAGGCGCTCTGCGCTATGGTTTGGACGGCGGCAGGAATGCCGCCGCTCCTTGGCTCGCTTCGCTCGCATGGCATCGCTCCCATCAGGAAAATACTTTGGGCAATTGCTCTAACAGCCTCCAGTCCTCGCCCCATTCTCCGAAGTCTGTGTGCGCAAACAAGCGAGGTTGCAAACCTTGCCTACGCTTGCAGCGCTCCGGGTAGCTGAAAGCGCCCTGCCGTTTGCATCGCCAGAGCTTGGGCGAGCTTCTGCAAGCTTTGCCTCGGCAGGGATAGCGCCTCCATCGGGATGGTGAAAATGCACCATAGCTGCATTAGCCTCACACCCTCCTGCCTGTGTCCTTTTCCAAGCTGAAGTGCTACTCCACATTGCCGCTCGGGGCCAAAAAACAGGCGAGTCAAATACGCAAATAGGCGCGTCAGATACTCACATAGTCGCGTTAATGGTAAGAATAGAGACGTCAAATGCAACAATAGGACATATTCTTGATTCTGACGCGCCTTATATCCTCAAGGGCACCTCTGGATAGCGGGTTTTTTCAAAAAGAGGCTGCACGGAGCGAAAAAGCGGGCTTTTTTCCGACCTGCCCTGCGGTGGTCTGCGGGATGATGGCATCTTATTAAGCTTGGTTGATGGGGGCGGGGCGTTGGGTC
>JANMLS010000216.1:0-12014 GCA_031372675.1 Verrucomicrobiaceae bacterium
GCCTTTACGGTCTCGCTCTTGTGGCCGCCGACGTAGCCGGAGAAGCTCATGTAGGTTTTAGCGGTTTCCTTCTTTCCGCTGAGACGAACCTTGTCCGCATTGATCACCACGACGAAATCGCCGGTGTCCACATGCGGGGTGAAGATTGCCTTTTCCTTGCCCCGGAGCAGGTTCGCAGCTTTCGCCGCGACGCGTCCAAGGATTTGATCGGCGGCGTCGATGACCCACCAGTTGCGTTTAACTTCGTTTGCTTTTGCTGAAATAGTCCTCATTAGAATCGTTGAAAAAGGACGCGGAAACTATGGGCGCAGGAATAGGGTGTCAACGCATTTTCCGGGTTTTTTCTCAAAATCTTTCAAATGCCGCGATTGCAGTCGCGAAGTGTATCGGAGTTGCGAGTTCCGTCATCGCTTTTGAGCAGTTTTCGCGAGCGCTCCGGTGCGCGGGATTGACACTGCATTGCCCGCGCCCTCATCTTCCGCGCTCTTTTCCAAACCGGTATGGCTCAAAAACTTCTTGTTATCGACGACTCTCAGTCCACTGCAAATCTCGTGGAATCTATTCTGCAAAAAAGTCTGCCCGGATGCGATGTGCTCACTGCTTCGCGCGGCATGGATGGCTTTGAGCGTTTCAGCGCGGCAAACCCCGATGTGGTGCTTCTCAGCGACACGTTGCCGGATATGGATGTGGAGGCTATTTTAGAGCGATTTGCTGCGGACCCCACGGCGTCGCAGCTCTCGGTGATTCTGATGGTGGACCCAGCGAGGGAGCTGAATCTGAATGGACGTTTCCCCAATGTCGCCCGCGTTCTTACAAAGCCCGTCAGCGCGGAGTCGCTGGTGGATGCGATTTCAGGAGTTCTCAGCACGAAATCGAGCATCCGCCGCGCTTTGCCGGGTCGTGGAAATGGCTCGTCTGTGGTGTTTAGCGGGCACACGGGTTTCTTTTCGCTGCGCCAGACTTTGCAGATGGCGCAGGGGGACAGGCTCACGGGCGTGCTCCGCTACTTCATCGGCAGGCAGCCGGTGGAGCTTTATATTTCCGGCGGCGGATTCCAGTTTGCTACGACAAAGAACTTCGGCCTGTACTGTGGCGGGTCGCCGGTTATTTTGAGTGCGACGAGCCTCGGCTTGATCCTTGAGGGACAGCTCAACCAACAGATCACAGGCTGCCCCATTTTCCTTTTCCTCAGCGCCCGCAACGGATTCCCGCATGAGGATGTGGTGCAAATCACCCGCGAACATGGCCAGCGGCTTGTCGCACAGCTTTACACGGCTGGGAGGATCAATTTTGAGTTTGAAGAATCGTCCAGCATCCCGGAGTTCGCCCGCGCATTTCCCGCAGGGAATGAGGATGCGGATAATTTCATCCTCGGAGCGCTGCGCCACGTCCGGCTCGATCACCTGCCGCCCGCGCAGAGGCCGGACCCGAACGGCTCGCCCGCTTATACGCGGCGCGGTTACGAGATGATTCAGAAGCTGAAGCTGAATGAGGTGGAAGCCCGCTTTGCCACAGCAATCAACGGCGCGGATAGTCTGCAAGCCATCGCGCAAAAACTGGGCATTCCACTCGGTGACGCGCTGCTCATCGTATTCCGCTTTCAGGCTCTGGAGCTGATTGATTTCTGGAGCAGCAGCTTGCTCAGTCTGCCCGGTGCTTCCGAGAGCGGATCACAACCTTCCTAATTCTTCGGCAACCTCGCCGGTTTTGTGTTCGTATCAAATTTGTTTATGCACCATCGCCTCATCCTCACAGCTACCATAGTCGCACTTGCATTTCCCGCTATCGCTCTGCACGACAAGAATGCAGGCCCGGCAAATGTGGAGCTAAAATTCAAGCTCCCGCCTCCGAAACCACTCACGGCGGCGGAGCAGATGAAGACATTCAAAATCGCTCCCGGATTTAAGATGGAGCTGTTTGCTTCCGAGCCGATGATCGAGTGCCCGGTCGCGATAAGCTGGGATGATCAAGGCCGCGCTTACGTCGTGGAAATGCGCGGCTACATGCACGATGTGAGCGCCCTCGGCGAAGACCAGCCAAACGGCGTAATCTCCATTCTCGAAGACACCGATGGCGACGGGAAGGCGGACAAAAAGACCGTGTTTGCAGAGGGGCTGATTATGCCGCGTGCAGTGATGTGCGTAAATGGCGGTGCGCTCGTCGGAGAGCCTCCGGGGCTTTACTTCATGAAAGACACGGATGGCGACGGAAAAGCCGACGTGAAGGAGCTTGTGGACAGTGCTTACGGCACACGCGGCGGGCAGCCGGAGCACTTGGCAAACTCGCCGACGTGGACGCTCGATAACTGGATTTACAACGCAAACCACGTCACTCGCTACCGCTTCAAAGACGGGAAATTTATCTCCGAAAGTATGCAGCAACGCGGGCAGTGGGGAATGACGCAGGACAATTACGGACGCCCGTATTACAACTACAACAGCGATTTTCTTCAGGCCAATCTCGTCCCTGAGACGCTCTACAAACGGAACCCAAACTGGCAGGGCGGAGCGGGCGCAGGATTCAAGGTGGTAAAGGATCAGAGCACTTGGCCAGCCGCGCCGACTCCCGGCGTGAACCGTGGATATGATGGCAAATCGCTCTCGGCAGAAGGCAAGCTGACAGCCGCAACAGGCAGCGGCGGCGCGGGCATTTATCGCAGCGAATTTTTGGGCAAAGGATTTCTCGGCAACGCCTTCGTTCCTGAACCTGCGGGCAACCTTGTAAAGCGATTCATTCTTTCTGAAAAAGACGCCATCGTCTCCGGCGTGAACTCCACCAATGGCGAGGAATTTCTCGCCAGCACCGACGAGCGTTTCCGCCCTGTCTATGCCTACACCGGGCCGGATGGCGCACTGTGGATTGCCGACATGTATCGCGGAGTCATCCAGCACAAAGGCTTCCTCACTCACTACCTCATCGCAAACATCAAGGACCGCAAACTGGAGCAACCCGTGAACATGGGCCGCATCTGGCGCGTAGTCCCCGAAGGCAAAACGGCGAAGACCGTAAAACTGCCGTCGGAACCCGCGAAGATCGTCCCTTTTCTCGACCACGAAAACGGCTGGGTGCGCGATACTGCGCAGCGGCTGCTGATTGAGAAAAAAGATGCCTCCGTCGCTCCAGCGCTCGCGGCTTTGGCAAAATCCGGCAATCCGCTTGGTCGACTCCACGCACTCTGGACCATTGAAGGAATGGGCACGCCCGCGCCGGAGGTGGTGAAAGCCGCATTCTCCGATCAGGATTCAAAAGTGCGCGCAGCAGCGGTTCGTATTGCTGACCGTTCGCTTGCGCCGGAATTTGCAAAGCTCGTGGGCGATCCTTCCGTGGATGTGCAAATTGCGCTCGGCTTCGCATCAGGCTCATTCCCCGAATCTTTCGATACTGCGGTGGCGCTCGCTCAAAAAGCGTCGGCCAACGAATTGGTTCGCGACGCCGTAATGAGCGGACTGCGCGGACGGGAATTGGAGACGCTGGAAAAACTCGTCGCACTCAAAAACGCGCCAGAGCCAATGCTCGCTTCACTTTCCGCAGCAGTCTTGAACGAACGCAAATCGGCTCGCGTGAAGAAATTTCTCGGCATCATCGCCGCGCAACCTGCGAACTCGCCTGTTCAACTCGCGCTACTCGAAGGCGCAGGCGGAAAAAACGCGCCCAAGAATCAGCCAAAAAGCAAACTGCTCTACCTCGACAGCGAGGCTGCTGAACTCGCCGCGCTCGCGAAATCCGTGAATGACAATGCAAAGCCGCTGCTTGCCGCGCTCGATGCGCGAATCGCATGGCCCGGCAAACCGGGCGTCCCGCCACCGCCGGTAATCACACCGCTCACGCCAAACGAGCAGGCACTTTTCAACACCGGCAAGCAGGTTTACAACACACTCTGCACCGCCTGCCACCAACCAAACGGGCAGGGAATGGACGGCCTCGCGCCCACACTTGTTGATAGCGATTGGGTGCTCGGAAAACCGGAAGTCGTCGCAAAAATTATCATCCACGGACTCGCGGGACCAATCGAAGTGAACGGCCAAAGCTGGACGCTCGAAATGCCACCGCTTGGCGCTGCGTTGAGCGACGAACAAGTTGCCGGCGTGACGACTTACATCCGCCGTGAATGGGAGCACAATGCCTCGCCGATTTCCGTCGAAGCCGTGAAACAAATCCGCACCGAAAATAAAGACCGCACGAAAAGCTGGACTGGGGAAGAACTCGGATTCAACGCGAAGAAAAAGAGCGCGAAGAAAAAGTAAGCGTTTTCCTACGCCACGCCGCTCCGCGTCTCGATCCACCGCGCCCAGAGCCAGCATAAATCGGAGAGACGGTTCAGGTAGTGGACGATGCTTTCTGTGGCCGGAAAGCCAGCTTCTCGCATCGTGCAAACCGCACGTTCAGCGCGTCGGCACGCGACTCGTGCGCCATCGAGTAGAGCGCCTGTCTTCGTCTCGCCCGGAGTCGCCCAGTGCGTGAATAAAATCTTTTCGGTCTTCTCCAGATGATCAATTTGCGCGGTCAAGCGCACCGCCATTTCCTCCGTCACAAACTGAAATCCTTTGTCCCGATACCGCTCGCGGTCCTCGGCGGCGCAAGCAAGCTCGCCCATCAAAATCACCAGCTCCTTTTGAATCTCGCGAACCTTCGTAGAAAGCTCCGCGTCTTCGTTCCAAGCCCTCGCAAGTCCCAGCGCCACATTCAGCTCATCGCACGCTCCGTACGCCGCGACGCGCAAATCGGTTTTCGGGACCCGACGATTAAACATCAATCCCGTGCTCCCATCATCCCCCGTTTTCGTTGCAATAGACATACTGCCAATACGCCGTCCCGCAGGCTGTGGTGCAATTTTAATTCAAAAAGAAACCAAACGCGCATGTCCCCAAAGCTGCGGACAGTCCTGTTGTTCATAGTTTCAATCGCGTCGCACATCTCGCACAGCACGGAATCGGACCTTGCGAATACGACAGCGCCCGCTAGACCGTGCGCGATGACATTTCAAGAATTCGGCCTTTCTGAGGCGGTGATGCGCGGTATCGAGGCCAAAGGTTACAAAGAAGCAACCCCCATTCAGGCAGAGGCGATGCCTCTCGTTTTGCAAGGACGCGACGTGATGGGCTCGGCCCAGACGGGCACGGGAAAAACCGCAGCTTTTGCGCTGCCATTGCTCACGATGCTTGGTGAACATGGCAAGTTCCGCGCACTAATTTTGGAGCCGACGCGCGAGCTTGCGCAGCAGGTTCACGAGAGCTTTGTGACGTATGGAAAACACACGGGCCTCAGCACGGTGCTCGTCCATGGCGGTGTGGGCTACGGAACCCAGCGCGAGGGGCTGCAAAAGGGCGCAGACATCGTGGTTGCGACGCCGGGACGGTTGCTGGATTTTATGGAAGACGGGACGATCAAGACCGGCGATGTGCGCTATCTCGTGCTCGATGAAGTGGACCGGATGCTCGACATGGGCTTTCTCCCCGATGTGGGCCGAATCATCCGTGCGTGCCCGAAGGAAAGGCAGACGCTGTTTTTCTCCGCGACGCTTCCGCCGGAGCTGGAGACGCTCACAAAGTGGATCCTCAACAACCCCATTTCCGTGGAGATTGGCCGTCGCCAAAGCGCGGCAGAGACAGTGGCGCACGCGCTTTATCCCGTGGCGCGGGACCAGAAGATGGACCTGCTTTTTGCCATCCTTGCGAAAGAGGATTATCACAGCGTCATCGTTTTCACGCAGACGAAAGTCGCCGCAGATATGGTCGGCTCGCGGCTCGCGAAGATCATCCCGGACAAAGTGGGAGTCATCCACGGCGACCGGAATCAAAACGAGCGCACGGAAGCGCTCGCAGGCTTCAAAAGCGGAAAATACGAAGTGCTCGTAGCGACGGACATCGCCGCGCGCGGGCTGGATATTGCAGGCGTAACGCATGTCGTGAATTACGACGTGCCGCAGCATCCCGAAGACTACGTCCACCGCATCGGACGCACCGGACGTGCGGCGACGACGGGCGACGCATTTACGATTTTTACCGCCGAGGAACTCGACGCAGTGCGCAAGATTGAGCGCTACATCGGCGCGAAGCTCAAGCGCGAGAAGCTGTCGGATTTCCCATATCTCTACACAGCACTCTTCAACGAGAACTCGCTAAAGTCCGGCGGCGTCGGCAAAGGCGTCCGCACGCTAAAAGGCACGAGCTACGGCTGGAGGAAGTAGGGTGGTCCCGATGAATCGGGAAATGACGAATGACAAATGACGAATTGGCTATCGGCTATTTGCGATTGGCCAATTTCAAATAGCCGATAGCCAACACGCCTGCGACTTCGTCATTCGTCATTCGCCCCACGCGCTCCGCAGCGAGCAAAATCCCCGCCGCCTTATCCAGCGTCTCCTGCCACTCTGCCGCAGCGTCGCTGTCTGCCACAATGCCTGCGCCGACTTGGAAGGAAGCGATGCCGTTTTCAATCACCACTGTTCGGATGGCGATTGAGAACTGGCTCTCATCGTTGAACCCGAACCAGCCCGCCGCGCCTGTGTACAAGCCGCGTGGCGTAGGCTCCAGTTCCTCGATGATTTCCCTCGCGCGTTTTTTCGGTGCTCCGGTGATGCTGCCGCCGGGAAAACAGGCACGCAACGCTTCCGCATGATCCACGCCTGAGCGGAGTCGGCCTTCCACTTTGGAAGCAAGATGAAATACCTGCTCGTAGCGTTCCAGTTTTAGAAGCTCCGGCACGGACACCGTTCCGTAGTCGCAGACTTGGCCGAGGTCATTGCGCTCAAGGTCGGTGATCATCACCAACTCCGAGACTTCTTTCGGCGAGGTGATTAAATCGAACGCACTTTTTTCATCGGCCATCGGATCGGAGCGGCGGGGGCGCGTGCCTTTGATGGGGCGCGTGCAGATGGCGCGACCGCTCATTTTCAAAAACGACTCCGGCGATGCGGAGAGCACGGCCCGCCCGCCAAGCTGGATGAATGAAGCGTGTGGAGCAGGGGAGTAATGCCGCAACGCATCGTAAAAAGCCCACGGTTCGCCGCTCCAAGCCGACTCAAAACGGTGCGAAAGATTCACCTGATAAATATCGCCCGCAGCGATGTATTCCTGCGCCCGCAGCACAGCCGCGCAAAACTCCTCGCGATTCCACTGTGAACGAAAAACCGGCTGCCCGCATCGCGCCTGCGACTCCGGCGCAAGGCGTGCGGATAAGTCGCCAATCTCGCACCAGCACTGCGCACCGTGGCGGTAAAAAAGCGCATCTTCATAAATGCCAAAGCAAAACTCCCCATTGTATTCCACCCAGCCCGCAGCGAAGCCGTGCGGAAGACCGTCATCGCGCACGCCGTCTTTTCGAAGCGCAGCAATCTCGGCGCGAAGCACGTCCCAATCGTGCGCCAGATTTCCTCGAATCAACTTCACCGGTGCTGCGGCGATGATGGAAATAGATTCGCCATCCGCTTTTGCAGAATCAAAAAAAACCATTCCCGGCAGATGGCGCAAACGTGCGGCAACCTCCGCCGGAGCAAGGTCCAGCCGGAGAGGAATCGCGGGCGTCGAATGAAAAAGCGTGGTGCTTGGCACAACGCGGAGATCGTCCGTTTGGCGGCGGGATTCAATCGAAAACTACCACGCAATCAGTTTTGCAGCACGGGCGGCTGCGCGTTCGAGTAGCTCGGCAGCGCGGAGCATCGCGTCATCAAGCTCCATCGGGCAATCCGCTATCGGAATTACCGCATCAAAAATACCCGCAGCTTCCACGGTCTTTGCTACTGCGCCGCCAAAGGCGATCACTTTGCGGCCAGCAGCGCGAGCGCGTTGTGCGACGCCTGCCGGGCCTTTTCCGTCGAGTGTCTGCTCGTCGAGACTGCCCTCGCCGGTGATGACGAGTTCCGCTGCCGCGATGCGTGCGTCGAGATTCATCGTCTCGGCCACGAGGTCGAATCCGGGGCGGATTTTTGCATCGCAAAATGTGAGCAGCCCAAAGCCTAAGCCGCCCGCTGCACCCGCTCCATGTGCATCCCGAAAATCGCGCCCAAACGACTTTGCGCATACATCCGCAAGGTGCCTCATCGCGGATTCGAGAAACTCCACGGTGTGCGGGTCCGCGCCTTTTTGCGGGGAGTAAACGCGGGCGGTTCCCCGGTCGCCGGTGAGCGGATTTTTCACATCGCACGCGGCGATGATCTCCGGCAGCGCGAGTCCCGCTGGTCGCTCCACTGCCGCGAGCAAATCGAGCGTGCCGGGAAGCGGCTGATATTCACCGGCATCATTCAAAAAACGGCAGCCGACGGCGCGAGCCATCCCGACTCCGCCATCCGTCGTCGCACTCCCGCCGAGGCCGACGAGAATTTTGCGTGCGCCGCGCTGGATCGCATCGCGCATGAGCATCCCCGTGCCGAGTGTGTTCGCGATAAATGGGTCGTATTCCTCGCGCTTTAGCCGCCAAAGACCGCTGGCCTCGCTCATCTCGATGATGGCGATTTTTGATTCCTCCACCCAAGCGTAACGCGCTTCAATTTCCCGACCGAGCGGGTCGCGACTGGCAGCCTGAATCCAGCACGAACCCATCGCCGCGCCCAGCGCTTCCGCGAAACCTTCGCCGCCATCCGCAATCGGCGCGATGTCGGCTTGGAGTGTAGGAAATACGCTGCGAAAACCGCGCTCAATCGCCTCTGCTGCTGTAAGCGCGGAGAGCGAGCCTTTGAATTTGTCTGGAGCGATGAGGACGCGCATTGCGATGGGGAATTGCCGCCGGAAAACTACGGCGATGGATTCAGCGGGTCATCAATTTCAAGCGGCTTTGTATCCTGGCTGGCGTCCATTTTCTTGTGACCCCTCTCTGCGCCGTCGTCGGTGCTTTTGGAAGGTGCCAGATTGCCTGCTTGCGGACTTCCGCCGGAGTTGTTGCGTTGCCGGACTTGAAGGGATTGATGAATGCGGGGAGGATTTTTTTGCTGCTGCAAAAGCAGGTGTTGATTTGCGGCGTTGTGCTTGGATGCCTTGAAGTTGTGGGCCGCTTTTAATAAAAGGTGCGATTTCGCTTTGCGCGAGGCTGAGAGCAGGAGCGCGTTATTCGGGTTCCGGCTGGAGTTTTTGCGTGCGTTGGCGAGCAGGGCGGCTTTGCCCGCATTGCGTGAGAGAAGTAGCTTGGACTTTCCGGCGTTCCGCGCGGAGAGGAGCTTCGACTTGCTCGCATTGGAGGCGGATTTTAGCAGCGCGGATTTCCCCGCGTTTCTCGATGAGAGCAATTTAGATTTCCCAGCGTTTCTTGCGGAAAGCAGCTTCGATTTGCTCGAATTGGCGGCGGATTTTAAGAGGGCTGACTTACCGGCGTTCCTTGAAGAAAGCAGTTTGGATTTCCCAGCATTTCTTGCGGAAAGCAGTTTCGACTTACCGGCGTTTGCGGCGGATTTGAGCAGCGCGGACTTTCCGGCATTTCGTGAAAGTAGCAGCTTGGATTTGCCCGCGTTTCTCGCTGTGAGAAGTTTGGATTTTCCGGCATTCCGCGCGGAGAGCAGCTTCGACTTGCTGGCATTTGCGGCGGATTTTAGGAGGGCTGCTTTGCCTGCGTTGCGCGAGAGAAGCAGCTTGGATTTTCCGGCGTTTCTCGACGAGAGCAGTTTCGCTTTTCCAGCATTGGCAGCGGATTTTAGCAGCGCGGATTTTTTTGCGTTTTGCTTTTGGAGTAGATGCGCTTTCGACGCATTCGCTTTCAGAAGGTGGTGCGAATTGCTTGGGCGCTTTGGTTTCGGAACGGGTGGGCGTGGGCGTTTTGGCAGCGCGATTCCTTCAGCGCAAAGCGCGACGATAATCAGCAGAACGGCAATGATGTGGGTCAGTCTTTGCATCGCGGTCGGGACCATAAACCCACCGCTCGCCGCTGCAAACAGCTTTTTCCTCACTTCCAGCGGTTATTTATCGAGCGCGTTGATTTCCTTTTTCAGCATCGCTTTCAGCCGGTGCTTGATGAGGTACACTTGCGCGATGTTCACCTTGAGTTGTTTCGAGGTTTCCGAGGCGCTCCAGCCTTTCAGGGTCACGCAGTCAAAAATCTGAAACTGCTTTGCGTCCACCTTGCGCTTGAGGTTTGCGATGCCCGCCGCGAGCAGGTTGTTCTGCCATTCCTCATCCCAAACTTCGGCGATGGTCTTGCTGCCGTCCGGGATTCGCTCGACGGTGGCTGTGGAGCGGTTTGAGACACGTTCGGGCTTTCGTTTGCGGAATTGGTCGTTGATTCGCCAGCGTGCGGTGGTGAGCAGCCAGCCTTTGAAGCGCCCGCTTTTTGGTTCGTAGCTGCGGATGTTTTTCGCGATGGAGATGCACGTCTCCTGCACGGCTTCCTCGGCCTCGTGCGGGCGCAGGCCGGAGCGGATGGCTACGCCGTAAATCAGCCGCCAGTAAGTCTCGAAAAACTCCTGCCACTTGAGCCGGTCGTCCCAGTTTGTGAGTCTCGCGATGAGGCTCTGGCGAGTGAGCAGGAGCGGGTCTTCGGAGTCCTTGTCGCGCGGCATGGCGACTTTTTACAGGAGCATCAGCGCCGGGCTTTCGATGAGCTTTTTCAACTCGCCGAGATACGTCGCGGCGACTGCTCCATCCACCACGCGATGATCGCCGCTGAGGGTGATCTTCATGCGCTGGCCGACGGTGATTTGGTCGTTCGCGCCGACGACGGGCTTTTTCACAATCGCGCCGATGGCGATGATCATCGCCTGCGGTGGGTTCACGATTGCGCAGAATTGTTCGATTCCATACGCGCCGAGGTTTGAGACGGTGATGGTGCCGCCGACAAATTCGTTTGGCAGGAGTTTCTTTGTGCGGGCGCGACCGGCGAGGTCTTTCACGCCTTCGCTGATTTCGCGGAGGGATTTTTTCTGCGCATCGCGGATGACGGGCGTGAGCAGGCCATCATCCACGGAGACGGCGACGCTGAGGTGCACGCTGCCGTATTGGATGATGTGATCGCCTGCGAAACTGGCGTTCACGGCGGGCACTTTGGTCGCAGCGGTGACGACGGCTTTGAGCACGAAATCGTTCACGGTGAGCTTCGGTCCGCCTGCCGCTTCACTTGCGGTATTTGCAGCGGTGCGGAAGGCCATGAGCGGCGCGGCATCCACTTCGATGGTGAGGTAGAAATGCGGGATGGTCGTCTTGCTGGCGAGCAGGCGCTCGGCGATGATGCGGCGCATCCCGGAGAGCGCGATTTTTGTGTCGCCCTCGCCCGCTGGAGTGGATGCGACTGGCTTTGCTGCTGCTGCTGGAGCCGCTGCGGGAGCGGATCCGGAGGCGGGGACATCGCGTGCGATGATGCGTCCGCCGGGGCCTGTCCCGGCGACTCCCGCGAGGCTCACGCCTTGGGTTGCGGCGACTTTTTTAGCGAGCGGCGAGGCTTTGATGCGTGAATTACTGTCGGCTGCGGCTGCGGTTTTTGCGGGAGCCGCCGCAGAAGTCGGAGCAGCAGCAACCGGAGTCGCAGGAGCTGCCGCTTTTGCGCCGCCGACTACTGGCAGCGAGCCATCTGCGGGAGCGACTTCGCCTTTCATCAAAAGCATCGCGATGGGTGTCCCGCAGGCTACTTTTTGTCCGGCTGGGACGAGGATTTTGTGCACAGTGCCGGAGTCAAATGCCTCCATGCCCATCGTGGCTTTGTCGGTTTCCACTTCTGCGACTTCGTCTCCTGTGGAGACTTTGTCTCCTTCTTTGATGAGCCATTTCACGACGGTCCCTTCGGTCATCGTGTCGGCGAGTTTGGGCATTTCGATATATTTGGCCATGTGTGAAAAAAGTCGGTGCCGTTTAGCGGGAAACGGCGGAATGGGAAATGGAAAGTTTTTTTAGAAGGGACGAAAGGGACTGCGGGGACGTGGGGACATCGCAACTCCGTGTTTTTTTATCCCTTAAAACTACAGGGCACCTCTGGATAGCGGGTTTTTTCAAAAAGAGGCTGCACGGAGCGAAAAAGCGGGCTTTTTTCCGACCTGTCCTGCGGTGGTCTGCGGGATGATGGCATCTTATTAAGCTTGGTTGATGGGGGCGGGGCGTTGGGTC
>JANMLS010000217.1:0-2865 GCA_031372675.1 Verrucomicrobiaceae bacterium
GAAGGCAAAATCGTCAGCGAGACGGACACCGAAATCACCATCAACTACCAAGTCAGCGCGTCCATCAAAGACGAGCGCACGATTAAAAAAACGGACATCGAGAAGCTCGAAAAAACCGCGCCGGATGCCGAAGCGTGGGCACTTTTGCGGGAGATTAAACTCGCGGACGATTCGCTCGATCCGACGATTTACGGCAATTCCATCGGCTTGCTGAAAGACTTCATCACCCGCTTTCCAGACAGCGCAAACGCAGCAGCGGCGAAGGCTACACTCGCGGCGTTTGAGGCGGAAAAACAGCGCGTGGATGCGGGGGAATACAAGTTTAACGGCAAGTGGCTATCGAAGGAGGAAGTGCAAAAAGAGCGCGTGCAGATTCTAGGCAGTGCCTACTTTGAGCAGATGAAAAAATATGCCGCAGCAGGGCGGATTCAGGAGGCGATGGCTTCATTTGATCGGCTGGAAAAGCAGGCCGTCGGATCGGCTTCTTACCCCGATGCGGTCGAGCTTGCACGTCGCCTCGTCGCCTCCCTCAAATCCGCCGCCGACAACACGATTACCAAGCTCAAAGCGTTTCGCACCGAGGAGCAGGAGTCGCTCAAAAAACTCGCCGAGCCACTGAAAACGCAGACCGCCAATAACATGAAAGCTGCGCGGGACCGCGTGGATGCTGCGGTCGCCGCCTACGAAAAAAGCGGCGCAAAATGGCTGCCGCTCAACCCCACGAATGAGCGCAGTCTGGCTGCGATTTCCTCGAAAGCGGCGTTGGAAATTTCACGCCTCAACTCGCTCCAGACGGAAAACATGAAGGCGTCGCTCGCAGAAGTCGCAAAGGCAAAAGCTGCGCTGGTAAATGACGACTTGGCGGCGGCGGATTCCGCAATCGCCAAAGCAAAACAGCTCTGGCCAAAAAATGATCGGCTTGAGCACACAAGCGTCGCGATTGCCGCCGCGCGAAATACAGACAAAGACAAACTCGCTGCAGTAAAAGCAGCGGCTGCGGAAGCCGCTCGTCTGGCTGCGGAAGCTGCGAAGAATAAGCCGTTGCCCGAACTCGCTCCGCCTCCGCCGCCTGAGCCGGTGCAGGAGGAAGTGGTCGAAAAAAAGGAAGAGTCTTTTTTCTCAAAACCTGCCGCGTGGGTTTTGCTGGTGATTTTTCTCGTTTTTTCCGCGCTGGGGAAAAAAGCATTTCGCAAGTTCAAAGACCCTGAGCACAACATCCTCGACCAATAAATCTACATGGCACGCACCGCACAAATTCACCGCAAAACCGGCGAGACAGACATCCGCATCAACCTGACCATCGAAGGCTCGGGAGCCAGCACCATCTCAACGCGTATCCCGTTTTTCGACCACATGCTCACGCTCTTTTCGCGACATGGACTTTTCGATTTGGAAGTGACTGCCGTGGGCGACATCGAGGTGGATTTCCACCACACCGTCGAGGACACCGGAATCGCGCTGGGACAGGCATTCGCAAAGGCGCTCGGCGATAAAAAAGGCGTGCGTCGCTACGGCTGGGCTTACCTGCCGATGGACGAAACGCTCGCCCGCGTGGTGCTGGATTTTTCCGGGCGTCCGTTTTTGGAGCACCGCGTGCCGTCGGGCGTGGGCAGCATCAACGGCTTTCCGTTTCAACTCGTGGAGGAATTTATGCGCGCATTCAGCGTTCATGCGGGGTGCAATCTGCACACCGAAATCCTTTACGGACGCGATGCGCACCACATGGCCGAGGCGCTGTTCAAGGGGCTTGCAAAAGCTGCGGATCAAGCCTGCCAGCTCGACTCGCGTGTGACCGGGATACCAAGCACGAAGGGCGTTCTTTAATGGACATCGCAGCGTATCTCACCGCCCGCACAAAGCTGGTGGACCGTGCGCTGGAGCGCTTTCTGCCGAAGGAAAGCGCGAAGCCTGCGACGATCCACAAGGCGATGCGCTACTCCATTTTTGCCGGTGGAAAACGCCTGCGTCCCGTGCTCACGCTCGCAGCAGCGGAAGCGTGTGGCGGCGATCTTTCCGCTGCGCTGCCTGCTGCGTGCGCGTTGGAGTGCATCCACACTTACTCGCTGATTCACGATGATCTCCCGTGTATGGACGACGACGATCTGCGACGCGGTCGCCCGACAAGCCACAAGGTTTTCGGCGAGGGAATCGCTGTGCTCGCGGGCGACGCGCTGCTGACTTTTGCGTTTGAGATTCTGGCGAAAGCCGCACCCGCAAAACGCTACGGAACAGCCGCGCAAATCACCGAACTCGCCCACGCATCGGGAAGCCGCTGGCTCGTCGGCGGGCAAGTCGCGGATTTGGAAGGCGAGGGGAAGAAGCTCACCGGCTCCGAGCTTCAATATATCCACCGCTGCAAAACGGCTGCGCTGCTCACCGCAAGCATCCGCCTCGGCGCGATGAGCGCGAACGCTACGCCCGCGCAACTCAAAGCACTGACGACATTTGGCCAGAGTGTGGGGCTGGCATTTCAGATCATCGACGACATTCTGGATGTCACCCAAACGAGCGAAAAACTCGGCAAGACTGCGGGGAAAGATGTGCATTCCCAAAAGGCCACCTATCCGGCAATTCACGGTCTGGAAAAAAGCCGCAAAGAAGCGCGGCGTCTCACCTCCACCGCGCACCGCAGCCTCACAATTTTCGGCGCAAAAGGCGCGGACTTACGCTCCTTGGCGGACTTCCTACTCGCTCGCGATTACTAAAACCGGATTCCGCGATTATAGGGCACCTCTGGATAGCGGGTTTTTTCAAAAAGAGGCTGCACGGAGCGAAAAAGCGGGCTTTTTTCCGACCTGTCCTGCGGTGGTCTGCGGGATGATGGCATCTTATTAAGCTTGGTTGATGGGGGCGGGGCGTTGGGTC
>JANMLS010000178.1:0-15019 GCA_031372675.1 Verrucomicrobiaceae bacterium
CCGCGAAGGGACTCGCGGGCTACTTTTTTCCAGTCGCGCCCGCAAGCATCCGCAAGCGCAATTATGGGTTGCGCCTGCAAAGTGCGCCCGCCACTCTCCGCGCCCGCTATGCCTTACGATTCCAACATTCCCTGGTACAAACAACTCACTGCATATCACTGGTTCGTCTTCATCGTCGCGTCGGCGGCGTGGCTCTTTGACTGCCTCGATCAGCAGCTCTTCATCTTGGCTCGCAACAACGCGATCCAGACGCTCCTCGCCTCGGATTCAGGGATTTCCTTCAAGGATGTCGATCCCGCCAAGGTTAAAGAATGGGGCGGATACGCGACTTCCATTTTCGTCATGGGATGGGCCACTGGTGGACTGATCTTCGGTTCCGTTGGCGACCGTATCGGACGTGCCAAAACGCTCGCGATTACTGTGCTGCTCTACTCGCTTTGCACGGGGTTGAGCGCGTTCTCCACGAGCATGTTCGATTTCTGCGTCTATCGCTTTGTGACAGGGCTTGGCGTGGGCGGCGTATTTGGTCTGGCCGTCGCACTTGTTGCAGACGCTTTGCCGGAAGCCGCCCGCCCGAAAGCGCTTGGATTGCTTCAAGCTTTGTCCGCTGTGGGAAATGTCACCGCTGGGCTGTGCGCGATGGCGGTTGCAAAAATGGACCCCACGGAGTCGTGGAAATATCTTTTCTGGATCGGCGCAGCACCGGCGTTTCTCTGCATTTTCATCATGCTCCGCCTCAAGGAGCCTCAAAAATGGGTGGACGCACGCGCTGCAAGTCAGGCCGCAGGTGGAAAGAAAATGGGTTCTTACTCCGACATGTTTGGCGAGGCTCGCTGGCGCAAACCCGCGCTGCTTGGGATGCTACTTTGCGTCGCTGGCGTCGTTGGTCTTTGGGGTGTCGGATTTTTCAGCCCTGAGCTTGTTGGCCCAGCGATTGAGGCATCGCTGAAGGCACAGGGCGTCCCAGCCGCCGAACTTGGCGCGGAGAAGAGCCGCTGGATTTCCTACACGCTGATTATTCAAAACATCGGTGCCTTTGCAGGCATGATTGTTTTCAGCAAAATCTGCCATGCTTTCGGGCGGAAAAAAGCATTCGCAGCCGGCTTCATCATGGCTTTTGCCGCGACCGTGTTTTTCTTCAAGAACTTCGACGGCAAGGAAGATCTCTGGATGAGCGCGATGATGGGATTTTTCCAACTCGGTCTATTCGCCGGATTCGCAATCTACCTGCCGGAGCTTTTCCCTACGCGGCTCCGCAGCACGGGCACCAGCTTCTGCTACAACGTCGGTCGCTTTATCGCTGCATCTGGCCCTTTCACTCTCGGTGCGCTGCAAAAATCACTCGCAGATACCGCGATCAAAGCACTCCCTGCGACCGCTGACGCAGTGCAAAAAACTGCGGCAAAGCTCGATGCTTTCCGCGATGCGGCGTGCTGGTTGAGCTGCATGTATCTCGTCGGATTGCTCGTCCTACCATTCCTCCCCGAAACCAAAGACCAGCCGCTTCCCGAAGACGCGAAATAAACAGCCATGCTCACGACAAAGCTCCTGCACCCGGAAATCCTCCGCGTCATCGCACGCGGCGGTCATCACTCAAAAATCCTTATCACCGACGGCAACTATCCGGCGGTGAATAAAAAGGGGCCGAATGCCGAACTCATCTGCCTGCAACTCATGCCCGGCGTTCCCACGGTCGCGCAAGTGCTGGAGGCCATTCTCAGCGTCGCGCCTGTGGACATCCTCAACACGATGGGCATCCCCGCCGATGATCCGTATGCCAAATTCGGCGAGCCGCCTGCTTGGGCGGAGTTCCGCAAACTCGCGAGCGCATCCGGCATCGGCACCGTCGAGCCGATTTCCAAATGGGACTTCTACAAAGCCGTGGAAAGCCCCGACCACATCCTCACCATCCAGACCGCCGATCAAGCGCTATGGGCCAACGTGCTCCTCACCATGGGATGCCGCACCGCTTAAAAAATGAAACGCATCATCCTCGCAACACTCGCATTCATCAGCACCTCATTTGCTGCGCCGGAGAACATCGGCGTCGGCGCAAAACCTGCCGAGGGAGCCGAAGTTCTTTTCGACGGCACCCGCGCCATGCTCGATGAAAAATGGACCTACTGGGAAGGCCCCGGATTTAAATCTGCGCTCCCGATTAAATGGCAAATCGTCGAAGACTTGGTGGACAAAGGCACCGTCCTTATGACCGACGATCCCGCCACCGTGCGCGGGAAGTTCGGCACGTCCGACATCGTCACCAAAAAAGCCTTCCGCGACTTTCGACTGCACATCGAGTTCTTCGTCTCGAAGCCCGGCGGCAACAGCGGCGTCTATCTCCAAAACCGCTACGAAATCCAGATTCTCGACGGTAACAAAACCAAACACGGAATGGGCGCAGTCATCAACGAAACCGAATCGCCCTACGACACCTACACCGGCCCCGGCAAATGGAATTCGTACGACATTCTTTTCCGCGCCGCGCGTTTCGCCGACGGCAAGCTCGTGGAAAAAGCAAAAGTCTCCGTCTATTTCAACGGCAAAAAAGTCCACGACAACATCGTCATCAACAAAGTCTGGGGAGGAGACAAATCCGGCGTGGATGGCGGTAACGACGGCGGCAAAGGAATCACCGATAGCCCGCAGGGAATCAAGCTCCAGAACGAAGGACACGACATCCGCTACCGCAACATCTGGATCAAAGAACTCGACCTCGCCGACCCGAAGCTCGATTTCTAAATCGCATCTTTTGGTGCTGGGCGCAGAAACCTTTTGACGCATCGCCCGCGCTCGTTTTATCTCCCCGCAGACCGATGCAACTGGAGAGGTGGCTGAGTGGTCGAAAGCAACGCTTTGCTAAAGCGTCATACGGGTCAAACCGTATCGAGGGTTCGAATCCCTCCCTCTCCGCCAGTTTTCTGATTACTCAAACCGCGCTTTTTTTCGGGCGGGTTACTTTGCAAGAAAGCCCAGCTTACTGGAAAACCTGATCGCCGCGCTGCGGATCGCCGCTAACGATGTCGGCTGTGATGTAGGGGCGACGGCGTTCCTGACCGACGGCTACGACGCCGCTTTCCACGCCGTCGCGGATACACTTTAGCGCGGTGCCGGGGAGTAGCGAAGTGCCTTGGTTTTCTTCCACGAGGACAAAACGATCTTCGCCATTCACCATCGCGATGACCCCGACGAGCTTGGGTAATTCTGTGAGCGGCTGGCTGCGCGGCATTTTGATAATCGCTGGCTTTGGCGGCGCGGAGTGGAACCACGAGCAGCCGCAGGCGAGGACCGCCAAAAAAACTGTAAAGGTGCGGAGGATGGTCGGGTGCATTTTTAAAAAGCGGATTTCGGGATCAGCTAAAGGCGCGAAAGGTCGCTAAAAATTAAGTAAGAAAGTTGTGCAGGTGATTTTATGCTTTTAGCGTTTTTTAGCGCCTTTAGCTGATCACTTCGCGCCGTCTGTGGCAGCAGGTTGCGAGGGCAATCCAGACGACGAGCAGCGGGGCGATGCTCCACGCGCTTTTCGGAAAAAGGAACTCGCCGATGTTGAAAGCAGCCCATTCCGTCTGTGTGGTGTGTGCGTCGTAGAGGTGAAAGTAGGAGCCTTCGTATGCGCCCTGCACATTCACGGAGACAGGGCCGGTGATGGCTGCGAGCCAGATAGGTTCTTTTTCTCCGCGCTGCACTTTTGCCCACGACTCAGCGCGGAGTTGCGCGATGCGTGTTGCCCGCTCGGTGGGTGAGGGGATTTGCATTTCGAGCTTCGCCGATTCGTTGCGGATGTATTCCTCGAACTCCCGCTCGATCATCGGCCATGCGCGGCCTTTGGTGAAAAGCGGGAGCGCGTAGTGTGTGACGAGGTTGTAGCCGCCGTAGAGCTTGTCTTGGTACTCCGTGGGATGGTTCACCCAGGCGTGATCGCTGACTGCGAGCGGGTTCAGCGCATCGGTTACAGTGAGCAGGGTGTTTTGAAAAATGCTCACGAGTCCGAGCAGCCACGCCGCCACACGCCAGTGCGAAAATGCGACGACGAGCGGCAGGCAGAGGAAAGGAATCGCGGGAATCAAATACCGTGGCCCCGCTGCGAATCCGCCGTGGAAGCCATTGAAGCAGATATTCACGGTGAAAAAGAACAGCGCGATACCGCCGATGATCCATCGCTCCACGCGAAACTCGCGCTTTCTCCACCACACAAAAAGCACGACGAGCGAGAGGAGAAAAGCGGGCGTGAGCCAGAAAAGCCCGCGCCACGGAGTGACGGTGACAACCACCGCCGCAAACCACGAAGGTGCTAGGAACATGCCGAGAAATGCAGGCGCGATTTCCTTGAATGCGGGGTTTTGAAAACTCGTATTCAGCGTGAACGGCGAGCCGAGCGCGAAGGTGTTGTAAGTAAGCAGCGCGACGAGCGAAGGCATCACGCCAGCGGTGAAGAGAACCGCGCTACGCCAGTTCGAGCGTCCGTTTTTCCAAAGCACATAAGCTCCGAACATCGCGCCGGGAACCGCGGTGAGATAGTTTGTGAGCGCGGCGATTCCGCTCCACACGCCGGATGTCAGCGGACGCCCGGAACGCGCAGACGAGAAAGCCGTGAGCAGCAAAACCGCGCTGAGATTGTGATCGAAAAACAGCGTGGCAAACGGAGTGAACGTAGTCCCCAGCGCGAGCACCGCAGCCGCCGCGAGCACCGCGCCGGGATTCCCCGGAAACATGGAACCCGCAAGCCGGATGAACACGACGACGCCAAGCGCAGATACCAGTCCGACCGTGAAGACGGACACGAGCCACGCATTCACTGTGAGCACCCACCAATCATCTGGATTCCAGCCTGCAAGCCGCTCGACGTGATACAGGATGAAATACACCGGCACCGCAGCGAGCGATGCGCCGGGCGGTTTGTTCGGGTGAAAGTGGCCGTCGGGCGCGTAGCCGACATCGCCCGTGCAAGTCGCCTCGCCGACTTTCCACAGCACGGCATCAGGCGCGGGGCGCGTGTCATTTACGGTGAGCTGCGCCCAGTCGGGATTCTCCGCTGTGCCGAGATTCCGCCAATCGCCCCATGTGAGCTGATGCTTTTTTCCATCGAGGGAAAATTCACCGCGCACGACTTCGGGCCGGATCAAAACTGTGCTCTCTGGATTTTTGGAATCACGCACATAGACGAGAAAGTCGTCCACCGCAAATGTGCCCTTTTCCACAATCGCCCGCACCTCGGCGAAGCGTGCATTTTGATTCCAGCCACCGCCTTGGTGAAACCATGCGAAGGTAAGAAACGACGCGATAAAAAATAGAATCTGAAGTCGGCGGGACGGCACGCAGCCAACATGCCGCCGCGCATTCCATCGCGGCAAGGAGCGATTTTCAGCGCGGCTAAATCACTTCGGGCTTTTCGCGGCGCGGCGCGGCGCGTAGCCAGTGAGCATGGCAAACGTTGTTTTTGTGTGGCACATGCACCAGCCCTATTACGTGAATCCCACGACGCGGCTGGCGATGATGCCTTGGGTCCGGCTTCACGCCGTGAAGGGCTATCTCGATATGGTGAGCATCCTCGCGGAGTTCCCCGGCGTGCATGTGAACTTCAATCTCACGCCCGTGCTCATGCTGCAAATCGAGGAACTCGTGCAGGGGAAAGTGCGCGACCTTTGGCTGGAGTGGTCGCGCAAACCCGCAGCCGCGCTGGAGCAAAACGAACGCCTCGCGATTCTGGAGCACTTTTTCAAAATCCATCACGACAACCTTCTGCGCCCGTTCCCGCGATACTCGGAGCTGCTGAACAAGCGCGGCTCGGCGTTTTACCGCGACAAGGCGATGGCTGCGCTTCCGAGTTGGAGCGACACCGATTTCCGCGATCTGCAAACGTGGTACAATCTCGCGTGGTGTGGATTCACGGCGGAGAAAATGTATCCCGAGCTTGCTGCGCTTAAAAAGAAGGACCGCGATTTTACCGAGGAGGAAAAGAACCGCGTGCTGGACATTCACATCGAAATCCTCGCGAAGATCGCGCCGCTTTACGCCGCCGCAGAAGCGCGCGGGCAGGCGGAGCTGACGACTACGCCGTTCTTTCACCCGATTCTCCCGCTCGTGTATGACTCCGATTTCGCGGAGCGCTGTATGCCGGGCCGTGCGCGTCCGGCGCGTTTTCATTGGCCGCAGGATGCGCTTGCACAGCTCCAACTTGCCGCTGAGCAGCACACGCGCATGTTTGGCCGTGCGCCGCGCGGGTTGTGGCCCAGCGAAGGCAGCATCGCGCCGGAACTCATCCCGCTGATGCGCGAAGCGGGCATCGAGTATTTCTGCTCCGATGAGGAAAATCTTTTCAACTCCCTGCGCCGTGCGGGCGACCACTCGGATCATCTGGAGCTTTTCCAAGGCTGGCGCGTGGAGCACAACGGTGCGGCGGTGAACGCCATTTTTCGTGAGAAGCCGCTCAGCGATTTCGTCGGCTTCATGGCTTGGAGAAATGATTCGCACCAAGCGGCGGAGCATTTGCTCATGCACTTCCGCCACCTCGCGGATCAACTGCCGTCCGACACGGGCCTCATCCCCGTCATTCTCGATGGCGAGAACTGCTGGGAGCAATTCCGCGATGGCGGCGAATCCTTCCTGCGTAATCTCTACGGCGGCCTTCAGTCCGATGCGCGGCTTCGCAGCTGCACGGTTGAAGATTATCTGCACCGCTGCCCGCCAAGGCGCACCATCACCACGCTGCACAGCGGCTCATGGATTCGCAGCGACTTCGACATCTGGATCGGCGACGAGGAGGAAAATCGCGGCTGGGATTTGCTCGGCCAAACTCGCTCGTATCTTGAAGAAAAACTCCCCGCGCTCGACGTAGAAACACGCGCCGCCGCGTTGCGCGAAATCTACGCCGCAGAAGGCAGTGACTGGTTTTGGTGGTACGGCCCCGATTTCTCCACCGAGTGCGATGTGTTGTTCGACGATCTCTTCCGGCAGCATTTGAAAAACGTGTATGCACTTTGCGGCGATATGCCGCCCGCCGCGCTCGACCGCCCCGTAATCGGCAACACCACGCCGCCGCTTTATCGCCGTCCGCGCCGCCCGATTAAACCGATCATCAACGGCCTCGCCGCGCCCTACTACGAATGGGCAGGCGCGGGCAGTTACACCGCCGGAAGCGAACAGGGCGCAATGTTTCGCGACGACCGTTTTGTGGAGACGATGCACTACGGCTTCGATCTGGAAAACCTCTACCTCCGCGTGGACCTCAAGCGCTGGGGCCAGTTCAAATTCGCATTCAATTTTCACCAGCCCAGCGACGCGCTCGTCCTCACGCCATTGCTCACGCACAGCTTACACGGCGCTCTCACGCTGACTTCTCGCGGCCAGACCCAGCCGCTCGGCAACTTCGCCGCTGGCGAGATCGTTGAGTTCGCCATCCCATTCGCCGACCTCGGAGCAAAAGCGGGCGACACGATTCAGTTCCAAATGAAACTCTTCCACAGCGGCATCGAGCGCGAATGCTACCCCGAATCCGCCCCCATCGAACTCACCGTCCCAAGCTCCGAATCGCTGCTGGCAGAGTGGCGTGTGTAAGCTGCGCCCGCAGACTTTTACGCATACGCAAGTTTGCCGCGTGGCACCGGGATGGGGCGGTCTTCGGCGCGGGCGGTATCGAGCCATTCTTGGATAACGACTTTGGCGTTGGCGACGGCGTCCTCATACGTGGCTCCGTCGGCCATGCAGCCGGGGAGTTCGGGGACTTCGACAATGAAGCTGTCGTCGGCTCGGCTCCAGTAGATGATGAGTTCGTAGCGCATATTATTCGGCGTTGAGTGTGTATTTAAGAATCAGCTCGCGGACTTGCTTTACTTGATATGGCTTCGCTTTGCCACCGCTCTTTGGTTGGACGTTCACGATCTCCACGACGCCGGGTTTGGTGAAAATAACGTGGCTGCCCTTGCCGCTGCGCCGAGTGAAACCGGTGCGCTCGAGGATATGGCAGGGTCGCTGAAATCGAGGTTCGCGTCTGAGCGGCCTTCGAGGATTTTGGCGATGGCTTTCTTCGTGCGGCTCATGGCTGCTTTTTAGTCTATGCTTTCCCCGGCGCGGTTGCGCAGACTTTTTGCAGTAGCTCGGTCATCCGAGCGAGCATGGCTCGTGGGTCGTCGAGGAGGTTGGCGGCGACTAGGCTTTGGTCGTAGAGTTGCTCGGTGATTTGTGTGGCGAGTTCTGCGTCTGCGTGGCGGGTTTTTTCGAGCGAGACGATGAGCGGGTGGTCGGGGTTGAACTCGAAGTCCGGCTTCGGTGCGGGCGGGAGTTCGGCGTCGCGGTTCATGGCTTTCATCATGCGGCGCATGTTGGTCGTCATCTCGCTATCGCCGTTCACTGCGATGGCAGGGCTGCTCGCGAGGCGTTTGCTAGTGCGGACTTCGCCGACGCGGTCCCCCAGCTTTTCCTTCACAAACTCCGCGAGACTTTTCGCGGCTTCGGCGTCGAGGCCGGTGGCGTCTTTATCGAGCTTCACCTCGGCTTTTTCGGCGGAGATGAATTTCTTTCCGTCGAACTCGCGCAGTTGATCCAGCACGTATTCATCGCGTGCGTCGGTGAGGAAAAGCACCTCCCATTTCTTCTCGCGGAATACTTCGTAAAGCGGCGAGGCTTCTGCGGATTCGCGACTCTGAGCGCTGAGGTAGTAAATCTCCTTCTGCTCCTCCGGCATCCGCGCAACATACTCGGCAAAACCTGTGAGCTTGCCTGCCTCCACCGCGCTCGAATCAAAGCGCAGCAGCTTCGCTATCGCGTCGCGCTTGTCGCCCCATTCCTGCGCTGCGCCTTCCTTGAGGCAGTGGCCGTGTTCGCGGAAAAATGCCGCGTATTTCTCCGAGTCAACCTTCGCTTCTTCGTCGAGAAACTTCAGCCAGCGCTTCACGAGCACATCGCGCAACTTCGCCAGCAGTGCGCTGTCTTGCATCGTCTCGCGGGAGACGTTGAGCGGCAAATCCTCGCTATCCACCACGCCGTGCAGGAAGCGCAGCCAGTCGGGGAACAGCCCCTTTGCTCGCGCAGCGATGAGCACTTTTTTGCAGTAGAGGTCCACATGGTGATCCTCGTCGCGGCGCATCGTGACCAGCTCCGTGTTTTTCGCCGGGGCGAAAAGCAGCGAGTGGATGGAAAGCGGCGCATCCGTCGTGAAATGCAGGCGGTAATGCGGCGCATCCGAATCGTGCGACAGGAACTTGTAAAACTCATCGTATTCCTCCGCCTTCACCTCGCTCTTGCTGCGCATCCAGATGGCCTGAACCGTGTTCACTGCCTTCCCGTTCAGCTCGATGGGGAAGGGGACAAAAGCGGAGTATCGCTTGATGATACTCTCCGCCCGCCACTCGCTCGCAAACTCCGCTTCTTTGAGATGCACGATCACTTTCGTCCCACGCTGAAGCTCGCTTGCAGGCTCGATCTCGTAGCCCGTGCGACCGTCGCTCGTCCAGCGCCAGCCTTGCTCGCCGGGGCGATGGCTTTTTGAGAAGACCTCCACTTTATCCCCCACCATGAATGCCGAGTAAAAGCCCACGCCAAACTGCCCGATGAGCGTCGCGTCCACTTTTCCGTCCGCATTTTTTTCTTTGAGCTGCTGGAGAAACGCCTTCGAGCCGGAGTGCGCGATGGTGCCGAGATTCTCGATCAACTCATCGTGCGTCATGCCGATTCCCGTGTCGGTAAAAGTGATCGTCTTCGCCGTCTCGTCCGTCGCCACAGAAATCTTCGGCTCCACCTCGGCATCCGCGATTTCCGCACCGCTCGTCTTTAGAAAACGGAGCTTCTCGGAAGCATCGGCGGCATTGCTCACCATCTCGCGGATGAAGATTTCCTTGTCGGTGTAAAGCGAATGCACCACCAGGTCGAGAAGCTGCGCGATTTCGGCCTGGAACTCGTGTTTCTCAATAGTCGGATTACTCATAAGGGCGCGGAGAATAGAAATCCGCGCAAATCTGGCAAGCGCGACGATGCGCGAAGCACCGTGGAGTGCGTGCGACTTGTCGCCGCCGTCACTCAAGCGACTTGTAGCGCAAGTAGAGTCCGGTCGCGCCGTGACCGGATGCGCGGGAAAAGCCAGTCACGGCGTGACTGGACTACTGTTTGGTTTTAGTTCCACAGCCCCGCGAGGTCGGGGTCTTGTTTCATGTTTTTTTTGATGGCCGCGTTGATCTGGATGGCGGCTGTCACGCATTGGCGTGCGGTCTGGATGTCGCCCCAGCGGGCCTGATAGCAGCCGAGGTTGTAGTGCAGGATGCCGGTGCGCCGCAGCCATTCGGGGGCGCATTGGATGACTTTTGCGGCTTCGTCGCTTTTGTCCAGTTGGTGCAGGGCGAAGGCGTGCTGGACGGTGAATTCGTCTTCGTCGCTGTGGAGATTTTCGCCGTGTGCGGAGAGTCGCGCTGCGGTGGAAAAGCGGCCTAGCTGGAGCAGGATGCGGATGCGGGCGATCATCACATCGGAGTTTTCGTGGTCGCCGGATTCTACTTCGTCGAGTTGCTTGAGGGCTTCGCGGTGGAGGCCGAGAAAGACGTATCCCTCTGCGGCCTGAAGCGCTTTGTAGGTTTCCTGACTGTGTTGTTTGGCACGGCTGGAAAGTGTCAGCATAGTAATTATGGCTTTTCTAAGCATCGCGTATGCCAGCACGATTTTCAACCCCTACTCTTTTGCGGTAGGCGATGTGCGCTATTTCGGTCGCTCGGTTGTGAATTTCCACTGCTCATCGAAAAAGCCTGCGTCCACGATCTTGCCGGGGAATTTATCGTCGGGCGGGATGGAAATATCCACGATGGCCCAGTCGGGGAGCTTCGGCGTTTGCAGTGAATTTGTTCCGCTCGCAGCAGCGCGGCTGAAGGTGAAGCCGCTATTCAGCACGACGTAGCGGTGCGGGTTCAGCGGGTTTGGGAAAATGAGCACGGGCACATGATTAGCGCCGTATTTCTTTCCGCCAAACTCCACGCCGTCTGCGCTCCACTTCACCGGGAGCTTGTCGGCGATTTTTTTTAGCACGGCGTTCGAGGAAGGATCGCCCCAGAGGATGAGGTTGTTTTCTTGGAGGTCGGCTGCTGCGATTTCGCTGTCGTTCTTGGCTGGCGCGTCGCCTCGGTAAATGGAGCGCCATTGTTTCGTGGCGTGCGTGAGTTCCCGTTGCGTCCACTCGCCGGTCGCTGAATTCAGCGGAGCACCCGTGGGCTTTACGAATATGAACGGAGATGTGAACGCGTCATCCACAGGGCCCGAAATACCGGGCTGCTTGCTCAGTGCACCCTGCGGGATGCCGACGGCCCAGCGTCCGCCGGTCTTCACAAATTGCGCGCCAACTTTGTTCCACGCCGGGGCGAGCGCCTGACCGTCGATGATGATTTGTTTGATGCGCTCGCTGTCGGGCGCTCCGCTGCGGAATGGCGACGAGAACACGAGCGCCGTCACGTTCTTCGTCGTCGCGGTGATTTTCTGCGCGTCGATCTTCGCGTGAATTTCCGCGCGTTCCCACTGGCGCTCCATGCCGTCAATGCGCACCCATTTTACGGAAGGGTAGTGCAGCGTGTAGGTGACGAGATGCATTTCATCGTCTTCCGCAGGGCGCGTTGCGAGAAGTGCGGCGACGTTGTCGGCGATCTGCTGCTTCATCTTTGGCTCATATTTATGCCCGACGCCGGGGCCGATGAACTCCTCGAATTTCACGCCTTCTTTTTCCGCGAAGCGGCGCATGATTTCCGTCGCCTGTTTCTGCTTATCTTCGCTGCCGTAGTAGGCAAACATCGGGTGATTGGCGAGGTTGCCAGCGCAGACGGTCGCATCGTACCAGCGGTAAAGAATTACCTCCCACCACGGCGGCGGCGTTTTGCCCTCTGAGAAGACTCCGGCGTATTCCGCGCTCTCGGCGAAGCCTGCTCCGGCGTGGCTTGCGGCCCACATTCCGGGATGATGCACGGCGAGATGCCATGCGCTTGCGCCGCCCATGGAAAAGCCAGCGTTCACCAGTCGCCCGCGATCCACGGGATAGGCGCGGCTTGCTGAATCGAGTGCTTCAAAAACATCCACCTCGCCCGCGAATTTCGTCGCGTTGCAGTAGCGACCGTAGGGATGCACGACGAACGTATCTTCGGGTGTGAATTCGCCCGGTTTGTTCATGCGCTCGGCGATGAATGCAAGCTCCGAGAGCTTGTCGTTGCGACCGTGATTCCAGACCCAAGTCGGGCGCAGCTTTTTGTCCTCCGCGCCTTTCCAAGTTGCAGGAACTACGACGCCGAATGGCTGTACGCTGCCGTCTATTTTTGAGCGATACCCACGCACCACGAGTCCGGTCTGCGCCGTCCACGGAGCCTTGCCGTCGCGCAGCGCGGCGGCGCGCGCCCTGCCTTCGGCGAGCAGAGTGCGCGCGGTGGCGATCTGCTTCACGTCGTAGAATTCATCGTAACGCAACGCCCAGTCCACGGCCTTGTGGAAAATTTCCACGTCGGGAATGAGCGCGCTCAGCTCGGGGTGGAGTTTCGCGAGTTTCAGCACAGCGATTTCCTTTCCGAGTTCCGCCGCGCCCGCCGTCAACTCCGCACGATCCTTCTCGGAAATGGCGACGCCAAGCGGCGGCAGTTGCTTCAGCGTGCGATTTTGCGCGGGCGAAGCGGCTGGAGCATTTGCATCCGGGTCCGTCGCGGGAGTCTGAGAAAATGCGGTGGCGGTGAGTGCTAGAAGGACTGATAGGCGGTGCATATTGCGGTGAACGTAGCGGCACAATTTGGAAGCAGGAAGACAGGAAGTGAGGAAGCCACGATGTAAGAAATCCCTACTTTTTCGCCTTGTCACACAGACACATTTTGTCCGCCTGGTGAAATATGCTTCACCCTCCGCGGTCTCTCCGCGTAGAAACGCAGCTATGTCTAAAAACGTTCGTTTTGCACTCATCGGCACTGGAAACATCTCGGGGATTCACGCGGAGGCGATTCGCGATATTCCCGGCGCGGAACTCGTCGCTGCTTACTCGCTCGCGGGGATGGAGGCGTTTTGCCAGAAATGGGCGTGTCAGCCCGCCGCTTCGCTGGAGGCGCTGCTTGCGCGGGAGGATGTGGACGCCGTGTGCATCACCACGCCGAGCGGACTGCATGGGGAGTCTGCGATTGCTGCGCTGAATGCGGGCAAGCACGTCCTTTGCGAAAAGCCGATTGAGATCACCGTGGAGAAAATTGATGCGATGCTCTCGGCTGCGCAAAAGAGCGGCTGCATTCTCGCAGCGGTCTTCCAGAGCCGATTCGGCGAAGGCGCACAGACGGTGAAGAAGGCTGTGGACGCAGGTCGCTTTGGCCGTCTCACGATGTGCAGCGCGTATATCAAATGGTGGCGCACGCAGGCTTACTACGACAGCGGTGCGTGGCGCGGGACTTGGGAAATTGACGGCGGCGGCGCGTTGATGAATCAAGGCGTTCACGCGATTGATTTGCTGACTTGGTTTGCCGGTGTGCCCTGCGAGGTGAAAGCAAACATCGCCACGCTTGCGCATGATCGCATCGCGGTGGAAGACACTGCGGTCGCGGTGCTCAAGTTCCCCAGCGGCGCACTCGGCGTGGTCGAAGGCGCGACGAGCACTTATCCCGGCTGGAACAAGCGCGTAGAAATCAGCGGCGACAAAGGCTCAGTGGTGCTGGAGGACGACAACATCAAGTTCTGGCAATTCGAGCAGGAACTGCCGGAGGATGAAAAAATCCGCAACGGCGGCGGCGGAGCAAACATCGGCGGCGGCGTGGCAAACCCGCTCGCAATCAGCACCGAAGGCCATCGCCGCCAGATCGAAGACCTCTGCAACGCCATCCGCGAAAACCGCCAGCCCGCAATCGGCGGGCGCGACGCACGCAACGCCGTCGCAGTCATCCGCGCCATTTACCAAAGCGCACAGACCAGGCAGACGGTGGTGGTTTCGTAGTAGCTCGCCAATCAGTCCCGCTTTGTGCCGGTGACGCTTCTGCCGCTGCGGCCTTTCACGGCTTTTTTCTTCGGTTTGTCGAGGTCGGTGCGGTGCTCAACTTTGGCTACGGTGCCGTGTTTTAGATACATGGAGCGGAGCTTTTCGAGCATCGCGTCGCGGCGGTCGTAGAGGCGTTTGGGCTTGCGAGGTTTTGTTTTGCTGAGGGCGTAGGCGGTGATGATGGGGAGCGTGATGGTGCTGTCCGCGTAGCACACGACGCAGTCGGGCAGGTTGTCGGGGTCCACTTTGCCCCAGCTCACGGCTTCGGCTGGCGTCGCGCCGCTGAGTCCGCCGGTGTCGGGGCGCGCATCGGTGCATTGCAGGAAGTAATCGTGGCCGCGTTCTTCGATGCCCATGACTTCCTGAATCTGCGGCTCGGTTTGCAGCATGAAGTTTTTTGGTGAGCCGCCGCCGAGGATGAAAACGCTGCTCATTTCTCCGCCTGATTTCGCGTCGTACACGATGGATGCGGTCTGATTCACGTCGCGATTTACGTCCATGAGCAGCTTGGAATCGCGCAGGGACATGGCGGCGATGTTCATGCCGATGGAGCTGTCGCCGGGGCTGCTGGTGAAGATGGGAACGCCGTATTTGTAAGCCGCAGCGAGGACGCTCGTCTCGGAAAGGCCGAGCTTTTTCTCGCGTGCGAAAACGTATTTTCCGAGCAGGTAGTGAAACTCGTCGGTGCCCATCGTGCGCTGGAATTCCGGCCCTTGGATGGCTTCGCGGACAAACGCATCGGTGTCGAGCAGCACGTCGTAATCAAAGAGCACATCGTAAATCCGAATGATGCCTTCTTTGCGAAGATGCACGTCGTCGAGGAACGGAGAACCCGCGTAAAGCTCCATGCCCAGACCGTAGTGCAGATCGTGGTAAAGGTTCGCGCCGGTGCTGATGATCCAGTCCACAAAGCCCGCCTTCATCAGCGGGACAATCGCCGCTTTTCCAAGCCCTGCCGGAGTCAGCGCACCCGTGAGCGACATGCCCACAGTGGCATTTCCAGCGACCATTTTTTGTGTGAAAAGTCGGCAAGCCTCCGCGAGACGACCGCCGTTATAGGCTTTGAAA
>JANMLS010000191.1:0-40367 GCA_031372675.1 Verrucomicrobiaceae bacterium
CTCCTTTGATACGACCATGAATCAATGGGCAACCGTGCAGATTCCATTTTCTAACCTGGTGCCTGTCTTTCGTGCCAAAACCGTCAAAAATGGCGCTTCTTTCAATTCAGGCCGCATCCGATCTTTTCAGCTCATGCTGAGCAAATTTGAGTATGACGGAGTCTTAAATCCTCATTTTGAGGCGGGTGCTTTTACGCTATTGGTGCAGTCGATTGGGATTTATTCGTGACGCCATCCCCATGAGTATTGCTTGGCTTTGGGTGGTAGTGGGTTTGGCATTTTTTTTGGCCTGGAATCTTGGGGCAAATGATGTCGCCAACGCAATGGGCACTTCAGTAGGGTCTAAAGCCATTACGCTGCGTCAGGCGATCGCATTGGCAGGGGTTTTAGAGCTGACGGGCGCGGTTTTCTTCGGTCGCGAGGAAAATATGCGCAATGCGGTGGTAAATCTGGACCACAACATCCACTTCATCCTCGAAGTGTTGGAGCGGCTGGATGTGACGCAAATCCCCAGCCAGGGCGGGAAGCTCGACAAGCTCGTGCAGAAGGCGGTTTTGGTGGAGAGCGCGAGCGAGCCGGATGAGGACTTCGATATTGTTCGCTCGGTGAGGCGTGGGTTTCAGTGGCGCGACCGGATCGTGCGGGCGGAGGAAGTCGTCATCAAAAAATGGCGAGACTCTAACATTAAAAAGACGCAGCCCATTTCAGCACCAGCGGAACCGAATCCCGCCGGAAGCCCGATATGAAAAATGTCATCCCTTTCTCGATAGAATCCATGCTCGAAACATCCACCAACCGCAAAGCAATCGGGATAGACCTTGGCACCACATTTTGTGCGGTCGCTCATATTGATGCCTACGGAAAGCCCCAGATTATCCCAAACTCGGAAAGCGAACGCATCACGCCCTCCGTGATTCTTTTTGATACGAGCAATGCCGTCGTCGGGACTGTGGCAAAGCAAAACGCCGTCGCCGAGCCGGACAAAATTGTGGACTTCGTGAAGCGCGAGATGGGGAAATCGAAGGGGCAATTTTCGCGAGCGTTCGGCGGCAAGGTTTATTCCGCCGAGGAGCTTTCGGCCATCATCTTGCGGAAGCTGAAGGGCGATGCGGAAAAGTATCTCGGAGAAGAAGTGACGGATGCGGTGATCACGGTCCCCGCTTATTTCAACGACGCAGAGCGCACTGCCACAATCCATGCGGGACAGCTCGCAGGGCTAAATGTCCTCCAAATCATCAACGAGCCTACCGCCGCAGCCTTGGCCTACGGGCTTGATAAGCTGGAGGAAAACCAAACGGTTTTTGTCTTCGATCTCGGCGGTGGAACATTCGACGTGACCATTATGCGGATCGAGGGGCACCACATCCGCATGGTTGCGAGCAATGGAGATCACCGGCTTGGTGGCAAGGATTGGGATGACGTGATCGTAAATTGGGTGGCCGATGAATTTGACAAGCTGCACGGCGAAAACCCGCTGCTCGATCTGCAAAGTTACCAAGACCTTTACAACCGCGCCCTCACTGCAAAAATCCAGCTCTCGACCCGCCAGCGCACGACCTTAGTGCATAGCTATAACGGCAAGAGCGTGAAGCTGGAGCTGACGCGCAACGACTTTGAAGTGCGCACGCGGCACCTCATCGAGAAGTGTAAGGCGATTTGCGAAATCGTGATGCAGGAGGCCGATCTTTCGTGGGATAAAATTGATCGTATTCTCCTCACTGGCGGCATGACGCGCGTGCCGTCTGTGCGCACGATGATTACGGAGACATCGAATCGTCCCGTTGCCGAGAACGTAAGCCCGGATGAAGCGGTGGCGCTCGGTGCATCAATCCAGGCGATGCTTTCTGTGCTTCAGCAGGAAAACGAATCGGGCAGCCGGAATGTTGCGCAGGAAGTGCGGGAGCAATTTTCCGCCGCCGATGGCTCGTTGATTCGCGTCACCAACATCACCACGCACACGCTCGGTGTGGTGCTTTGGGACGACTCGAAAATGGAGGAATACGTCTTCCCAATGATCGTCAAAATGACGCCCATCCCGGGGCAGATCAAAAACAACTTCGGAACCGCAAAAGCGAACATGAAAAACGTTGTGGTGCGCGTCGTCGAAGGCGAAAGCACCGTCCCCGGCGAATGCACGCCGCTTGGGATTTGCGACATCGAGCTTCCGCCATTTCTGCCAAAAGGTTCTCCCGTGGAGCTGACTTACCTCTACAACGAAAATCAAGTTCTGGAAGTCGTGGTGGAAGCCTTCGGCAGGACCAGCACCGTCTCTATCGCCCGCAACACGGGGCTTTCAGAAAACGAACTGGAAGTTGCCACGGCGGACCTTGCCCAGCTACGCATCTCGTAGCAACGCAACGAATCCATATCCGTGGCTCTACCGAACCCGATACCCGACAATCCGCTCCGATGGGATGGTTGGCGAAACTACAACTCGCCCAATCTCTACCATCGTCTCTGCCTTGAGTTCGACGGCAACGTCCGCCCCGAAATCATCGAGGAAAACACACGGCTGCTTTTAGTCTGGTGGCAAAAAAAGCTCCCCCTCAAAAACCAACCCAGCAACCCGATGGCGCAGATGCTGCGACAAGGGCTGGACGAGGCGGCGCATTTCCTGGCCGAAGCCCGGACAAAGCTCCTCGATTCCACGGAAAGAGCACGCCACGACGCCGAGCTGCACGCTGGATTTATCCGCGATGCGGTTCTGGAATTTCGCAAGCTGCTGCTATTTTCCCTCACGGAAAAATCGCTCTCACCAGACAGCGAAAACCGCCTCCTCACAGCAGGCTCCGAAATGGGGCTGGGCATGGAGAACATGCTCCCAGTCATCGAAGCGGAACTCGAACGCACCGGCAGCGTACGCACCAGCGCAGAGCCTTCTCCCGCACCGATAGAAGCACCCGCGCCGCTCCCAAAAGAAGCACCGCAACCCGTCGCTGCACCAGAGCAGCAAGTCGGCGATCCGTCGTTTGAATTTCGCAAGATTCTGAAAATGTCGCGCCTCTGTCTCGATGGCGAAGAAATGAGCGACGACCAGCGCGATGCGATGTGCAACCTCGGCGAAAGTCTCGGTCTTTCCGGCGGTGATGCAGAGGATTTAATTGACGATTATTTGGAGGAAATGACGAATCTTCCCATCCCGGCAAACGCACCCATCGCGACGCCCCGAATTGCGCAGCAAAAAGCTCCCGCACCGAGTCCGCAAAAAAAAGCCACGCAGCCACTCCCTGCGCCAACGCCCGCAAACGCAGTCATCAATCTTTCCCCCATCGCACGCGCCGAGGAAAAAAAGAACAACCCGAATCACTCCAATACACTCGGTCTGGAAATGTATCTCGTCCCCAGCGGACGTTTTGAAATGGGCAGCAACGGCAGCAATTCACAAGCTGCCGAGCAACCCATCACCCCCGTTTTACTCAGCGGATTCTACATGTCCCGCTACCCCGTCACCAATGTGGCCTACGAGCGATTCGATGCTTCTCACCGCGCCAAACGTGCTCCGTGGGCAGATGATCGCCATCCCGCTGTCTATGTGAGCGCGCTGGAAGCGGAGGCTTTTTGCAAATGGCTCAGTCAAAAAGAGGGGAAAAAATACCGCCTGCCGACCGAGGCGGAGTGGGAATACGCAGCACGCGGCCCTTCACAGCGGATATTCCCTTGGGGAGATGATTTCGGCAGCGGAACCTACGCAAATTTTGCAGACGCGCGGACGGCTTTTCCGTGGCGCGAGGCGACTATCAACGACGGCTACGCAGAGACAGCCCCCGTCGGCAGCTTCCCAAAAGGAGCCAGCGCATTTGGAATCGAAGACATGGCGGGCAACGTCTTCGAGTGGTGCCTCGACGCGCTGGATTTGTACAAAGGCAAGGAAGTCACCAACCCGCGAAACACCCAGCAATCCCCGAAACGAGTCTATCGAGGCGGCTCATGGAAATCCCGCATCAGCAGCCTACGCTGCACCGCCCGCAGCTACAACATGCCCAGCTACCAAAGCAACGACGTAGGCTTCCGCATAGTGCGCGAGATCGAGTGAGTGCCGTGTCAACTCGACGTCGCCTAAATCATGCGCTGTCCCGACACATCGGGATTCCGCGTGTCGCTGAATTTTGGGGGTCGTAGGCCACTCAGCCACGTATTACCAAAAGCAAACTTCCTTTGACGGCCCTATCTGGACAGCATACTGTCCGTCCCATGACCGCTATTTCCTACACTGCCGCAAGAGAGAATCTCGCTTCGACCATGAATAAGGTTTGCGAAGATCATGCGCCCATTATCATCACGCGCAATCGAGATCAGGCTGTCGTGATGATGTCGCTGGAGGACTTTGAAGCATTGGAGGAGACAGCCTACTTGCTCAAGAGTCCTAAGAACGCCAAACGTATTATGAGTGCCATCGCTCAGTTGGACGCCGGAAAGGGTGTGGAGCGAACCGTTGACTTGGATGTATGAGGCGTAAGCTCATCTTTTCCGACGAAGCATGGGAGGATTATTTATACTGGCAGGATACGGATCGCTCTATGTTGCGCCGCATCAACCAACTCATCAAAGATGTTCGACGAAGTCCATATGAAGGCATCGGCAAACCAGAGCCATTGAAGCATCAATTGGCGGGGTGGTGGTCGAGGCGCATCGACAGTGAATATCGTTTTTTATATCGAGTAACTGAACAGGCCGTTGAAATCTCCAATTTACGGAATCATTATTGAATCTGGTTGCCGCAATTAAAGGACAGAGGTCCGACTATATATCAGCCTTGGGCGATGCCCAAGATGGGCGCTCACTTCACGAGGTCTTCCAGCTCCAGCATCGTCGCCTTGCGCTTTCCGCCCGGTCCTACGATTTCCATGGTCTTCAAGTACCACGCGCCGTCGCGCTTCATGCCGGCGCGCACGGTGAATTCGCGGACTGATTTCCCCGCTGCGTCGAAGCCCTGCATCTTCATCAACGCATTGTCCGCTTTGGAAAACCACGCCTTGATTTTTGCATACTGGCTCGCCGTCCCCGCTGGCGGCAAAATATCCACTTCCCAACTGCTCTGGCCGACGATTGCAGCGGTGTCCACCACCTTGGCATCGGGCCAGTAAAGAAAGCGCATCGCGAGGTCTTCGTAGGTGATGCTGGTGTCGCGCACCGGGTCGTCAAATTTCGCCGTCACCACGCGCTCCGTCCTCCCGCCTTTTGTCTCCTCAAGCCGCGAGTCCTTCTCGCCGAGGCGCAAAGTGATCGTGTCTTTTGTGTCCTGAAATTCATACCGCACGATGCCGTTTGCGATGGTGAGGATGAAGGGCATCTTCTTTGATCCAGCGCCGACGCGAAGATGGCCGGTGAACTTCCAATCCACGCTCGACTGCGCCACCCGCGCTGCCTTCAGCAACTCTCGCGCATCCGGGGCATCGGCAGCGAAACCAGCGTGGGAAATGAGGAGCACCGCGATGGCTGCGAGTCGGCTCTTTACAGAAAAGGAAGTGCTCATAGGCTCGCGCACAGTCGCCCAAGTCCGCATGGATCAAAAGCTCCTTTTTCTCATCAACCGCGAGTGGACCAGCCCGGCTTTGGACAAGCTCATGGCGCTCGCTTCGTCGGCTGCGTTTTGGGGTGTCCCGCTCGGCATTCTCGTCGCGTGGCTCGTGTGGAAGGGCGGCTTCCGGGGCCGTGCATTTGCGCTGCTCGCGCTCCTCGCGTTTGGCGTCACGGATGGGATTGTGGGGCGCACCATCAAACAAACCGCCGGTCGCTTTCGCCCACACCAAACCGAGTTTGGCGTGCGGCAGATCGACTTGCAACGCCCTGCGTGGAAAGGCGTTTTCCTCCCCGTGAAAGAAAAACTCTCCACCGGAAAGATGCCCTCAGCGAAGGAGCAAGGCCGCTCATTTCCATCGAACCACTCCGCAAACACCGCCGCCGTCGCAGTCATCGCCACGCTGCTTTTCCGGCTGGGCTGGCTCGTCTTTTTCCCCGCGCTCCTTGTGAGCTACTCACGCATCTACACGGGCGCACACTGGCCGAGCGACACGCTGGCCGGCATCTGCACAGGCGCGGCTTCGGCGCTGTTCGTCGCGCTCGCCGCCGAGATGCTGTGGCGGAAATATGGGGAAAGGATTGCGCCACGCGCCGCCGCAAGCCATCCGTCACTGCTGACTTTTGAAATGAAAAACGCAAATCCATGAGCCGCCTTTTTATCGCACTTCTCATCCTCACCGGACTGCGGCTCGCAACTATCGGGCAGATGGAACTTTCGCCCGACGAAGCCTACTACCACGAATGGAGCCAGCGCCTCGACTGGTGCTATTTCAGCAAAGGACCGGGCATCGCCGCCACGATGAAAGCGAGCACTGCGATCTTCGGCCACGGCGAATTTGGCATCCGCTTTTTCGCGCCCATGCTCGCGCTGGGAACCAGCCTGCTGGCCTTCTGGCTCGCTCGCCGCATTTTCGAGGTCCGCGTCGCCACATGGACGGTCGTAATCATCAACGCCGCGCCACTCTTCAATGCCGGCGGGCTGCTGATGACGATAGACCCACTCTCCATCTTCTTCTGGACCGCCGCCCTTTGCACCACCTGGCTCGCGCTGGAAAAAAGCCCCGCTTTCAACCTCTGGTGGCCCGCCACTGGTGCAGTCATCGGCCTTGGTTTTCTGTGCAAATTCACCAATGCGATGCAGCTTCTCAGCATTTTTCTGCTGCTCATCCTCACGCCCAAATACCGCAGGGAACTCATCCGGCCCGGCTTCTGGTCCATGCTGTTTTCCTTCCTCCCATTTGTGTACCCGATCATCCACTGGAACAACGCGCGAGGCTGGCCGACGACCGCGCACCTCGCTGCGCGGGGCGGGCTGGATGCCCCGTGGTATGATCTCGATTGGAGTTCATTCGGCCAGTTCTTCGCATCGCATTTCGGCGTCTATTCTCCGCTGATTTTCGCCGCGATGCTTTGGACGCTCCTTGTCCTCTGCCGCGATTCCTTCCTGCGCTGGATCAGCGCGATTGCCTGGGCCATCCCCGCGATTCCTACGAGTTTCAAAAACCGCACAATCCTCTGGCTCGCCACACTGCTCACGCTGCTCAGTCTCTATTTCTTCGGCAACGCGCTCGAAGATGAGCGCTATCACAAACTCGCATTCTGGATCGCCCTAGTCTCCACAGCCTTCGCAATTGCCACCCTCAAGGACGAGCCAAACATGCACTGGAAGCCCCGCTTCCTCCTCGCCTTCACAGCGCCGCTTGTCGCCCTCTACGTCTGGATCGGCCTCCACCACGATGCCGAGGTGAACTGGACCGCGCCCGCCGCAGTCTCCCTCGCCATCCTCACCGTCGCGCACTTTTCCGCGCTGCTCGCCGAGCGCGGATTCGCCCGCAAATTCGCCATCGTCGCCATCAGCATTGGTGCGGTGCTTTCCATCCTCGCGATCAATACGAACATCCTCCGCGCAGCGGGCATCGCCATTCCATTTCACCGCGACCCCAGCGCACGCCTTCGCGGATGGAGCGCCACCGCGAAAGCAGTCCACGATTTCCGCGTGAAAATGGAAGCGCAACTCGGACGCAAAATCTTCCTCATCGCCGACGACTACGGCACCGCCGCCGCGCTCTGCTACTACCTGCCGGAAAAACGCATCGAGGCTCCCGGCCACCCGCCCGTCTATGTCCCCGAAAGCCCGTCGGCGGAAAATCAGTTCCATTTCTGGGGCCGCTACGACGAATACGAAGCGCGAAACCCAGCCATCCCGATCAACGAAGACGAAGACTCCCGCGAATACGGCACCAACCGCTTCTCAGGCCGCGCCGCGCTCTACATCACCGACCGCCCGGAAGGCGAACCCGCCAGCGTCCTCATCCGCTCCTTCTACACCAAACCCGAAGGCGGCTGGAAAAAAGACGACAACGCTCCGTGGTCGAAGTATTCGGAATTTGAAATCAAGCAGCGCGACCTCCCACTCCGAAAGCTCCGCATCTTCGTCCTCCCTCACTACCAGCCCGGCAAGGTGCTGGACTGAACCCGAACTCCGCTCCGTTACAGCTCCCGTGCTTCGCTGACTCCAAGTGCTGCGTACGGGTTTAACCTTCTATGTGCTCTCTGAGTTCTTTGTGGTTAAAAGAATGCCCACAGTGACTTCCCGACCACTTGCGGTGTTCGCTACCCCGTCGTCACCAAACCGCTATTTCGTGACGATGCTGAAGCCTACGCCCCACACGGTCTGGATCATTTTTAGTTCCTCTCCGTCGTCCACTTTTCGCCGCAAGCGCTGGATGTATGCGTCCACGAGATTCGTGCCGGGGTCGAAGTGGTATTCCCAGACGCGCTCGATGATTTGCGACCGCGTGTGGGTGTGATTGGGCACTCGCATGAGATACTCCAGCAGGCGGAACTCTCGCGAGGTAAGCTCGATCTTGCGGTTGCCGCGCATGACTTCGCGAGTGAGGAGATTGAGGGATAGATCGCCCGCTTTGTAGAGGCTGATGGATTCTCCCGTCACCCGCCGGACTAATGCCCGCAGGCGCGCGACCAGTTCATCAACGGAAAAAGGTTTTGCTAAATAATCATCCGCGCCGGCATTCAGGCCGTTCACTTTTTCGTCCACGCCTCCGCGTGCGGTGAGGAGGATGACCGGAGTGTGGATGTTGCACTCGCGGATGCCGCGCAACACGCTGAGTCCGTCGCGACCGGGCAGCATGATGTCGAGGACGATGGCATCATACGGCTCCGTAGTCGCCCGCTCAAAACCCGTGTCGCCATTGTGAGCGAGGTCCACGGTGTGGCCGTGTTCGCGAAGACCTTTGCTAATCAGGTTTGCGATTTTCTTTTCATCTTCGACTACGAGTAATTTCATAAGTGCATTCAGCGGGCCTTACCTTCCTGCAAAAATACAGGAAAAGGTAATGAAGAAACCGTTATCTGCCACAAATCAGGTATCGAAAAGTCGTGCGGATTCACGCGACACCGCGACTGGCGCTTACGGTTTGGCGTGCTTGAGGATGAAATCAACCAGCTCCTGGCACTCGAAAAAGAATGGCGAAATTTCGTGTCCTCTGCCGGGGATTACTTTTTCGATAAAGCTCCCGCCAGCGGCTTCGTAGCGATCCTTCAGCAGCTTGGTATTTTCAAGATAGGGCACGGTCCCATCCTTGTCGCCGTGGACGGAAAACATCGGCACTTTTTTCGCCGCAAGACCGGCGAGATTTTCGACAGGGTTCAACTCCGCGAGCCGCGCACGCAGTGCTTCCTCGGTCATGCCGTAGTCGGTGAGGGTTTCCTTTTTTGAAAACTTCAGCGGATAGCTTGCGAGGTTGCAGACGGGGTAAATACCAGCCCACGCCTGCACTTTGTCCGGGTTCCGAAATGCCCACGCCAGCGTCATGATTCCACCGCGACTTTGTCCGAGCAGGATCGGCTTTGCCGAGTAACCGCGCTTCACCATCTCGTCGTAAAATAGCGTGAACTTCGCGCTGCTTTCCGGCGAGCCGCGCACTTCGCCGAGATCAAAGCCCGCGACGGTGATGCCCGCGCCGATGAAGGCGTCGAAATACGACTTGAATTTCACGAGGATGAAATCGCCTTTCACAATCGGCGCATACCAAATCCACGGCTTGCCCTGCGCCGGTTCTGGTGCTGCGTAGATGTATGCCTTATTGCCTCCGATTTCAAACACCTCGGCCTTTATCGGCGCAGGCTTTTTCGGTGTGGCCTTGCTCGGCGCAGGCTCTGCGTGTTCAGGTTTTGCAGGTTCACATTTAATTGGTGCAGCGGCTTTTTTTCCGCTCGCTGGGCGCTTCCACGCTTCGGGCCGCGCGATTTGCTTTGCGGCTTCCAGCTTCTCCAGCAGCGCGGGGTAGGGCACGTCGTGGACGCTCACGCCTTTATCAATCGCCATGCCCGCAGCGATGGCTGCGCTTTGCGAGAGAGCCATAAATACAGGCTCCATGCGGATGGAGCCGTGCGCGACGTGCGAGGCCGAGAGGCAGATGGGCGAGAAAAGATTTTCGCACTCGCCGCGCTTCGGGATGATCGAGCGATACGAGATGCCGTAAGGACGCGGCGGTGTGCGCCAGATGACGCCTTCGTTTTGCACCTTGCCGTTTGCGGCGACGATGTGCTGCACGCAATGCGAGTCCATCCCGAACGAGCCGAGCGCGACAGGATCAGACGCCTTGCGAGTTCCCATGCAGTCGAGCTGCGTCATCACGTAGTCGCCCACCACGCGCCGCGCTTCGCGAATGTAGATCATCCAAGGCCATCCGCCGTTGTCGGTGAACTCATCCTTTGGCAAACCATACGTCGCGGTGCGTGTGCGGATTTTCTCCGGCACACGCGGGTTGTTCGCCATCGTCCAAAGAAAGCCGCGAATGTAGGTCTGGTGCGCCTTTTCGATCTCAATGCGGTGCTCGTAGCTGGCTTCGGGATACTCGTAATTTGCCCCGACGTAATCGGACCCGACCGCGTGCATATTGTTCCAGTCCACCTTCTGCCCCTCGCCAGCCAGCGGCTCGATGAGCGCAGGCAACCGCGAATCCCCAGCTTCAAAATTGCGCAGCAGCAACTCGTGATCGATCTCGCGATAGCCTTCCGGTTTTTCGATGGGAATGCGGTTCGCGGGATTCGTCGTCAGACACACGCGATAATTAAACGCCTGAATCTTCTTATCGCCCTGCCCATTCGTGATGCCATCGCCTTTCACCACATGCGGCAGCAGCCCGCTCGTGGGGTCGCCCGCTTTCACATACGGGTCCACTTCCGCGACGAAATGATCCTTGTCCCTCTGCCCATAATGCACGCGCGGGTTCGTGTCGCCGCGCCGCACGCCAGCCATATCCTCGCCGTATTGACTCTCCGGCTCGCGACCGACGGTAAAAGTCACACCAGCCGCCGCCATCAAATCGCCCACGTAAGTCGCATCAATGAACATCTTCCCGCGATAAGTTTTCCCGCTGAGAGTCGTGATGGCCGTGATGCGCTTGCCCTCCATCGTCACGCCCTTGCCCGAAGTGCGATCCAGCCGTTCATTGTAAATCACGGTCACGCCCGCATCGGCGATCAACTTCTCGAAAACCTGCTTGCCCACATGCGGCTCGAAGCTGCGCACATTTGCCACTCCGTAAGCCTTCGACACACCGTCGTAAAACTCCGAAGCGATACCGCCAAAAGTGCTCCGGTAGCCGAGGAAATCCGTCGCCCCCAGCCCACTCGCACTCATCCCGCCGGGGAACGCCGTCGGATTTACAAGAATGACCGAGCGCCCCTCACGCTTCGCAGAAATCGCCGCCACCACCGCACCTGACGAATCGCCATACACCACGAGATCGTGGACTACAGAATCGGGAGCAGCGTTGGAAATCGCTGACGAAAAGACGAGGCTGGTGAGGATGGAAAGAATGGTGAGCTTCATAGGGTGAGTTGTTTGCGATGTTACCACCACGGTAGGCGAGCAGAATTAGAAACAAGCAATCGCCCATCGGATGAATCCCAAACGCCGGGATTGAGTGCAGGCGCGGCTCCAACCTTAATGGCGCGAACTGGTATTTCGCGCCGGCCTCGCGGACGCTGTCTAGCTTATCGGGAAAGGCGAACTGACTTTGTCGAGTGGACCTCACGTCCAGTATTCTTGCGCGATTGCCTCACCCGCCACGCGCTCATCCACACACAGGAAGGCGGCGAATTTTGGCTCGTGGATCGCGGCTCTACGAACGGCACGCTGCTGAACGACGAGCGTCTCATCCTCCCCACCTGCCTGCGCGATGGCGACCGCATCAATCTCGGGCACGGCGTCGCCCTCGTCTTCCGCCAGCCGCTTTCCGCCGAGGCGCAGGCGCTCAAAAGGCAGGAGATTACGGCGAGAAGGCTGAGAGTTGCAGGCGTGTTCATACGTTTGAAGAATTGGCGGAAAAATCCGTGGGCGCTCCGACCGACTCCCACGCTGCGCGTTCCCGTTCGGCGTCGGCGAGTTTCCTACGAGTCTTGTCGTTCGCGTATTTGCCGAGGATGAGGCGCAGCGGCGGCGTGTCGGATTCCACGGCGGCGATGATGGCTTCCGCTGCTTTCGCTGGGTCGCCGGGCTGTTTGCCGGACATGGTTTCGAGCAAGCGTGCAAACTTTCCACTCGTCCGGTCGTAGTCCGCGATGTGGCTCTCCGCGCGTTCGAGCGAGCGTGCAATGAAGTCGGTGCGGAATGGTCCGGGCTGAACCATAGTCACTTTGATCCCGAGCGGCTTGAGTTCTGCGGCGAGCGATTCGGAGACGCCTTCCAGCGCCCACTTCGTTGCGCCGTAGATCGAGAATCCGGCGTAGTTGGAAATCACTGCAGCAGCCGAGATGTTCACGATATGCCCGCTGCCTTGCGCCCGCAGAATCGGCAGCGCGGCGCGGATGACTTCCAGCGCGCCGAAGAAATTCGTATCAAAGTTGCGGACGATTTGCTCCGTGCCGAGTTCCTCGAACGCACCGACTAGCCCGTATCCGGCGTTATTCACCACGACGTCGAGCCGCCCGAACTCCTCAACAGCCTGCGCGACCACGCGCTTCACTTGCGACGCATCGGTGACATCGAGCGCGAGTGCGCGGCACGAATCGGGGAACTGCGCAGCGAATTCGCACAGCGCGTCTGCATTTCGGGCCGTGGCCACGACGCGCTCGCCACGAGCGAGCACCGCAGCGGCCAGCGCAGCGCCGAAGCCGCTGGAGCAACCGGTGATGAGCCAGACGCGAGAAGGTGCTGAAGAGTCATTCATCATATTTATTCAACGACGCGAATCTTACGCTCCCCTCTCCGCGCCGGACGCGGAAAAGCAGGTTCCCATGTGGATGTGGGAATCAATTCCAGAAAGCGGCTGCGCACTAGTGAGCGACGTAAAGCGAAGCCGTGGACTGCGTGAGACTTGTCTCCGCCGTCACTCAAGCGACTTGTCGCGCAGAGCCTGAGTATGGCGAGCCGCTGTGTTTGCGAGAGCCTGTTGCGTGACAAGTCCCGCAAGCCACGGCTGTGACAAGTCACAGCACTCCACGGCGCGTTGCGCTACGGCATCGTCGCGCTCATGGGCGCGGAGGGCTGGGCGTCGCCGGCGTCGTTGCTGGAGACGATGGTGATCGTCACCACGGTGCCCGAGGCGATGTTGTTGGCCACGCCGTTGATCTCCGCGTCGCTGTCGTATGTGTCGAGGATGTTCACCGGCTGCGTCTGGCCGGGCCATTGGGCGAAGACGCGGTAGTGTTCCGCGCGGCGGGCGTCGTCCCAATCCGCATAAATCATCCGGCTGCCGGGTGCACCGGGAGTGAGGACGAGGTGCTCGGCGACCTGCGGAGTCTCCGGGTCATCCGGGCGGCTGAAACCGAAGGCATACCAGCGCGGATCATCGCCGGAGATGAGCTGGCCCAGTTCATCGCGGAGGCCACCGAGCCGTTTGCGGGCGGCATCGAGCGAGGCATCGCGGGCGGCCTTTGCTTCGCCGGAGGCCACGTTGCTGGCGAGGCTGGCGGCGCGGGCACTGCTAATGACGGAATTGAGCGTGGCAGCAAAGTTGGCGGTGATGTTGAGCGTCGGGTCCTCATTCGCCGGGTTTGCGGTAAAGTAGGCGGAGAGGCTGGGCAGGATCGCAAACCGCTCGTCCGCCGTGCGCGGCATGGCGATGGTGCCGCCGGTGAAGCCCGCCGCTTCCCACGCCGCGTTCCACTCGTTGCCGAGGATGCTCTTCAGGCGATTGATCACTCTTGCGATAAACGACTTCGCATTACTATCCACCGCCGTCTTCTCCCCGCTCGCCGCCACTTTCGCCGCCTTTGCCGCTTCATAAAGCTGCTGCTTGCCGGGGATGGCGGGCGTCACCGACAGGTCGCCCATCAGGTCTATCCGCGCCGCCAGAATCTCCGGCGCACGGTTCTGCTTCAGCCCCACATCGTCCTGAAGCGCGAGCGCACCATTGTGGGCATCGGTGAGGAGGACAGCGTTGCCGTCCACGGTTCTTGGGATTTCATTTCGAGCCATAGGATTTCATTGATTTACACAAAGTGCCCGCCGTCCGGCTTCCCCGCCTACCGGACGACGGGCGGATTGTTTGTTTTTGGTTTGTTTTGGTTTGAAGGCTGGGCAGCCCATAAAGCGCCCCGCCACAGGGAAAGGAAATACCCACCGACGCTGCGAAATGCCAACTGGGGCGGGTTTTAGTAAAGCTCACAATATCAGAGGTAAACGATGATTTTTTCGCGTTTTGAGCCGTGCACAGACCCCATGTAAGTGCTACACGCCCCTCGTGCACCGTGCACAGACCCCATGTAAGTGCTGCAAGCCCCTCATGCACCGTGCACGGACCCCATGTAAGTGCTGCACGCCCCCCATGCACCGTGCACGGACCCCATGTAAGTCTTACATGCCTCCCATGCACCGTGCATGGACCCTCTGTAACACTTACACGACCCTCGTTTACCGAGCATGGACCCGCCAAAGCACCATTTCCGCCCCATGCAAGCCGCCAAGACCACTCTACGCACCATGCGCAGGAATTTTCAGAACAAGAATGGGTCAGAAACGAGTTCACAGGGAGAAAAGACACCGCAAAAGCGCAAATGTTCAAAAAAAAGCGGGAGGAATTTTCGCAAACCAAGCTCCCCGGCGAACCCGACTTCGGCCACGACACCCCGCTAGTCCGCCCTGCGCAAACCGCGAGCAACACAGCCTTCGAGCAAGCCCTCATCGCCTTCCGCACCAAGCTGCTAAACGCCGAGGGGACGACCTACGGCGAGCCAAGCGAGGTGCAGTTGTAAACGCATACAAGTCTTGTTTGCGGGTGAGTAGGATGGTAGGCGACACCGCACATCCACTGCAAATGCTCACTATGAATAGGCTGCCGTGAAACTAACCCAATTCAAATGGCTACTTCGTCTAGCGTTGCCTGCTGTTGCGATTGGTATCGCGCTATTGTGTGGGAGGAGCCTTGGTGCCGCAGCGGGTATGGTTGCAAAGGCGGCATTTCTGATTCTCCTCTTGATCGCCAACCCTCTCGTTCCGCTTGACTGTTTTTTTGAGCCAATCCTTAGACTCTACGGACTCAAGTTCTGCAGCCGTGATGAGCCAGACATGGATCTCGATGAGCCCGACACCCAGCTATTTCTATTATTAGGAATCTCTTTGGCTCTTGGCATCGTCGCACTCCTTTCACTTTATGCGCGTTGAGAGGTCGGCGACAATGAACCATACTCAAAGTGATTCCAGATAGGATGAGCAGGCAGAAGGCTCGACAGGCGTGGCGGCGACTGAGTGCCGCTAGGCTTTGGAGTGCGGCGGCTCGACGCCGCTTTACAATACATCACGGAGGTTTTTGAGTTTCTGGTGATTGCCACAGGCAGGCTCGGCACATCAAAGCGCTTGAGCGTAAGCCGAAGTTCCACGCAGCAACTGCCGAAAGTCAAAGCGGCGTCAAGCCGCCGCACTCCATAGGCTGTCGCCAAGTTCCATAGCCCTTTGAGGATATTTATTTTTCGGGCGGGGCGAAAAGCATGGAGTCCCGCGAGGGACGGAAGAACCATCCTGCCGTCCCTGCCGGGACTTCGCGCGTGGGGAGCACGCTTTTCCCAGCCATGAATGGCTGGGCTATTTTCAAGGCTGCATGTTAACGTGCTCCCGGATTTGCGCCGGAGAACGGAGGTATGCAACGAAGCGCCGACACCCTATGGTGGTGACTTGCACATAGCCCTGATTATTTTTTCCGCGCTCTCTTTTCTCGCTTACGGCTCGGCGTGCTTTTGGTCCGGTTACATCAAGCGCGAGTTCGACCGCTATCGCCTCGGAGGGCAGCGCACACTGGTCGGCGGACTTCAACTTTGCGCGGCGTTTGGTCTGCTGGCCGGACTGAATGAACCGTGGATAGGGCGCGCGGCGGCGGGCGGGCTTGCGCTGATGATGCTGGTCGCAGTCGGCGTGCGCATCAAAATCAAAGACACGCTGCTCCAGACGCTCCCCGCGCTCTTTTATCTCGCGCTGAATGCCTACCTCATCCTCGCCGCGTTCTGATTTCTCACGCGCCCGCTAAAGCAGCGCGATAGCCGCACACATCGCCAGCACGGCGATGGAGGGCAGCGCTTTCTTAATCGGGTCTTTCACTTTGAGGTGCATCACAAACGCGCCAAGCATGAGCGCTCCCAAGCCAATCGCCGCCGGTTGCGCGACGCCGTGGACCCAAATCGCGGCGATGAGCGCAATCGCGAGGCTCACTTTCAGCACGCCGATAACGCACATGAACCAAAACGGAAGTCCGTAAGCAGCAAACTCCTCGCGCAGACTCTTCGCGTTGCCACCGCGAAACGGCGTCGCTTTCCCCGCACGGAGCAACCAGACGTTTAGAATGCCGAGAGCGACGATCAGTTGTAATGCGATGAGTAACTTTTCCACGGGAATAAATCAGGACGCGGCACACTGCCCTGCACCGTGGCGACCGGCAAGATATTCCCCGACGCCACGCACCCGCGACGCTGCGGGAGTCAGGTTTGTTGTTACTGTGTCCGCGCGCGCAGCGTAACCTTTACCCGACATCATGGAACTACAGCAGAAACTCGAAATCCTCGCCGACGCGGCAAAGTACGATGCCTCGTGTGCAAGCAGCGGCGCGGCGCGGAAGGACTCTCGCGGGAGCACGGGCATCGGCTCCACGGGCGGCGCGGGCATCTGCCATTCCTACGCGCCGGATGGCCGCTGCATTTCGCTGCTCAAAGTGCTGCTCACCAATGCGTGCCTTTACGACTGCCACTACTGCATCAATCGCCGCTCCAGCAATGTGCAGCGCGCGCGCTTTACGCCGGATGAAGTCGTGAAGCTCACGCTCGATTTTTACAAACGCAATTACATCGAAGGTCTGTTCCTCAGCAGCGGCATCATCCGCAGCGCCGACTACACGATGGAGCTAGTCATCGAAGTCGCCCGCAAGCTGCGCGAAGAGCATAAATTTCGCGGCTACATTCACCTCAAGACGATCCCCGAAGCCTCGCCCGCGCTTATCGAATTGGCAGGGCGCTACGCCGACCGCATCAGCATCAACATCGAACTTCCCACGCAGCAGGGACTCACAAAACTCGCGCCGGAAAAAAACCTCGTCCGCACCCAGGAAGCGATGGGCCACATCCGCGAAAAAATAGACGAGCGCCACGCGGAAAAGCGCAAACCCGACGCGCCAAAACCGCCGCCTTTTGCCACCGGCCAAAGCACGCAGATGCTCGTCGGCGCGGACGATTCTACCGACGCCACCATCCTCCGCCGCACCGATATTCTCTACGGCCAGTTCCGACTGCGGCGCGTGTATTACTCAGGCTTCAGCCCCATCCCCGAGCCGTCGTCGCTGCTGCCGATAAAGCCGCCGCCGCTCGTGCGCGAGCACCGGCTTTATCAGGCGGATTGGCTGCTGCGCTTCTACGGATTCAAGGTGGATGAAATCGCCACCGACGCCGCGCCGAACCTCGATCTCCAGCTCGATCCCAAACTCGCGTGGGCGCTGCGCAACCGCGCTACTTTTCCTGCCGACATCAACAAAGCCTCCCGCGAAATCCTGCTCCGCGTGCCCGGCCTCGGCGTGCGAAATGTCGAGCGCATCCTCACCGCCCGCCGCTACACGCGACTGCGCCTCGCCGACCTGCTGCGCCTGCGCTTGCCGATGAAAAAAGTACTGCCTTTCATCATCGCTGCGGACCACACGCCAGCGCGACTCGGCCTCGACGACGACTCACTCCGCGCCCGCTTCCTCCCGCCGCCGCAACAGACCGAACTCAACTTCGACGCACCGCCGCCACTCGTCGGCGACCTTGAATCCGTGCGCTCCGGCGAGCTGTAGCCATGCACACCGCAGTCATCCAGCCAGTCTTCGAGTCCTGGCGCGAACGTGCCCGCGAACTGCTCGCGCAGCGCGTCTCGCCCGACGAAGTTCTATGGTCCGACGACGCGCAAGAGCCAGCCCTTTTCGCCACGACAACCGACGCCGCACCGCCCAGCGCCGTGCCGAAAGTGCCCGCTGCATTTCTCGACCTCGCCCGCACCGTCGCCGCGCACACCGACGCCCGCCGCTGGGGCGTGCTTTACCGCGTGCTCTGGCGGCTCACACACGGCGGCGAGCGCCACCTGCTCGCCATCCCCACCGACCGCGACGTGCGCCAGCTTGAGCAATGGCGCAAAGCCATCAGCCGCGAGATTCACAAAATGCACGCCTTCGTCCGCTTCCGCCTCGTCGGCAAAAACGAAGCCACAGGCCGCGAGCAATTCATCGCATGGTTCGAGCCAGAACACCGCAGCCTGCAGCTCGCAGCGGGCTTTTTTGAAAAGCGATTCGCAGGCATGGATTGGTCCATCCTCACCCCGCTCGAATGCGCCCACTGGGACGGCGAGAAACTCCACTTCACCCCCGGCGTCCCGCGCAGCGCCGCGCCCGACGAAGACACGCTCGACGAACTCTGGCGCACCTACTTCCGCAGCATCTTCAACCCCGCCCGCCTCAAAGTGCGAGCCATGCAATCCGAGATGCCAAAAAAGTTTTGGAAGAACCTCCCCGAAGCCCCCCTCATCGCCGAACTCATCGCCAAAAGCGGCGAGCGCGTAGAAAAAATGCTGCGCACCGAACACCGCCCCGCCAAGCCCGCCCCCAAAAACGCCTACCTCGATTCGCTGCGAGAAATGAACACCGAACAGCCGCCACCAGAAACCCCATGAAAGGCGTAAAAAAACAAAACCTCCCGTCAAAGCCCTGCACCGTCTGCGGACGCCCGTTCACATGGCGCAAAAAATGGGAGCGCGTGTGGGATGAAGTAAAATTTTGTAGCGACCACTGCCGGATGACGAAGCGTATCGCCAACCCGAAACTATGAAACGCCCTACGAAACTCAGAAATCTCATCCTCGTCCTCGGCGACCAACTCGACGAGCGCTCGGCGGCGTTTGATGGGTTTGATGCGGAGCGGGATGCGGTGTGGATGGCGGAGGTGGCGGGGGAGTCGGAAAAGGTTTGGGTGACGAAGCCGCGCATCGCAGTTTTTCTCGCGGCGATGCGGCATTTTCGGGATGCGCTGCTGGCTCGCGGTTGGCGGGTTTTTTATCGGGCGCTCTCGGCGAAGTCTGCGCGGTGGAGCGGGATTCCGGGCGATGGGGCAGGGGAGACTTTTGAGGCGCAACTCGCTTGGACGATTGCGCAGACGCAGCCGGAAAAGCTTATTGTCGTCGAGCCGGGCGAGTGGAGTGTACGCGAGGAAATCGCTACCGTGGCGAGTGAAGCGGGCGTGTTGCTGGAGATTCGCACGGACCGGCATTTTCTTTGCACGGGCGCGGAGTTTGAGGCTCACGCGAAAGGACGGAAGCAATTGCGCATGGAGTATTTTTATCGCGAGATGCGCACGAAGACCGGCGTGCTCATGGATGGTGGAAAGCCCGTCGGCGGCGAGTGGAATTTCGACCACGAAAACCGCGAGTCTTTCGGCAAAGACGGCCCCGGTTTTCTGCCCGCGCCGCGCCAGTTCCCGCCGGATTCGACGACGCGCGATGTGCTCGCGATGGTGGATGCGCGGTTTGCGAGCCATCCGGGCGCACTGGAGAAATTTGACTGGCCGGTGACTGCCGCCGATGCGCGGGCGGCGCTGGATGACTTCATCGCGAACCGGCTCGCGGAGTTTGGAAACTGGCAGGATGCGATGTGGTCCGGCGAGCCGTGGCTTTACCACTCGCGGCTGAGTGCGGCGATGAATCTGAAGCTGCTCGACCCTCGCGAAGTGCTCGCCGCCGCAGAGCGCGCGTGGCGGGAAAAACGTGCGCCCATCGCGAGCGTGGAGGGCTTTATCCGGCAAATCCTCGGCTGGCGCGAATACGTGCGCGGCATTTACTGGCGGTTCATGCCGGGCTATCTCGAACGCAACGCGCTCGGCGCTGAACAACCGCTGCCGCCCTTTTACTGGACGGGCGAGACGGAGATGAACTGCCTGCGCCACGCGCTGCGCCAGACGCTCGACCACGGCTATGCGCATCACATTCAGCGGCTCATGGTCACGGGGCTTTTTTCGCTGCTGCTCGGCGTGCGCCCGCGCGAAATCCACGAATGGTATCTCGCTGTGTACGTGGATGCCGTGGAGTGGGTGGAGCTGCCCAACACGCTCGGCATGTCGCAATATGCGGACGGCGGCGCGATGGCGTCGAAGCCCTACATCGCGACCGGCAAATACATCCAGCGCATGTCGAACTACTGCACCGGCTGCCGCTTTGATCCCGCCCAGCGCACCGGCCCGCGAGCGTGTCCGTTCACCACGCTGTATTGGGATTTCCTGCTACAACACGAGCCGATGCTGGCGAAGAATCCGCGCATCGTCATGCAGGTGCGAAATCTTAAGCGGCTCAGCGATGCAGAAAAAGAAGCGATCCAAGCCCAAGCCGCGCAAGTGCGCGAAGCCTGCGCCCCGAAGAAACGCTGACGAGTTCTACTTTTTGGGATCGTCGCTCTGCGAAAACTTCAGCCTGTCCACGAACTCGTTCGTTTTGAAAAACTGCGCGTCGAGCACGGGTTTTCCGGCGAGCGTGAGATTTTGGAAAGTGAGGCTGCGAATGCGGGCGTCAGCTTGGCCCCACAAGATTTGTGGCTCACCGAGGACGCTTGGCGCGGCGATGCGGATATTCTGAAAAAGGATGCCGGATAAGTCGCCTGCTTTGCGTTTCTCCCCGCGCTTTGAGTAAGGCTCAGGCATCGTCATGCAGACGAAGAATTGCTGCAACGTCGGGCGCGGGTCTTCGATGTTGATGTTGCGAAAAATCACCCCGGCACCCGCGCTGCTTCCGCCTTCGCCGCGCATGTTGAAGACGCGCCCGCCGCTCCAGCGGTGCCATTTCGCCCGCGCATAAATCACGTCGCAATCCTCCACGACGAGCTTGCGGTCGGTGAGTTGCGGCAGGCTGCTGAGGACGAACGATGAACCGTTGGCGTCGTTCCATAATACGCAGCGGCGGATGCCGAGGCCGCTCACATAAAGCGAGTCGTCCTGTGTGCGGAGGAAGCAGTCTTCGATGAGTGTGTTGCCGAAGGGATTGATGCCGTCGCCATTCGCACGCCATGTGAAAATTTTTGTCCACTTCACCTCGTTCGGATGCCCCGCTTTGTATGGATTGATGAGCATGAGCGTATGATGCGCGGAGTCCGCGATGGTGATGCCTTCCACGCTCGTATCGGTGGTGCCGACGATCTCAATCGGGCGGTAACGGCTGTGCTGCTTTTCTGAAATCGCGGGCTTCACATACTCAGGATGCTTCAGCCGCGCACCGGACAAAGTGCCGTGGCCAAAAATGCGGATGTGGTGGCCGTCGCCCCATTTCTTATTCGAGAGCGTGCCATACACCATCGCATCGCCGGGGATGTAATACTGGCGATTTGCGAGGAGTGGAAAAGCAAGCCCCACATCGTGAACTCCCGGCAGAAAATAGAGCGTCTTCCACGGCCCATCCGGCGGCGGAATCTCGCCGGGTTTCACAGCTAGGACGCCGGGATCATTCGGCTTCGGCTTTCCGGTGAGTGGCGGATTTGCAAAAAGCGAAATCGTGTGCAGCGGCGGACCTTTGTATCCCTTGCCCGTATCCTGCCCGTCCATCTGCCCATCAATATCCACGGCCACGAGACACGGCTTTTCGAGCCGGATAAAAACTTTGCCGTCTCGCACTAAACAGGCGGACGCCTTTCGCTGTGGATGCGCTGCGGCAGAGCGAATCGGCTGTCCGTTTGCGCGAGCAATTTCCACCTCCACTGCGCCGTTGCTTTCAAAGTTCGCATACGTGTGCGTCCAGCCCGCGAGATGGTCGAAGTAAGCATCCGTGTCTTTCTCGACGGCCTTGCAAACTGTCTCCCACGCAAACGCACTTTGCCACTCTCCGCCATCGAGCGCTGGGCGCACGCGCACTTTGTAATGCGGCGAAGCAGCAAGGCCCGGCACGGGCCGATACACGACCAGGCCATCATCAGCACTCGCGATGGACAGCAAAGCCAACAGGACGAGCACCCACTTTAGAGAGATGATTTTCATCAGCGATTTCAGCTTCGTCGGCTACTCCGTCAGCCGCTTTACATTCGCGGCGGGGGCGACGCATTGCTGCCAGTCATGCACGATGTCCCGCATGATGATCGCGTGATCGAACACCACACTTCCGGCGGGGAAAACGGTCGTATCGGCGAAGAACTTGGAGCGGCAAATCTCCACGGCGAGCGGCTTCACAGTCCACTCGCGTGTGATGAGCTTCATGCCATCGAGTGCGCCCGATGCGCTGAGTGAGAAGCCGAGGCAGCCGCTCTCGAAAAAGCGCGAGCTTTCCTCCAGCGAGGAAAATACAGAGTCGGCAGGCAGCGCAGCCGTCTCGTGGCCGCGCAGTTCCACAAGCGCTTCGCCATTTTCCATCCGTGCGCGAAGTCCCACATGACCACCCGCATCGCGCACGGCGAAGTTTGCGAAGTGATGCACGCCGGGGAAAATGCGCCCGCCTGCGTAGTGGTTCACGAGCGAGTCGGTATCGCGCCGGAAAACGAACACGCCATCGCGCACCGTCGCACCTTCGTCCCACTCGACCGCCACGCGATGCGCGACGTTTTCACTCGAAATCCCGACAAAAGACGGAAGCCACTGCGGACGGATTTTTTCCAGCCGGATGAGGCAAATCCCGACAATCGCGTGCCCGCGAAAAATTCTTGGGCGAAACGGCGATGGTAGCAGCGGCGCGATCAGCGAAGGAGCGACGCGGTAGTTCACGAGGATGCGTCGCTTTATGACGCCGGTGATGTCTGGAAGCCGCATAACCGCCTACCGTCGGCCTTCCTTCAGCTCGCGCAACATACGCTTCAGCCCCATGTCGAGCTTGTGCGGGCCTTCGCCTTCGAGGTCGGTGTCTATGGCTTCGAGGCGGCGGATTAAATCGAGCACTTCCTTACGCGAATACGGCCCGCCCGCTGCGGAGCAGAAATGCGTGCGGCAGCCAAATGGACGCGCCTCATACACGAGGCACTTCCCGTTTGCCTTAAGCATCGGGCACGCGCCCTCGATAGCCTGTTTCGGCGGCTCGGTGCGGCCTGTGGCTCGCAAGGCGCGGACCATCAGCGCCACTTCGCCTTTGGTCATGAGCGGTATCGCACCTGTGAGTCCAAACTGGCAGCACTCCGTGCGGCGGATGCAGGCACGCTCGACTGGCCGTGCTGCAAGCTCGGCATAAATGGCGCGCACTTTTTCTAGCGCGGCTTCGTCGGAATCGTGGTGTGGAAGTTTTGCAGGCATAGATCAGTTGTCCTTTCACGCGGGATGCCGCGTTGTCACGGCAATATCCGCAGTCGAGTTACCGGCGACGCTCGCCGCGACCGCCTTTTTTCGGGCGTTCTTTTTGTTGGTTACGCGGGCCTTTTCCTCGCTGCTGGCGTTGCTGTTGCTGCTGCTTCGGGCGTTGCGTGCCCGGCTCTGGCGCAGGCGTGGCGGTGGTCTGGTGCGTGCCTTTTACGACCGAGAAATCCATCGTGCGCCGCTCATTGTCCACGCGGACGACGATGACTTTGAAGCGGTCGCCGAGCTTGAAAACGAGCCGCGAGCGGCGGTTCACAAAGCGGAGGCGCGGGCTGTCAAAATCATACGGACCATCCGGCAAAAGCACTGCCGGGATGAAGCCGACGGTATCCACATCGGGCAGTTCGATGAGCAGTCCGTGCGATTTCACATCGCTCACAAACGCCGCGAACTCATCGGGCTTTTCGCTATCGAGCTGGCGCTGGAAATACTCCAGACGCTTCACCGTGCGGCTATCGCGCTCGGCGTCTGCGGAGGTGCGCTCTGTTTCAGAAATATGCTTCGCCACTTCCTCCAATTCCTTGCGCCCGCCGACGCGCTCGCGAGCCAGCGTGCGGTGCGCGAGCAGGTCCGCGTAGCGACGGATGGGCGAGGTAAAGTGGAGATAGTCAGCCTTTGCCAAGCCGTAGTGCCCAACGGGATCGACTGCGTAAGCGGCGCGCTTGAGGCTCTTCAAAAACTCCAGCTTTAGCCGATGCTCATCGGGTCGGCCCTTGATGGCGGCGAGCATCCGCACGACTTCGCGTCGCTGTGTGAGGTCGCTCACTTTCAGCCCCAGCGTTGCCGCGTATTGGCGGAAGTCATTGAGCCGCTCCAACTCCGGCTTTTCATGGATGCGATACACGGAAAGCGCGGGGCGGTTTTTGATCTCCGCCGCGACTGCCTCATTCGCTGCGAGCATGAATTCCTCGATAAGCTGGTGCGACTCGTCGTTCACGATTTTCTCGATGCGATCCGCGCGGCCCATTTCGTCGAGATACACTTTCACTTCGGGAAAATCCATTTCCAGCGAGCCTGCTGCAAACCGCGCTTTGCGCAGCATGGATGCAAGCTCCCAGGAAGTCTTCACCGCCTCCGCGACATCCGCCCCGAAGCCCGCGACCTTCTCGCCTTTCAGCAACGCATACGCCTGCTTGTAGGTGAGTCGTGCGTGAACTCGGATGATCGTTTTTGCAAAGCTCACTTTCTTCAGTTTGCCCTGCGCCGTGTATTCAAAAAACACCGAGTGCGCCAGCCGGTCCACGCCCGCACGCAGCGAGCAAAGGTCTGCGCTGAGGCGGAACGGCAGCATGGGAATCGTGCGGTCGGCGAGATACGTGGAGTTCCCCCGCGTCCGCGCCTCGCGGTCCAGCGCGGAGCCGGGGCGGACGAAGTGCGCGACATCCGCAATGTGGACGCTTGCGCGAAAGCCCGTCGCCGTTTTCTCCACGCAAATCGCATCGTCGTGATCCTTCGCATCATCGGGATCAATCGTGAGCACAAACTCCCCACGACAGTCTTTGCGACGCTTGATTTCCTGCTGCGGAATCTCATCAGCAAAAGCCGCCGCTTCCTTGTCGCACGCAGCGGGGAAATCCGTCGCGATGTCGTGCGTGCGGATGATGGAAAGCATGTCCACGCCTTTGTCTGTCGGGCCACCGAGCAGCTCGACGATCCGCCCGACGGGAGCTGTCTCCGAGTCTGTCCACGGCTCCAGTTTCACCACGATTTTGTCGCCCACACGGACCTGCCTCGGAAGCGCAACGCCGCCGGGTTTGATGAGGATATTAAACGGCATCCTCGGCTCATCCGGCGCGAGAAACGTGTGCTCGCGGTCCTTTTGATAACTGCCGACAAACGTATCCTTCACCCGCTTCACGAGCTTCACCACACGACCACGATCTCCCTGCGTGCGGACAGCTTCGACTTGGTCGCCGTGAAAGCCGACGCCCGTATCGCCCTCCGTAATCCACGCGAGTAGCTCATCATTTTCTCCGATTAACCGCGCCCCTCCGCCGCGCATATTAAAGAGAAGCCTGCCGATGAGAGGGATAGTTTTCTTTGCTGCCATTCCGCACGGATACAGCAGCGCAGGGGATTAGCAAAGCACTGAGTAGCACGCCTGCGCAAAGTAGTCAGTCCCGACACGTCGGGATAGCGATGCTGCAAGCAGGGCTTGCGTGCCGCTCGCCGTAATTTGTGAGCGCAACTTGCGAGGCTAAAAACATGGGCATCCTTGTTCTTTCGACGGTCATCGCGGCATCCGGGTTTATCATGCCACTGCACTCCTTCCCGCTGAGAAAACCGTGGACATTCCTACTTCGCTGCATAGTCTTCCGCCCCTTTTCCCGCGACGCGCTGGAGGCGTTTGGAGTCTGAGTATGCGAGCGGGGAGGGGAACCTTACCATTATATGATCCACAGCTTCACTCTCTCGATTCTCGCTCAAGCCGCGCAACCACCAGCCGCGCCGGATAACACGACCGGCAGCCTGCTCATGATGGGCATGATGATTGTGGTTTTCTGGCTCTTCCTCATCCGCCCGCAGCAGAAGCGCCAGAAGGAGATGAATGCCCGCATCGCTGCGCTGAAGACTGGCGATAAAGTAGTCACCAGCGGCGGTATCCACGGCACTGTGAGCAATGTGAAAGACGGCCCGACGCTCGTGCTGAAGGTGGACGAAAACACGAAGCTCACCATCGACAAATCGGCAGTCGCAGTCGTCCTGCCAAAGGAAGCCTAACCGCGACCGCGCACTTATTTTTCCGACTCATCTGCCATGACACCAGCCGTCTTCACTTTCTGCATCGGATTCCTGATCCTGATTCTCTTCTCGTGGTATCTTGCCACCGTCTCCGAGCGCGCAAAGCGCATCCTCGGTTCGCTGCTCACGGTGCTCGTCACCGGGCTGTGCATTTACTCGGCTTTCCCGCCATTTGATGATTACACAACGGATGCGGATGGGAACCAAGTGCGCACCGTTCAGGGCAAAATCCAGCAAGGCATCGACCTCAAAGGCGGCATGTCATGGCTCATCAAACTCGAACCGACGAAAGACAAGGACGGCAATTCAAAGCCTATCACTCAAACGATGGTGGAACGTGCCATGGAAACCTTCCGCAAGCGTGTGGACGACGGCGGCGTAGGCGAGCCTGTCATCGCACCCGCAGGACCTTGGGAGACTGGCCGCATCTTGATCCAGCTTCCAGGCGTGGACGCAAAAGTCGTCGCTGAGAATCAGAAGAAAATTGAGCAAGTCGCGAAGCTGGAGTTCAAGATGGTCCACCCGGAAAGCTCTGCGATGCTGGTCGCACAAATCGAAAGCGGAACTCAGGTGATGGACCCCGCTTACGAGATCAAAGTCCTCAAAAACGAATCCAAGGACAAGACCGGCAACACCATCACTTCCGAGGAAAAACTCCTCGTGAAACGCGAAGCCGACATTCCCGGCAGGATGGTAAAAGATGCGGCGTCTAAATATGGTCCAGAGGGGAATTATATTGAGCTACGTTTTAACAGTGAGGGCGCAGAACTTTTCTCAAAACTCACAACCGAAAACATTGAGAAACGTTTTGCCATCATGCTCGACAATGAAGTGCATAGTGCGCCGGTAATCAAAAGTGCAATTACCGGTGGGTTAGCAACCATCACAGGCAGCTTTACAGAGGATGAAGCAAACAACCTCGCTAGCGTCCTCGAAAACCCGCTGGAAAACCCTGTGAAGACGGAGTCAAAAAGCGAAACCTCCGCATCGCTTGGCAAGGACGCCATTGATAGCGGTATGCGAGCCGGGTTGCTGGCATCCGCAATCACCATCTTTCTCGTGCTGCTCTATTACCGTTTTGCAGGACTTGTGGCGAATATCGCGCTCCTCGTCTTCATCATCATGCTCTTCGGATCGATGGGCATGTTCAAAGCGGTGCTCACGCTTCCCGGCATCGCGGGCATCCTGCTCACGCTCGGTATGGCGATTGATGCCAACGTGCTCATTTACGAACGTCTGCGCGAAGAACAAGCAGCAGGCAAATCGCTCGCGACCGCTCTGAACTCCGCCTACGACAAGGCGTTTTCCGCGATTTTCGACTCGAACCTCACCACGCTCATCACCGCCGTCATCCTTTACTACAAAGCGACCGGCCCGGTGAAAGGCTTCGCGGTTTCGCTCATCATCGGCGTCATCGCATCCATGTTCACTGCGCTCGTCGTCACGCGGAATCTTTTCGAGTGGGTGATGAAAAAAGGCATCCTCAAATCCATGACGATGGCCAGCATCATCCCGAATACGAACTTCGACTTCATGGGCAAACGCAAGGGCGCGCTCACATTTTCCATCGCCATCATTGTCGCCTCGATGGCCATCTTCGCAGTGCGCGGTGAGAAAAACTTCGGCGTGGACTTCAAAGGCGGCGACCGCATCGTGCTCCGCGCACAAGGCCCGCAGCCCGCTCTCGATGCAGTGCGCGCTGCGCTCAAGGAAATCAACTACGGCGAGGCATCCGTGCAGACGGAAAAATCCGCGCAGGCAGAGTTCCTCGTCGTTCGCGATGTGGAAGGCTCGGCGGAGAAAATCGAGGCGCATCTGCTGGCAAAGTTCCCTGAGTCAAAGCTGGAAAAACAAAGCGTGGACCGCATCGGCTCACTCGTCGGCAAGGAGCTGGCATACAACTCCATCGCGGCACTCGTGCTCGGCATGGTCGGCATCCTCATTTACCTCACCGTCCGTTTCGAGTTCTCGTTCGCAATCGGCGCGCTCGTCGCGCTCGTGCATGACGTCGCAATCACCATCGGCGTCTTGGCGCTGTTGGGCCGCGAGTTTTCCCTCGTGACGGTGGGTGCGATTCTCACCATCGCTGGATACTCGGTGAACGACACCATCGTCGTTTTTGACCGCATTCGTGAAAACATCAAAGCCGAGCGAGCGGGCACTATCGCAAGCATCATGAACATCTCCGTGAACGAGACACTGAGCCGCACCGTGCTCACCGGCGGCGTCACGCTCATCACCACGATCATCCTCTTTTTCCTCGGTGGTCCGGTGCTAAACGACTTCGCGCTGTGTATGCTCGTCGGCATCATCGTCGGAACGTATTCGTCCATCTACATCGCATCGCCTGTCGTCCTCTGGTGGTCGGGCCGCGGTGGAAAAGACCTCAAGCGCGAAGTGCGCAAGAGCGACGAAGAAGCAGTGGTGCCGACTTAGTCGGGCAACTTCGCTGCCAGCGCACGACATGACCGCACATCTCACCGCAAAAAATCTCCGCCGCTCATTCAAAATGGGCCAGCGGACCATCGAAGTCCTGCGCGGCATCTCGATGGAGGTGAAAGAGGGCGAATCCGTGTTTCTGTGCGGCGCGAGCGGCGCGGGAAAAAGCACGCTGCTTTACACGCTTGCGGGTCTGGAGCGACCGGAAGACGGCGAGGTTTTCTTTGAAAACACCCCGCTTTACGCGCAGCCGGAAAGCGCACTCGCAGCGATGCGCAACCGCGCGTTTGGCTTCATCTTTCAAGCCTATCACCTGCTCCCCGAACTGACCGCGCTCGAAAACGTGATGCTGCCCGCCATGATCGGCGGCACGAACAAGCGAGCCGAAGCCGAAGCCGCGCTCCAGCGAGTCGGCCTCGGCGACCGCACCGGCCACCTTCCCGCCGAACTCAGCGGCGGAGAGCAGCAGCGCGTCGCCATCGCCCGCGCACTCATCAACAATCCAAAGATCATCTTCGCCGACGAGCCGACTGGAAACCTCGACAGTAAAACCGGCGAATCCATCGTCTCCACACTCCTCGCCCTTGTTCGCGACGAAAAGAAAACGCTCATCGTCGTGACGCACGACGCAAACTTAGCAACACGCGGCGACCGCCGACTGGAAATCCACGACGGCCAGATTGTGTAGCGCGAAGCGCCGTGGAGTGCGGGAACTTGTTCCCGCCGTGGGCTTGCGGGACTTGTCACGCAAAAGGACTGCGACAAGCACTGCGATTTCCGAGCACGGGCTCTGCGCGACAAGTCGCTTGAGTGACGGCGGGAACTAGTTCCCGCACTCCACGGCGCATTGCGCCAAATCAAATATGAATCGGATGCCCGTAAGCCGCGCAGGTCGCTTCGTGAATCGCTTCACTCAGCGTCGGGTGCGCGTGGATGGTCGCTTCGATTTCGTCCTTCGTCACTTCGGCGGTAATCGCGAGTCCCATCTCGGCGATCATTTCGGTCGCTTCGGGTCCGACGATGTGTGCTCCGAGCAATTCGCCGTGCGGCTCGCCGTAAATGAGCTTCACAAAGCCATCAATTTCTCCAATCGCACGCGCCTTGCCGCTCGCCATAAACGGGAACTTTCCGACCTTGAACTTCAGCCCTTTTTCCTTCGCTGCGCGCTCCGTCAGACCGACGCTTGCGACCTGCGGATGGCAGTAAGTGCAGCCGGGGAATGTCGTCACTTTCTTCGGCTTGTGCCCTGCAACAAACATCCCTTCGACGGCCTGAATCGCCTCGAAACTCGCGACGTGCGCAAGCCACGGCGGGCCGATGATGTCGCCTGCGGCAAAAACGCCGGGCACCGGAGTTTCATAGCGGTCATTCGTCGCGATGTAGCCGCGATCCGTGAGCGTCTTTTTGTCGGCAAACGCCGCGCCACCGGGCAGCACCGGCTGGATGCCAATCGCGACGAGGCACACGTCCGCCTCAATCGTCTGCTCTTTTCCATCCGCGCCTGCCACGGTGATTTTCACTCCGCTGGCGGTGACTTCGGTCTTCGTCGTCTTCGTGTTCGTGAGGACTTTGATGCCCTGTTTGATGAACGCCTTCTCCACCGTCTGCGAGACTTCCGTATCCTCGACCGGCAAAATGTTTGGAGCCATTTCCACGATGGTCACTTTCGTTCCGAAGGCGTTGTAAAAATACGCAAACTCCACGCCGATTGCGCCAGCGCCGATGACGACCATCGAAGCAGGCTGCTTCTCCAGCACCATCGCCTCACGCGAGCCGATCACCTTTTTCCCATCGAAAGGAAGCCCCGGCATCGGGCGCGAAACGCACCCCGTCGCCACGAGAATCTTCGGCGCAGTGTGCGTCTCGGTTTTTCCGTCCGCGCTTTTGACAGTCACGCTTCCGGCCTTATCCAGCGTCGCCTCGCCACGGATGTAATCAATTTTGTTTTTCTTAAACAGGAACTCAATGCCACCCGCGTTCTTGTCGCTCACATCGCGCGAGCGCTTGATGACCTTCGACCAATCATAGCTGAGGTCCGAAAACGAGAAGCCAAACTCCGCCGCACGATGCTTCATCAGGTGATAAAGCTCCGCATTCCGAAGCAGCGATTTCGTCGGGATACAGCCCCAGTTTAAGCAGGTGCCGCCAGCGCGTTCCTTTTCTACGCACGCGACTTTTTTGCCGAGTTGCGCCGCTTTAATCGCCCCGACGTAGCCCGCAGGCCCGCCACCAACAACAATGAGATCGTAGGATGCCATAATAGTAAAATTTTGTGTGTGCTCTGAAGAGGACACGCACCATCTGTTTTGATGCCAGATGCGTCAAGGCAACTGCTAAGAATCTGCTAAAACGCCCAGTCCCGCTGAGAAAAATCCACCGCAATATGCCTACGAAAGTAGATGTCGCTCCCAGCGAGATTAAAAATCTCGCCGACATTGACGGCATCCCCGCCCCGAATCACCAGATTCCTGGGCTAAAGGGCACTCTTGGAAACTCGTAGCGCAGACGTCCCGGCTGCGGAGTCATGGTGACGTTTCACGGCCTCTATAATATGCGGGTTCACCGAGTGCTGGATGGTTTCGCAAGCCATGCGGAGCGCGTTTTTCATCGCGTAGGCGCTGGCGCCGCCGTGGGAGATAATCGTGACGCCGTTCACGCCGAGCAACGGCATCCCGCCGTATTCATCGGCGTTTGTGGCTTTGTGGACGCGCTTGAAAGCAGGCTTTGCCAGCGCAGCGCCGATTTTTGTTCGGAAGCCGGAGAGCAGTTCGCGCTTGATCATCGCAAACATGGCGTGCGCGAGTGATTCGCAGGTTTTCAAAAGCACATTGCCCACGAAGCCGTCGCACACGACGACATCCGGCGGGTCGTGGAAAAGGTCGTGTCCCTCGACATTGCCACGGAAATTGAGCGACGAGACACCGCGCAGCAAAGTGCGCGTCTCCTTGGTGAGCGCGTTGCCTTTTTCCTCCTCGGTGCCGTTGGACATGAGGCCGACTTGCGGATTTTTCCGGCCCAAAACACACTCGGCATACGCCGCGCCCATGAGCGCATTTTGCACGAGATGCGCTGGCTCGGCGTCGGGGTTTGCGCCGGCATCAATGAGCACCCAGTATTTCCCCAGCGATGGCATGATGCTCGCAATCGCGGGCCGCTCGACTCCCGGAAGTGTGCGCAGTTTGATGAGCGATGCGGTAACTGCCGCGCCCGTGTGCCCGGCGCTGACCGCTGCTTGTGCGCGGCCTTCTTTCACCAAATCCACAGCACGGGAAATGGAGCTATCTTTCTTCCGCCGGACCGCATCCAGCCCGCTGTCGGCCATCTCCACGATCTGCGTGGTGTGGATGATTTCGATGCGGCTGTCATGGCAGCCGTGCTTTTTCAGCTCCGCCTCGATGCGCGGCGTGTCGCCGGTGAGAAACAGGTGCGAAATGTGCGCGTATTCGCGAAGCGCGAGCACTGCTCCGTGTATGATATTTTCAGGCGCGTGGTCGCCACCCATTGCATCGAGCGCAATTTTCATCAAAAAAGTTTTGTGTCAAAATGCGTACGCACACGCGACATCGGATCAAAGAAAAATCTCCGCGCTGCATCCGGCTTTGCTCGCAAAATCGTTGGGCTTTTACATTCGGCTGCTAAGGAAAACCCACGCAACCAGCTTCCAACTAATCCGATGCAACACACTCCGGCAAATAGCACGCATGATCCCGCTGCCTTTGATTGGCAGCCACGCACCCGTCTCGTCGTCGGCGCTGGCACACTGGAGCGCGTGGGCGAACTGGCCGCCAGCCTCGGCGGAAAACGTGCGCTGGTCGTGACGGATCGCGGCATCGTGGCTGCGGGCCACGCGGATAAAGCGTGCGAGTTTCTCCGCGCAGCGGGTCTTGCGGTGACGGTGAACGACGGCGTTCGCGAAAACCCCACGACTGCCGATGTCGCACGCTGCGTGGAAATCGCTCGCGAAGCGGGCGCGGATATTTTCATCGGCCTCGGTGGCGGCAGTAGTATGGACACAGCCAAGGGCGCGAATTTCATCCTCACGAATGGCGGCGAAATGCGCGATTACTGGGGCGTGGGAAAAGCCGCAAAACCAATGCTCCCGCTCATCGCCGTGCCCACGACATCGGGCACCGGCAGTGAATGCCAGAGCGCCGCGCTCATCGCGGATGAAGTGACTCATCAAAAAATGGCGTGCCTCGATCCGAAGGCCGCCGCACGCATCGCGATTCTTGATCCAGTGCTCACACTCAGCCAGCCGCAGCGCGTCACAGCCTGCACGGGAATTGATGCGATTGCGCACGCGGTCGAGAGCGCGGTGACGAAAAAGCGCACAGCACTCAGCGCCGTATTTTCCAAAGAAGCATTCCGCCTTTGCACAAACGCGCTGCCGCAAGTCCTCGCCGATCCTTCCGATCTCGCGGCTCGCGGGCGGATGCAGCTCGGCGCGGCTTACGCGGGACTCGCCATCGAAAACTCCATGCTCGGCGCAGCGCACAGCATGGCAAACCCGCTCACCGCGCACCACGGCGTAGTCCACGGGCAGGCCGTGGGAATCATGCTTCCGAGCATCGTGCGGTTTAATGCGCACATCGCGGGAATCTACGATGATCTTCTCTCCGCAAACGGTCTGCGCAATGCCGAAGAACTCGCCACCATGCTGGAGAAAATCCTCGCGCTCTCCGGCCTCGCATCGCCGCTGGGGAAATTCGGCGTCACGCCCGAAAAAATCCCCGCGCTTACTGCCGAAGCCGCGCAGCAGTGGACCGCGAATTTTAATCCACGCCCGATCACCGCAGCCGATTTCGCCGCGCTTTACTCCGCAGCTTTGTGAAAACGATCACCGCATTTCTCTGCCTCGCGCTCACCGCGTTTGCCGATGATTGGCCCATGCACCGTGGCACGCCTGCGCTCACCGGACGCGCCCAGTCCGCCGCGCCTGCAAAGCCCGTGCTGAAGTGGACGTTCAACGCTGGCAAGCCCGTCGTCGGCGGCGCAGCCATTGCGGGCGACCGCGTTTATTTCGGGAGCAACAGCGGCATCGTCCACTGCGTCTCGCTTGCCGACGGGAAGGAGATTTGGAGATTCGACACCGCGAGCATCATCGAAGCTGTGCCGCTGATTCTCGACGGCATCTGCTACACCGGTGCCGCCGACGGACGCCTCTACGCGCTCGACGCCGAGGGCAAAAAGAAATGGGAGCCATTTGAAACCGGCGACAAAATCCTCGCCAGCGCGAGTTGGGCGAAAGACCCGGCGAGCGACAAAAAATGGGTACTCATCGGGAGCTACGATTTTTTCTTCTACGCCGTGGATACCGCGACGGGGAAACAAGTGTGGAAGGTGGAGACGGAAAATTACATCAACAGTACGCCCGCGATCACTGCGGACGGTCTCGCGCTTTTCGGCGGCTGCGATGCGCTCATGCACGTCGTCTCGCTCAAGGACCAAAAAGAAATCCGCAAGCTCGACGCCGAAGCCTACGTCCCCGGAAGCGCGGCGGTGGATGGTGCGATGGCGTATTTCGGTGGCGACTCGAAGAAGGTCTATGCCTTCGACGTGAATAACGAGAAACCGCTCTGGACTTATCGCGACCGCAATTTCGGCTACTTTGCATCGCCCGCACTCAGTGATGAACTCGTCATCATCGGCGCACGCGACAAACGCCTCCACGCCCTTGACCGCAAAACCGGCGAAGCCCGCTGGACCTTCGCCACACGAGGCGCCGTGGACAGTTCGCCCGTGCTGTGCAAAGACGGCGGCGTGGTTTTCGGAAGCGCGGATGGTCGGCTTTACTGCGTGGAAATCGCGACCGGCAAAGAACGCTGGCGCTACGAAATCGGCAGCGAAATCGCCGCCAGCCCAGCCATCGCCCGCAGCCTAATCGTCATCGGCGCAAACGACGGCAACGTCTATTGCATCGGCGGGGAATAAATCCCTTGCCCGCTCGCGAAGCACGGGGTTATGAGAGGCGCGGTGAAAGGAGTTATCCGCTATCTCGCGATTCTATTTTGTGCGCTTTATTTGAGCGGCGCTCATTGGGCTTTGATGCAGGCGGGCGCGTGGACGGGAATGATTATCGCCCGCTCGCAAAGCAGCTCTTTGGCTTCCGCAGTGAAGAGCACTTTCAGCGGGGACCAACCCTGCTCAATGTGCAAAGTGGTGGCGAAGGGACAGGCCGATGAAAGTAAACCGAAAGCTCCAGCGGTGCAGAAATTGCCGGAGATTCCGATGGTGGCGATGAGAGGCTCCGAGTTGCCCGCGCCTGCGCTGGCGGGCCTCGCAGAATGGCCGCGTTTTTTTGTGAATGGAACGGTGCGCACGGATGCGCCGCCGACTCCGCCGCCGCTGGCGTAGTCTGGGCGGCGCTTGTTTCTCGATTGATGAGGTTGCGTTTTCGCGCAGCTATTTTTCTCCGGCTTCCGCTGGGGATTTGATTCGGAGGTAAAGCCGCCCGTTTTTCCCGCAATGTCTGCGCCGCCGTTTCGCGGCTGCGTGGATGATGCCTGATTTTTCCCATCGGGAGCGGGGCGGACCATGTCGAGCGCCTGAGAAGCGCACGCTGCGGGTGTTTGGTGCCCGTGATGTTCATAGACCGGCCAGCCTGCCCCGCCTCCCGAGTGGAAGATCGAAGAAGCAAACCCGCGTCCCCCTTTTCCAAGAACCATCACAGCCATGCAAAAAACTGCGCTCAAACAGCACCACGCTTTCACGTTAATCGAACTACTCGTCGTCATCACGATCATCGTGGTGCTCGCGGGGCTGATCACCGCAGCCATGCAGCGGGCCGCTTTGAAAGGGCGCACGATGCAGTGCTTTAACAATCTGCGGCAGCTCGGCATCGCCACGCTGAACTACGCGGGGAACAATGATATGACACTTCCCGCGACCACGCATCAGCGCCGCACGGGACGCAAGTCGTGGTCGCTCACGCTGCAAGAACACGCGGGCGGGAAGATCGTGTTCCGCTGCCCGGAGGATGAAGACAAGATGCGCGCTTACACGTATGTGATGAATGACTTCCTCACCCCGAATCCCGCCGGTGCGCCGGAGATAGATTTCTCGAAACTGACGCGCCTCGAACGGCAAAGTGAGACGGTGCTCTTTGCGGAAGCGTCGGTGAATTATAACACGTCCGACCACTTTCATTTCTCGGATTACAAAGGGACGAAGTTGCCGCCGGAGGAATTTGAAAAACAAGTCGGCACGAAGCGGCACGACGGCGCGGCGAACTATCTTTTCGCCGACGGCCATGTGGAGACGCTGACTTGGGAGCAAGTGCGTGTGCGCCTCGCGGAGCCGGGCAGCCGTTTTGTGGACCCGACGATTGAATCTGAATTATGAAAGCATTGCTCACACTCTTCATCCTCGCCGCGCTGCCCGCGTTGGCGCACGACCATTACGCCGCTGGAATCGTAGATACGAATGGCAACGGCCAGCCCAATGCAGGCGAGCCGCTGCAATTCATCGGCGCAAACGGCGGGGGGAAGATTTTCCATTTACTCCCTCGTCCTTTCGGGCAGCGGCCCGTGCAGCGATGCGGCGGCTACTACATGCTCGATGAAAGGCCGCGCACACTTTTCCCGGAAGATTCTTTTTCTTTCACCACCGTCTCCGATGGCCAGTACGACGCGAACACCACGGGCCACGCGCACACGGGCGCGTGGATATGGATGGAGATCGTGAGCGTCTCCGGCCCGGCGGGCGCGAGCTTCGGATTCTGGGAGGAGAACCGTTCGTTTTTCAGCGATACGCCCACGAAGTCCTTCGCCGCAAATCAGCCGACGGAGAACTACCGCTTTGTATTGAGCGAGGGCATTGATGATGCGGGCGAAGACCCGTTTGGCCACATCCACGGGCGCTCGTGGACAGCGGATAAACCGGGCGACTACACCATCGGCTTTCGGCTTGTGGACTTGAGCACGAGCGGCCCCGGCGGCGGTCCGTGGCACGCGCCGAGTCAGGTCTATACATTCCGCTTCCGCGCTGGGCCTTCGTTTCAGCCCGCCGTGGAAAAAATTCCGGGCACCGGTTGCGTGCTCACATGGCCGAGCCAGATGGGATATTACGCGGCGGATGCTTCGCAAACGGGCATCGTCTTCACAATCCAACGCGCCACCAGCCTCGCTCCTACAAGCTGGACCACCATCGGCACCGTCACCGGCACCACTGCGGCGACTGCGACTTTCACCGACCCCACGCCGCCAGCAGCGGGCGCATTTTACCGGCTGCAATGGCAGTGGTCCACGCCGTGATTTCTTCGATTTCCAAAATATGAAAAACAAACACACATCCACCACACTCGCCGCACTGATGCTCCTCGGAGCTTACAGCGCAGAAGCACACCTCAGCTATACAGGCCGCGATTTCGGCACTTTCATCGCAAATGGTTTGGAATCACCAAACGTGAAAAGCATCACCAATCTCTCCGGCACCTTCGGCTGGGCAGATGGCACGGACGCCGATCTCGGCGACAGCCATCGGCTCCGCGCATTCCGCTTCACGCTCACAAATCCCGCCAACGTCACACTCGAAGTGCTCGGCAGCGGAGCGCTGCTGCCTGCATTTTCCATCTACCAAGGACTCGCGCACGTCGCGCCAGACTTACTCGATCACGACAGCAGTGCGCACAGTCTCTACCACCTCGGCACGCTCGGCGCAGGGCCGTGGGAAGGCTGCTTCAACGCGCTGGGTGATTGGAAAATTGGCAACATCGAAGAACCCGCATTCAGCAGCCTGAGTGAGTCGCAGAAGCTCGCCGGCCTCAGCACATTTACCTACATCGGTCACGCTGCGGATGGCACGAGCGCGAACTTCGGCAGCGCATCCGGCATCCTCGGCGACGGCCTTGCAAATGGACAAGTCACCGCGAGTTTCGACCTGCCCGCAGGCAACTACACAGTGATGATCGGCGGCGCAAATTACGCCGATAGCATCGGAGCCACCTCGCCCTACCCGGCGCAGAGCCTCACTGCGACACTCACCGTAGTGCCAGAGCCAAGCAGCGCATTGCTTCTGGGAATCGCACTGCCCGCACTGCTGCTGCGGCGTCGCAAGAAGTAATACGATTTTCACAGTCAAAGTGCAGCAACCCGATCCGGGATGCGCAGGCACAATGATTTAGGAAACGAGACCCCGCGCATGGTCGCGAATATAAAGTTACCAAGCGCTGGTGAATGTCTTTGCGCTGGAAATGTGCCGCGCATCTCGTATCCGCATCGTATTTCTTGGCAGCAGAATGTGGAAATCGTGCCAGCGGCTTCAGCCGTCACCGCGTGGCATAAAGAAACGATAGAGAGCTTCGACAGCGCCGACTTCCCACAAAGCATCCCCGCCCCGAATCAACAGATTGCCCGGCTAAAGCCGCTGACTACTTTCGCAAGCGTCGCTCGCTGTTTTATAGAGCAAATCAGTGATTTTCAGCTTCGGCTTTCGTATTGTGAGTGTGTCGAATTGTGTTTTTCAGGCTAAATCACCTCACCCACGAGATCGTAAACCTGCGTGCCGGTGATTCGGACGTTCACGAATTCGCCGACGGGGGCGGGTTTTTTCAGCAGGATGCGTCCGTCAATATCGGGGGCATCGGCTTCGCCTCGTGCGACGAGCGGCTGGTCCACGACTGCGCGGAAAACTTTCCCGACTTGCGCCTCGCTGATTTCTTTTGCGATCTTTTGCTGGAGCTTCATCGCTTTTTTGTAGCGGGCTTCTTTTACCTTCGCGGAAAGCTGGCCTTCCATTTTCGCGGCGCGACTGCCTTCTTCCTGGCTGTAGGTGAAAACGCCGAGGCGCTCGAATCGCGCACGCTCGATGAAATCGAGGAGATACTCGAATTCCTCCTCCGTCTCGCCGGGGAAGCCGACGATGAATGTCGTGCGCAGCGAGATGCCGGGGATTCCCGCGCGGATTCGCTGGACGAGCGTCTCGATGTGCTCGCTGGAAGTCTCGCGTTTCATCACTTCGAGCATCCGCGGGTGGATGTGCTGGAGCGGCATATCCACATACCGCGCGACGTGTCGGGTCGCGGCGATGCAATCAATCAGTTCATCGCTCCAATGCGCTGGATGCGTGTAAAGCAGACGCACCCAGAAATCGCCTTCGATCCGGTCCAGCTCGCGGAGCAGCTTTGTGAGCGTCGGCCCACGGCGGCTGTCCACAGGCTGTTTCGGGCCTGCTTTTTCTGCCCACAAATCCATGCCGTAATACGTCGTGTCCTGGCTGATGAGATTGATCTCTTTCACCCCTTCGGCGACCAGTCCGCGCACTTCGCTCACGACGCTCTCGATGGAGCGCGAGCGATGCCGCCCGCGCATTTGCGGAATCACGCAGAACGAGCACGGGTGATTGCAGCCCTCGGCGATTTTCGTGAAGACCGTGTGCGCCGGAGTGAGGCGGACGCGCGGCGTATTCCAGTCCGGGATATAGACCGGCTTGCGCGTGACGAAATTGAGCGGCTCCCAATCTTCCTTGAGCTGCACTTTGAGCCGCGTCGCTTCGGGAGCTAGTGGTGCTGCGCCGCGACCGAGAACTTTATCAATAATCGAGCCGACATCCTTGATCTGATCCAGACCGATGAAGGCATCCACCTCGCCTTTGAACTCGCCTGCAAGCTCCGTGGAAAAACGCTGGCTCATGCAGCCGGCGACGATCAATTTCTGGTTCTTGTTCCGCTTTTTTAGCCCCTTCGTTTCGTGGGCTTCGAGGATTGCCTCGATGCTTTCCTCCTTCGCTGAGTCAATGAAAGCGCACGTATTCACGATTAAAACATCCGCATCCGCAGCGTCGTTGGTGATCGTCATTCCGTGCGTCAAAACATCGCCCAGCATGATTTCCGCATCGACGAGATTTTTGGCGCAGCCGAGCGAGATCATGCCGACTTTCGGGACGACTTTGGCTTCGGACTTGGTGCTTGGACTTTTGCTCATGCAAGTCGGATATATTTCTCGGAGCCAAACGGCAACCCTGCGGAAGAAAAAGACAGCGCAGGATTTTTGGGCTGAGGAAAATACCGCAACGCAGCGTTTGAAGGCGGGAGGCGTAAAGGAGCGGCGTGCGTCTCGCCGCCGACCACAACATCGCGAAGCGGAAATATCTCCAGCGTGCCACGTCTAAAAATTGTGCGCTTCGCGGTGGCGAATGTCGGCGGCCAGAGGCATCCCGATATATCGGGACTCCTTTACGTCTCCCGTGCTTTGCTCGCGTTTATTTCTTCATCAAGAACCCAAACAAATCGCGGATTTTCTCGGGCTTTAGCGCGTCGAGGATTCCTTCGGGCATCAGCGATTGCGGGCTGGCTTCGGTTTTGGCGACGGTGGTGCGGTCGAGGGTTTGCGTTTCGGTCATGGTGCGCAGGGTGAGGGTTTGGGCGTCTTGCTTGGAGATGAAGCCGCTGAGGATGCGCCCGTCTTTCAGCGTGACGGTGCTGAGTTTGTAATCGGCGGGGACGAGGGCGCTCGGATCGACGATGTTTTCGAGTAGGTAATTGATGTCGCTGCGTCCGCTGCCGGTGAGGTTTGGGCCGAGGTTTGCGCCGGTTTGGCCGAGGTCGTAGAGGGTGTGGCAGGCGGCGCAGGTCTGGGTGAAAATGGTGCGTCCATTTTCGATGTCGGCTTTTGCCAGAACGTCGGGCGTGAGGGCGGCTTTGAGTTCGGCCATGCGCTTTTTCTTTTGATCGGATGTAGTGGCGACGCTGCCCCAGACTTCGGCGAGGCGCTTGTTCACGGCTTCATCGGCGAGGGCGGCGATTTGGCGGGCATGGTAGGGCGTGATGTCGCTGCGGGCGATTTTGCCATTGGCGACGGCATCGAGCAGCGCTGCGGCAAATGCGGGACGCGAGCACATGGCGGGCACGACCGCCGCGCGGAGGTCGGGGCGAAGGCTCTGGTAATTCGTGGC
>JANMLS010000207.1:0-16760 GCA_031372675.1 Verrucomicrobiaceae bacterium
CTGGGACTGGAAGCGGAGTTCGTCGATGTGGTCGATGATCTCGCGCAGGTTGTAGCCGCTCTGGATGCGGTTCTTTATCTCGCCGAAGATTTCGCCGATCTTGTATTCGATGGTGTTCGGGCCGGTGGCCTTGGCCTTGAAGCCGTGCAGGTAGGGGAAAAGCCGGGCGTTGACGAACTGGATGAGGTCGTCTCCGGTGAGGGCTGTGTTGTGGTCGATTTTGCCGTCCTTTTTCGGCGCAGCCCACGACTCCCAGCGATACGGAGCATCGAGGATGTGGGTGTATTTCTTGCCGTCGAGCATCGCCTCGGTGGCCTTGTCGCGCTCCAGGGCGTCGAGGAATTTCAGGAAAAGCAGCCAGGAGGTCTGCTCGGTGTAATCGAGTTCGCTGGTGCAGCCGGCGTCTTTAAAGAGGACGTCGTCGATGTTTTTGAAGGCTTGTTCGAACATGGGTGATTAGTTGGCGATGGCAAACTCGATGCTGGTTTTTCCCAGCTTCGTGTGCTGCTCGGCATCAGCGGCGAGGTTGGCGGGCGGTGCGGTGGTTGAAAAGGCGGAAGTGGGATGGGAGTTTGGTGGAACCACAAAGACACGAAGGCGGAAAGTAGCCCGCGCTACGAAGTCGCCTGAAAGGCAATCCATCGCGGCTGAACATCACTCGCGGAGCGACCATTCAATAGACGACCGCTTTCGCGGGAAGCGGAAAAGCCGCGATGAGACGCGCGGGCTACTTTGCACTTTTTTGAAAGATTTCGCCGGAGCTTCCGTTTCCGCTTTTATGAAAACGAGCAAACAAACCGGAGAGCACGATTCTGGCGCTTTGCGCGTCGGGGCGCGGCGGAGCTTTCGGGATGGGCGGAAGGGGTTGCGGCTGCGGGAGGTGCCGAGGCGGGATTTTGATCATCCGCTGGCGAAGGCTCTCGGGAATGAATTCCCGCGTTGCCGGAATGGGGCGGATGTGTTTTTTCTCCGCGCGATGAAACACAAAACTCCGAACGACTCCCTCTCGAAATCTGCAGCTTCCGTGGCCGATGTGCTGGCTAAGACGGCGGCTAATCTCAGCGCTGCCGCAGACGCAGGGAATACGGCATTTTTGCAATCCATCTCGGAGCTTCAGGATTCCGGGAGCTACTCGGAAATCGTGAACCGTTTTTACCGCACGCTGGCGTTCGGCACGGGCGGTCTGCGCGGGCGCTCCATCGGCGAAGTGGTGACGGCTTCGGAGAAAGGAAGCTCGACGGGACCAAGGCCGGACCAGCCGTGCGCGGGGACGAATGCGATGAATTATTTCAACATCAGCCGCGCGACGCAGGGGCTTGTGGCCTACATGTGGAAGGCACACAAGGCGGCGAAAAAGAAGGGCCGTCCGAGCATCGCCATCGCGCACGACACGCGGCATTTTTCCAAAGAGTTTGCGGAGCTTTCCGCGAAGGTGGCGACGGAGCTGGGCTGCGATGCTTACGTGTTTGACGGGCCGCGCTCGACGCCGGAGCTTTCCTTCACCGTGCGGCATGTGAATGCGACTGCGGGCGCGGTGGTGACGGCCTCGCACAACCCGCCGCATGATAACGGATTCAAAGTGTATTTTTCCGACGGCGCACAAATCGTGGAGCCGCACGCCAGCGCGATCATCAAGCTGGTGAATGCGGTGACGAGCGACGCCTACACGCCGCTGCCCAAAGCGAAGCAGGGCAAGCGAATCGTGCTCGGCGCAAAGGTGGACGACGCCTACATGGACCGCCTCGAAACACTGCTCCTCGACCGCCCGATGGTGAAGGCGGCAAGCAGGCTGAAGGTGGTTTTAACGCCCATCCACGGAACGGGCGGAATCATCATCAAGCCGATGCTCAAGCGGCTCGGCTTCCGCTTCGCGACGGTGGCGGAGCAAGATAAATTCGACGGCCAATTCCCCACGGTGAAATCGCCGAATCCCGAAAACGCCGAGGCACTCTCAAAGGCAATCGCGCTCGCGGAAAAAGAAGCGGCGGATGTCGTCGTGGCGACGGACCCGGACTGCGACCGCATGGGCGTGGCGATTCGCAATCGCGAGGGGAAAATGCAGCTTCTCACGGGCAATCAAATCGGCTCGCTCATCGCCGCGTATCGCGTGGAGAAGATGATCGCGCTCGGCATCATCACGAAGGAAAACGCGACCCGCTGCGCAATCATCAAGACACTCGTGACCACCGACCTGCAAAAGGCCATCGCCGACGCGCACGGGCTTCGCTGCGTGGAGACGCTGACGGGTTTCAAATACATCGGCGAAAAACTCGGCCAGTATGAGAACGCAATCCCCGCGAAAGAGCGCGGAAATTACCGCGAACTCAGCGAGGAAAAAACGCGCGCACTGCGGCTGGAGCACAGCGTCTATTACGTCGCAGGCGGCGAGGAGAGCTACGGATACAGTGCGCATGATTTCGTCCGCGACAAGGATGGCAACGCCGCAGTCGTGCTGTTTGCCGAAGTCTGCGCGTTTGCGAAATCGCGCGGCATCACGGTGGATGCGCTGCTCGACGAGGTGTATCTCAAATACGGCTATTATCTCGAAGAAAACCAGACGCTCACCTACGCCGGAGCCGCAGGCGCGGGAATCATCCAGAAGCTCGCCACATCCTTTGCCAGTGAGCATCCGAAGACGATGGACGGCGTGAAAGTCACCGCCGTACGCGACTTCGCAAACAAGAATTACAAAGACTGCGAAGGCCAGACGCTGCCAAACGAAAAGATGGTAATTTTCGATCTCGCAGACGGTCGCCGCGTCGCCGTGCGTCCGTCGGGCACGGAGCCGAAGATCAAATTTTACCTGTTCACCCGCGCCGCAGTCTCCTCGGCAGCGCAGCTATCGAAAGTGAAAGCCACCGCATCGAAATCACTCGCCGCGCTGTGGAAATCCATCCAAGCAGACGTGGCCACGCGGCTGAAGCGGTAGATGGATGCGTCCACAGGGGTTTTATCGCGCGCAGCACCGTGGAGTGCTGGAACTTGTTCCAGCCGTCACTCAAGCGACTTGTCGCGCAGAGCCTCGTTAGCCAGCGGCTATGTTTGCCACGGCGCATTGCGTGACAAGTCCCGCAACATACGGCTGGAACAAGTTCCAGCACTCCACGGCGCTGCGCGCTTTCGCTACACTTCGTAGTATTTCCGAATGGCTGCGAGCAGGCCGGGGATGTCGAAGACTTTTGCTTCGGCGTCCACGGTGAGGCTGTGGTCGCGTGCGGTTTTGGAAGTCACGGGGCCGATGCTCGCGACTTTCAAACCAGCAGGCAGCGGGAGTTTCAGCGCGAGGAAATTTTCCACGGTGGATGAACTGGTGAAGGTGATCATGTCTGCGCCTTCATCGCGGAAGCGGGCCACGCCGCCGCTCACGTCTTCCGTTTCAGGCACAGTGCGGTAGGCGCACGCGACATCCACGATGGCACCGAGTTTGGAGAGCGTTTCCGGCAGCACGTCGCGGGCGACTTCGGCGCGGGCGATGAGGATTTTCAAGTTCTCCACGTCGCCTTCTTTTTTGAATGCGGCGACCACGCTTTCGGCCACGTATTCTTCCGGCAGCAAATCCACGGCGAGATGAAACTCGCGGACTTTCGCGGCGGTCGCGGGTCCGATTGCGGCGATGCGGACGCCGCCGATTTCGCGCGCGTCTTTGAAGATTTTGAAGAACATCTCGAAGAACGCTTCCACGCCGTTTGGCGATGTGAAGATGAGCCAGTCGTAAGTGTGCGCGTCTTGCACGAGCTGGCCGAATGCGAGGAGGTCCGTCGGCGGCTCGATGCGGATGGTCGGGAGTTCAATCACGTCCGCGCCGAGATCGCGCAGCTTCGAGGAAAGCGCACCGGCTTGCTTGCGTGTGCGGGTGACGACGATGCGCTTGCCAAACAGCGGGCGCGTCTCAAACCAGTTCAGCGTTTCGCGGAGCTTCACGACATCGCCCATGATGCAGACGGCGGGTGCTTTGAAACCGGCGTCGGCGACTTTCTTCGCGATGTTATCGAGCTGGCCGGTAATTGTTTGCTGCCTGCCAGTCGTCCCCCAGCGCACAAGCGCGACGGGTAAATCGGCACGCGCTCCGTGTTGCATCAGTTTCTCCGAGACTGCGGCGATGCGCTCCACGCCCATGAGCATCACTTTCGTGCCGGGATTTTTTGCGAGTCCTTCGTAGTCGAGTGTGCTCTCCGGCTTCGTCGGGTCTTCGTGTCCGGTGAAGACGGTGAACTGCGCGGTGTGCTCGCGATGCGTCACGGGGATGCCCGCGTAAGCTGGCGCGGCGATGGTGGAGCTGATGCCGGGGACGATCTCGAAAGGCAGCCCCGCTTTCACTAATTCCTCCGCCTCCTCGCCCCCGCGACCGAAGACAAAAGGATCGCCGCCTTTGAGCCGCACGACGCGCTTTCCCTCTGCGGTTTTCTGGACGAGAAGCGCGTTGGTTTCATCCTGCTTCAGCGCGTGCTGATTGGCGCGTTTGCCGGCGTAGATGATTTCCGCGCCAGCGGGTGCCCACTTGAGAATCTCCGGGTTGCAGAGTGCGTCATAGACGATCACATCCGCACGCGAGACTTCGTCGCGCACTTTGAGCGTCACCAAACCGAGGTCGCCCGGTCCCGCACCCGCGAGGATGCAAATGCCTTTTTCTTTCTTAGCCATGCTCCACGTATGCGGATTCCACGCGGGCGATGTCGAATGGAATCACCCGCCACGATTCGCACGGTTTTGGTTAAAGAGGATTCTCCTGCGGAGTCTCGGAGGGCTGCGGAGCTGGCTCCGTCGGCTGCGTTTCGGGAGCGGATTCAGCCGGTTTCTCGGCTTCCGCTGCTTCATCCACGGACTTCCATCCGTGTGTGGCTGCGAGCTGCTCGGCGAGGCGGAGCGGCCAGTCGGAGGCTTTGAAAAAATCGGGTAGCGTTTCTCTCAGCTCTTTCGACGCTTCGACAAATTTCAGATTCTCTTCCGAAAACTTATCCGAGAGCACCGGGTAGCGTCGCATCGCTTCCTTCTGCGCGAGGATGTAAAGCTCCTCCTGGCTGACGCGAAACTTCGCAACATCGGAACTCACTGTCGCGAGGTCTTTCCCTGCTTTGAAAGTGGTCATGCCGTCCTTGATGCTCACAAACTCAAACAGGTCGCCCTTTTTCACCGTGTAACGACGGCCTCCGATTTTCGTCTGCACGTCCTCCGTGATCTCGATGACTTTTTTCGCAGTCGCTGGCGGCGGCGGGACAAGAAGCTCGCGCACTGTTCCATCGTCCGGCGGCTCGGCGGCAGTGATTGCGGGGACTTCCGGCGCGGGCGGAAGCTCCGGTGCCACGGGCGCAGGCGGCGCGTTCCTCGCAGTCATGGGCGCGGGCGGAGCGACATCCATTTTCGCTGCGGGCGGTTCATCCGCGAGCTTCTCGCGTGCAAGACGATCCAGCCCAGTGAAAGCACGCTCAACCAGCGGCATTGCTGCTCCGAAAAGCAGAATCGCCGAGAGCGCGAGAAAGATGCCGTGCCGCTGGCGAAGGACGCGCAGGCTGTAAAAAAGCCAGATCAGCCCAAAGGTTCCGATGCTTGCGATGACGGAGCGCGTGGCATTGTGCCCGGAGAAGATCAGCGCGAACCAATAAGCGCAAAATGCGATGACCAAAAAGATGACGCCCCAAGCAAGATTGCGCGGGCCGACTGCGCGCTCAGGCGAGGCAGGGACATCAACATATCGCGTCTTGTTTTCGGGCGGGCGGTGCGTGGTGCTCTCCGTTGATTTGCCTTGAAAGGGTGCCGTGCGGGAATCGTTTTCTGGATACTCTGAAGCCATTTGTTTGAACCACTGAACATGCCAGACCAACCGCCGTTGTCCCGATAAAATTCGTTGGTTCGTCGTTAGGGTTTCAGATTTTCGTCCCGCGTCACGTCTAGGAAGTAGCGCTCCAGATTTTGCTGCGGGCGACCCTCGCCGACAACGCGGCCTCCGCTTGCTGCGATGCGTGCGCGGAGGTCGGCGAGGAGTTCGGGGGTTACGTTTTCCATCACGAGTTCCGTTTGGTTTTCGATGGAGATGAGTTCATCGAGCTGACCTTCGCGGACGAGTGCGCCTCGGTGCATGATGCCGATGCGGTCGCAAATTTCCTGCACCTGACTCAGCAGATGCGAGCAAAGCAGCACGGTAATTCCGCGCTCCTTGAACTTCAAAATGAGATCGCGAATTTGGTGCGAACCCGTCGGGTCCACGCCCGCAGTCGGCTCGTCGAGCACGAGCAAACGCGGCTCCTGCACGAGCGCCTGGGCGAGGCCGATGCGCTGGAGCATCCCTTTTGAATACCCGCCCACGCGCCGGTCTTTCGCATCCTCCAAGCCTACCAGCGCGAGCAATTCCTTCGTGCGTTCAGTAAGCAATTTCCCGCTGAGTCCGCAGAGCTTCCCGTAAAACTCCACGGTCTCTTTTCCCGTGAGGAATTTGTAGAAGTACGGATTCTCCGGCAGGAAGCCGACGGACTCGCGGCTCTCCACGTCGCGGCTGTCTCTGCCGAAAATAAACGTCCTCCCGGAAGTCGGCGTGACCAGTCCGAGCACGATTTTCATCGTCGTGCTTTTGCCCGATCCATTCGGTCCGAGCAGCCCGTACACATGCCCGGCCTCGACATTCAGCGTGAGGTCGCGGACCGCCGTTATTTTTCCGCGCTGAAACATGGAAGGCGGGGTAAATTCCTTCGTGAGATTCTGGATTGAAATGGCTGCTGTCGTCATCGGCCCGCACTCATAGCGTGGAAACTTTGTTTGGCAAACCGCCTTCGTGCGCCTGCCTGCATTCCCAGAAACTCTTTGCCACATACTACGCTCACGTAGTATCTCCGCCCGCATGTCCAACGTCCCGCATCTTCCTGTCCTTCGCCTTGGCCGCAGCTATGAGAGCCTCGACAAGCTCGACATCAAAGACCACCGCACTGGCGAAGTCCGCGCTGTGGTTTCCTCGATCAATGCGGGCATTCTTCGCAAGGACTTCCGCAAGCTCGACGACGCTCGCAAGGCACTCGCGAAATTCACCGTCGCAGAGTTGATCGCGATGTCGGCAAAAGCGGGTGAGTTTTTCCTAAACGGCACACTCCCGCTCGGCGACAAAGGCCACACGCAGACGGCGGATGAATACGTCGCCACACTCAGCGCCACGAGCGGACTTCCGCACGTCATGGTCCGCCGCAATATGGCGAAGCTCCACTACGCGCTCACGCATCTCGACGTGATTTTGAACGGCCTTTCGCGCGGCCTCGACATGAGCATTATTGACCGAGGATTCGGCGAGCAATTCGGCACAAAGCTCTCCTTTTTCCCCGCCTGCAAAGCGCTCGGCCTCGTCATGCCCAGCAACTCTCCCGCCGTGAATTCGCTGTGGCTACCGGCCATCGCGCTGAAGACGCCCGTCGTCATCAAACCCGGTCGCGATGAGCCTTGGACGCCCTTCCGTCTCATCCAGGCATTCATCGCTGCGGGCGTTCCTGCGGAAGCGTTTGGCTTTTACCCGACCGACCACGAAGGCGCTGCCGAGATTCTGAAATCCTGCGGACGCGCCCTCATCTTCGGCGACAAAAGCACCACGCAACAATACGCCGACAACCCCGCCATCCAGCTCCACGGCCCCGGCTGGAGCAAGTTCCTCATCGGCGAAGACTGCATCGAAAACTGGCGCGACTACATTGATGTCATCGCCGGTGCCATTTCCGATAACGGCGGGCGCTCCTGCATCAATGCCAGCGCCGTCATCGTCCCGCGCTACGCTGCGGAAATCGCCGACGCCCTCGCGCAAAAACTCGGCCCTATTTTTCCCACCGCCAACGACGATCCCGCCGCTCGCCTCAGCGGATTTGCAAATCCGAAGATGGCCGACTTTATCGAAGCCAGCATCGAGGACGGCATCGCCACACCCGGCGCAGAAGACATCACCGCGAAATACCGCAACGGCCCGCGCAAAGTCATCCACGAAGGCGGCACTTTCCTCCGCCCCACGATTGTGCGCTGCGAAAGCTTCGCGCACCCGCTCGCCAACAAGGAATTTCTCTGCCCCTACGCCAGCGTCGTCACCTGCCCGCAGTCGGAAATGCTCGCCAACATCGGCTACACACTCGCCTGCTCCGCCATCACCAAAGACCCCGCATTTATCGCCGAACTCGAAGCCTACCCCGAGATCGAGCGGCTCAACATCGGCCCTGTCTCCACGATGGCGATTTCGTGGGACCAGCCGCACGAAGGCAACATGTTCGAGTTCCTCTGGAAGCGCCGCAGCATCGAGCGTGCGTGGTGATCACGCCTTCTCCGGCACGACGTAAGGTGCGCGATAATCGCGGGTGAGCAGCTTATCGGCGGCGGCGTTTTCGATGAACTTCTCCGTCTTCGGATTCATCGTGAGGAACTCGCCGAGCGTCAGCTTGTCCTTCTCCAAATCAACGCCGTTTTTGCCGAGGTGCTCCACCATGCGGTCGTAGCTTTCTGTGGCTTCCTTGTTGGCTTTGATCTTCTCGCGGATTTCGCCGGGAGCGGTCCTTTTGCCGAGCAGCAGCGAGATATTCGCAGTGTGGCAAAGTGCGCTGCTGATGTGCCCTTCCACGATCTCAGCGTGGAGCTGCGCGGGTTTCCCGGCGCGGATGGCTTTGGTCCAGTTTTCGTGATGGCTGACTTGCCCTGCGTTGTCCGGCTCGCCGGGATCGGTGCCGTCTTTCGGCGCGGGGTGTTTGCCGAAGCGCTTGAGCATCTTGCCATCTTTGCCAAAAGCCGCAGCACTATAATAGCTGGGCACAACGACGAATCCGTTTTCGTATTGGAGATAAACGCCGATGCCCGCAAAGCCACGGTAGCTGTCCATATCGCCCTTCTCGCTGGCGGTGGGAAGCCCGCGCACTTCAAAAATGAGCGGCGCTTTTGCATAGTCATGCACGACAAACATCGTGTTCGGCGTCACGCCGTCATCTTCGTATCCGAGCCGACCGCCGACGCTCCACACCTTCGGCGAAAGCTCCTGCTCGCCCATAAACCAGCGCGCAATATCCATCTGGTGAATGCCCTGATTCCCCAAATCGCCATTGCCCGTGTCCCAGTCCCAGTGCCAATCGTAGTGCAGTTTCTTGCGCTTGATGGGCTTCACCGGCGCGGGTCCAAACCAAATATCGCGATCAATCCCCGCAGGCCACGCAAGTTCCGCATCCGCCTTCCCGATGCTCGGGCGGCGTTTGTAGCAAGTGCCGCGTGCCCAGATCAGCTTGCCCAAATTCCCCGCCTGCGTCCAAGCCACCGCTTGTTGCAGCCCGACGGTCGAGCGGCTCTGCGTGCCGCATTGCACGATGCGCCCGTATTTCTTCGCAGCCTCGGCGAGCACGCGGCCCTCGAAGACATTGTGCGAAACCGGCTTCTCAATAAACGAATCCTTCCCCGCCTGACACGCCCAAATCCCCTGCAAAGCGTGCCAGTGATTCGGCGTCGCTGTGGAAATCGCATCAATCTCCTTCGACTCCAGCATCTTTCGGAAATCCACAAACGTCGCCACCTGCTGCCCCTTCTTCGCAAGCTGCTCCTTCCCCTTCCCCAGCACCGCCTCATCAATATCGCACAGCGCACTGATCCTCACGCCATTGATCCTCAGCAAATCCCCGATGTGATTTTGCCCTCTGCTGTTAAAGCCGACGACGCCCACGCGGATCTCGCTATTCGGGGATTGCGAGCGCGTGATGGCCGGAAATGCCAGCGCGGCGACTGCGGTAGTTTTGAGGAATGTTCTGCGGGTGAGTAGAGTTTGGTTCATATGATCGTGGTATGAAACCGGACCAAGGCGCGGAAATTAGCAGGAGAATCTGAACTGCCTTTTTGCATAGCTTCTACTCGCTTGGAAAGTGGGTAGTCGGCAGTGGGGGTTGTCGGCGTCGTCTAGGCAGGTCGTCGGTGGTGACTAGGCAGGTTGTCGGCGTCGTCTAGCCATCACTAGAAGCCTATACGGAACTTCTCAAAGGCGGCAAAAGCACGGAGAAAAAGGGAGCGCGGGCTTCTCCCGACGAGTCGGGACAGTGTCCGGCATCCTGCCGGGCACATGCAGCGGGAAGTAGCGTCCTCGTTCAGCGAAGCTTCCTCGTGGATTCCGGCAAGATGCCGGAACCTGCGGGCAGGATGCCCGCGCTCCCATTTTCTCCCCCGCTACTCACATCGCCAGTATCTCAGATGGATGTTCCGTACAGGCTCTAAAGAATATTACCGCCGTATTCGGCGCTACCTTACGCGACTTTGTGCGTGTGCGTGCAGGTGAGGTCGCGGGCTGGCTCGATTTTCCAGCGGGCGGCGACTTCGAGAAGATCGGGCGTGAGCGACCAGCGGTCTGGGGCCGGTTCGCCTTCAAACGCGGGGTTTGCGCCTTTTAGCTCCATGCAGCCTTTGTTGTTTCCGATGGCGGCAATCTCGGCGACTTCGTCGGCGGTGAGTTTCACATCGGGGAGCGCGGCGAGTTCTTCGATCTTAGCTTCGATGGATTTCACCTTCACGCCGTTGGTCTGCGGCACTTCCTGAATCAATGTGGGGATGACGCTTTTCACCGGCGACTGGCTGAGGTTCCAGATGCACGCGAGCTGGAGCATGGTGAGGCCGTGTTTCTCGGCGATGGGGCGGATGGCGTCGAGTTTTGCGCTGCCCGTATCCACCCATCCCGCAGGGCGGAAAGTGCGGTGGTCGCGCTCGCCGAACGTGTGGCCGGGGCGCACGTCGTCGTGGAAAAGCCCGCCGTGATCGACGACGCGGGTGATGAGTTCGACGCCGTGATTCTCCGCTGCCGCGAGAGCCATCCCGCCGGGCCAAGGCTCCAGCGGGTTCAAAATGATCATCGCCCAATCAATGAGCGACCCGAAGCGCTCGAAACTGAGGATCAGGTCGAGGGTGAATCCATTTGCCGGCCCCGGTGCGATGCCGAGCAGGTCCGTCATTTTCTGCTCCTGCATCCGCGCCAACGCTTTCCAAACCGGCTCCTGCGAGTAGCCGATGCTGTCGGGATTGTGGAGCATGAGGCAATCGAGCCGGTCCGTGCCGAGTGCGCGGAGTTGGCGCTCCGTGGCCATCTGCACGTAGTCGGTAAAATCGCGCGGCTGCCGGAGGCGCGGGTCGGTGAAACGCGGGAAGCCTTTCGACCCATCGCGAGCCGCCGCGTAGTCGTGCCCGATGATTCCCACGAGGCAGTAGCTATCGCGAGGCACGCCCTTCAGCGCACGGCCCAGCGCCACATCGGCGGTGCCATTTCCATAGACATCCGCCGTCATAAAAGTGCGGATGCCCGCCGTGTATGCGTGGCGGATACATTCGTCGAAGCGGGCTTCGTCAATGGCTTCGCCGAAGTGCATGTAGCGGCCCCCATTCCAAGTGCCGTAGGCGGTGCGTGTGAGATTCATAGTGTGGTTCTATTCGAGATTGATGCTGTCGATGATGGAGCGGAAGCGCGCGAAGTTGCGCTTGTGCGGCTGGAAGATCAGGCGCGGGAGGTCCGCGATTTCCGGCTCGCCATGTTCTTCCGGAAACGACGCGGAATTGGTGAAAGTGCCCACTGCGAGCACGTCGGCAAATTCCTTGTTCATCTCCGCGAGCTTCGCATCGGAAAGCGGGCGCTGCACTCGCACGATGACGCGCGGGCCGAGCCAGCGGTAACTGTGGAAGTTACTGTAAAATTGCAGCACATGCTCCACAGCTTCATCCACCGTGCAGAGCTTGAGGAAATTAAAGTCGTCCTCCGAAATCAGCCCCAGCCGAAGCAGATGATTGTGGAGGAAGCTCATCACCGTGGACCAATAGGAGCCGCCCGGTTTATCCACGAGCACGAGCGGGAAAATGCGCGCCTTCCCCGTCTGCATCAGCGTCAGTGCCTCGAAGCCCTCGTCCATCGTCCCGAAGCCGCCGGGGAAAAGCGCGATGGCGTGGCTCTCCTTCACGAAGTTCAGCTTGCGCGTGAAGAAGTAGTTGAAGTTCACCAGCTTCTTGTCGCCATCAATGGTGTCATTGGCCGACTGCTCAAATGGCAGTTTGATATTCAGCCCGAAGCTCCGCTCGCGCCCCGCGCCACGGTGCGCTGCGCCCATGATTCCATCGCCGCCGCCGGTGATCACCATCCAGCCGCGCTCGCGCATCTTCCGCCCAAATTCCTCCGCAGCGATAAATTCGCCGTCGTGCTCCTTGGTGCGTGCGCTGCCGAAGACGGAGATTTTCCGCTCCATCCGGTACGGCGCAAACACGCGGCTCGCCCAGCGCATTTCCTTCACAGCACGATTGAGCATTTTCAAATCCGCTACTGTCGTCTGGTCGCGAGCCATTTTCAGCCCGGTGATGAGGAACTCCTCGATCAGTTCATTCGGTTTCTCGCCGCCCATCTCGGCCACAAGTTTGCGCACCATCTCATCAATGGCCGGATTTCCCGTCGTGCTCACAGTCTTAGAGCGCGGAGTAATGTCTGCTGTAATCGTTCTCATAGTCCTCAGCATCCATGCCGGAAGCGACTGCGAGCGGGAAGAAAGAAGTGGAGTGGGGAGATTGCGAATGACGAATGACGAATGACGAAACGCAGGCGAGTTTGCTATCGGCTATTTGAAATTGGCCAATCGCAAATAGCCGATAGCCAATTTCTTCATCATTCGTCATTCGTCATTTCCCCACCGCCCTCCTCACCGCGCAGCCGTATTTTTCCCGCTGGCATTTGCGCGGACTAGGCGGAAGCCGTAGGTATCGTTGCTCTCGTCCGGCTTTGCGTGGTAGCGGCATGAGGCGAGGAGCGACTGGCGCATCCCGCCATTATACCAAGAGCCTCCGCGCAGGACTCTGCGCTCCTTGCTCTCGTTGAAATAATCAGCGGTCCACTGCCACACATTGCCGCCCATATCGAAAAGACCGGCGCTGTTCGCGTTGAATTTCCCGACTGGCGAAGTCCACTGATACTCATCGCGGTAGTCTGCAAGGCGGACCTCCGAGTTGGTTTCCTCGCCTGCATAATTTCCCGCTCCTGCTGGTGGCGGCCAAGCGCTGCCCCAAGGAAATATGCCGTCCACGCCGAGATCGCGGGCTTCGGGCGTAGCTCCAGTTTCTGCGGGAAGCCCGGCGGCCATGCTCCACTCCATATCGGTCGGGAGACGATAGGCGCGGTCGGTGGCGAGCACTCCACCTTTGCGCTCTTTATCCGTGAGCCATTTGCAAAATGCGTCCGCTTCCTTCCAAGTCACATTCACAACCGGATGGTCCGCCTCCTGTGCAAAACCCGGTGAACGCCAAGCACCGCCTTTCATCCCTTTCTCCGCAGCGAAAACCTCGAAATCCTTGCGAGTCACGAGATAGACGGAAAAATCCACATCGCCGACTTTCGTGAACTTCATGCCGAGTGAGTTCTCAGCATTCTCAGCCTGCTTCGGAGGTGTTTTTAGCGGTTCAGTTTTTTTTTCTGGCAGAGCCATCGGCGGGAGTTTTGCATCCGGTGCGCCGCCGAGTGCCGTCGCTTCGTCGCGGAGTTTTTTCAGTTGAGCCTTGGAAGTCTCCAGTCGCTCTTCGATTGGCTTCGATGCTGCCGCACCAGCGTCGCCGAGGTCTTTGAGCTGCGCGAGCACGTCGGTGGATTTTTTGATTTCCAACTCGATGGGCTGCATCTGTTTCGCGATCTCCGCGATTTTTGTCTGATTTTTTACCCGCATTGCTTCGGCTGCGACGGCGCGGGATTTTTCAATCGCGGCACTCAGCAAAGCCTTGTCTTTTTCCACTTGAAGCAGCCCAAGCGCAGCTTGCTGGCGGAGTGACTGCGCCTGCGTCTGGGTTTTGGCGATCTCGTCGTTTTGACGTGCAGAATCAGCGAGCATAAGCGCGAGGACTTTTAGTTCCTCGTCCGCTTTTTTGGCAGCTTCGATTTTGGCTGCGGATTCCTTGCTCATCGCCTCCAGCGTGGCTTTGGCTGCGTCTGCGGCCTTCTTAGCTTCTTGCGCGGCGGCTTCGGCTTTCTTCAGGTCTTCCTCACGTTTTTTCAGATCCGTGAGAAGTGCTTCGTTTTCGCGGATTGCTGGAGCCAAAACACGGCGTCGATCTTCGAGTGCGATACGCGCAGCCTCCTGCGATTTTTTGCCAGCATTCGTCTGCGCTGTGACCTCTTGTTGCGCCTGCTCCGCATTGGAAATCGCATCCTTCAATTCCAGTTCCACCTGCAAGCGCTCCACGAGCATTTTCTCAAGCTCGGCAGGCTCAGTAGTCGGAGTGATCTGAATCTTCGCAGGCACCACGGGCATGACTGGGATTTTCACCGCGCCCAAAACGGGCTTCACTGCGACAGTGGGCGCGATAGCCACGACCGGAGGTGTCGCAGCTTCAACAGGCTTTAGCGTAGGCGCGACGGGCGGCGGAGCTACTGGCGTGGGCGAGGTCGCGCCAATCGTGATGAGCGGCTTTTTCACCAGCGGCTTCGGGCCGGTTCCGGGTTTCGGAGTGGGATTGCTCGGCTCGATTACCGCGATTTCAGCAGCGGTTTTATCCGGCGACTCAGGACTTCCAGGAGCACCAATCGCAGCGAGCGGCGTTGTGTCGGGGAAATCAATCGGTGGCGCGAGAACTTCCGGCGGCGTGATCGCGGGCTTCATCACGCTGCCAGCATTTGCAGCATTATTGTCGTCAACCTGCTCGATCCCCGGCGGCAATCCCCCGCCCTCCGCAGTCGAAGCATCATCGCCCTGCTTGCTGTAAATCGCGTAGCCAGCGACGCCCGCGAGAAGTGCGACAATCGCTATCGGCTGCCACCGCGTTGCAGGACGCTCAAGCTCCGGGAAATTCGGCGCAAACCCCGGCTTTGCGCCCGGCGGACGGAATGGCGACTTCGGCGGCACCGGCGGGATTTGCCCCTCGTCTTTCGCGGGAGCCGCATTTTCCGTAGCACCTTGCAGCGAAACACTCGCGCCGCTCGCTGGCTGCGCAAAAGTCTCCGCAGCTTTTTGCTCAACGACCGGCTGTTCCTGCACCGGTGCTGGTGCTGGCGGTGCCAAAGTCACCGTCTGGCTGCTGGAAAAAATACCCACCGCCTCGACGCAGGATGCAGGACGCGCCTCCGGTTTTTTCGCCATGCACGCCGAGACAAAACGCTCCCAAGCCTCCGGCACCTCGCCCCCGCGCGCCTCTCGGATTGCAGGCGCACTCGATGACCGGATAGCCGCCACGATCTCCTGCCCGGAAAATGGCGCAGCTCGCGTGAGCAGCTCAAATGTGAGCGTTCCCAATCCGTAAATATCATCCTGCTTCGTCGGGCGATCTCCATCGAGTTGCTGCGGCGACATGCTGGAAAGATGCGAGTCCTCACGCGAAATCGAGCGCGAGCGCTCCAGCGAATCGCGCAAGCAGCGGGAAATGCCAAAATTCGCAAGCACGACTCCGCCGCCCGGCTTCATATAGATGTTCGACGGCGCAAGATCGCGGTGAATCAACTGCACGCGATGCGCGTCATCCAGCGTCGCCGCAAGCTGCTTCAACCAATCTGCGATTTCGTCGGGATTAAAATTTTTGCGCCCTTTCAAAACACTCGCCAGCGATTCTCCATCCAGCCGATCCATCGAAATCGCAGCAACCTCGCCATCTTCCACAAGATCATAAACGCGGACGATTCCCGGATGAATTAACTGCCGGTTCCGCTTCACCTCGATCCGCAACTCGGACATCCCGCGCGAGTCCTCAACCACGGATTTCGGGATAAAATAAAGCGAGACTTCCTTGCCCAAAACCTCATCCGTCGCAAGCCAGACGGGGAAGATCGGGTCTGCGGAGATTTCGCGTTGGAGGATGTAGCATCCAGCGAGCTTCTGCCCGGAGATTAGGGATTGCGCGTGAGGGTTGTCGGTTGGCGATGTGGATTCGGTATTCACTGTAAAAAACGTCGTTAAAGGATTGAGATGCTGTTGGCTATGGAGCGGGCGTTCGAGCTTGGATTTCAGGACAACCCGCCCGCGCTTTCCCTAGCGGGACAACAAACCGACAACAACAGAAATTATGCGTCCATTGGATGCGGTTTGCTGATGCTCCGAAAAAACCATCGTCGTTTTCCAACGCTTTGAGCTAAATGCGACGCAGTGAATCTTGCTGACGAATATTTTAAGGTGCGCGCGGACCTCGGCACCGCGCTATTTGCACTCAGCACACTCGGCCACGATTTGCGTGCTCCGGCGGAAACCATCCGCACCCTCAGCGAACTCGGCGCAAATCTCCGCGAGCCGTTTCTTTTCGTCGTCGTCGGCGAAGTAAAAGCTGGGAAATCCTCGCTGCTCAACGCAATCCTCGGCGGCGATTTCTGCCGCGTGGATGTGCTGCCCGCCACGGACAAAGTGTATCTTTTCAAACACGGCGAAACCGTCCGCGACGTGGCCGTGTCCTCGCAGTTCGTCGAGTGCCACCGCACCGAAAAAGTGCTGGAAAACTTCAACATCGTGGACACCCCCGGCACGAACACCATCGTCGCCGAGCACGAAGCCATCACCCGCGAATTTCTCCCGCTTGCCGACCTCTGCATCGTCGTATTTTCCACCGCGAATCCGTGGGGCGCATCGGCATGGCAATTCCTCCAGCACATCCACCGCAAGTGGCTCAAAAAGGTGATTTTTGTCCTCCAGCAGATCGATCTCCGCTCGCCCGATGAAGTCGCAAAAATCGTCGAGCACATTGACCAGACGATGCTGCAAAAAATCGGCGAACGCTGCCCGCTATTTCCAGTCTCCGCAAAGCTCGCGTCGGAATCCAAACGCTCCACAGAACCGGAAACCAGTGCGCAGCTTTGGGAA
>JANMLS010000209.1:0-17431 GCA_031372675.1 Verrucomicrobiaceae bacterium
GCGAAAGGCGCACTCGTGTGGGATTTCAAAGACATCAAACGCAGCATCAGCACCGTCGCAATCGACCCCGCCACAGACCTGCTCTACATCGGCGACTACAGCGGCTTCGTGTATTGCCTCGATGCGAACACCGGAAAGCTCCACTGGCAGCACGACATGCAGGCGCACATTTGGGGCAGCGCGATGGTCGTGGACGGCAAAGTATTCATCGGCGACGAAGACGGCGACCTGCTCGTCTTCGCAGCGAAAAAGGAAAAAGAAATCCTCAACGAAGTGAACCTCGGCGCTAGCATCCTCGCCACGCCCATCGTCGCCAACGGCACCCTATTCATGAACACCCAGACCCACCTCTACGCCATCGCCGAAGGAGCGAAGCCGGAGGAGAAACAGAAGTAGGCGGGGGAATGACGAATGACGAAGTCGCAAGCGTGTTTGCTATCGGCTATTTGCAATTGGCCAATTTCAAATAGCCGATAGCAAACGCTTGCGACTTCGTCATTCCCCCGCTCACTCCAGCACACGCAGCCGGTAAAAGCGCTGCGTGCCTGACATGATGAAGTTTGCCCTCACCACATTCCCGGTGTGTGTCCCCGAGATTGGCGTATCGAAATTCCACGGCTCCACACCCAGCTCCGGCGTGCTTTCCCAGCGCGATACCGTGCTGCGGCGGGCGTCTGTTTCCACGGCGATTTGACCTGCGAAATCCGGCGCGGCGAAAGCATTCAGCGGAGCGGCGACGCCGGGCCATGCTAGGAAATTATCAAAGCTCGCGCTGATGGCGTTGTATTGGTCCGTGCTTGCCACGAAGCCGCAGCGCCCGCTCGCATAAGTCGCGTCCACTGCGCTGAACGCCACCAGCGGAGTGCGCAAATCATTTGCGCGAAAGACACGCGCCGTGTGCTTGCTCCCCACGCTCAGGAGCACCAACCGGTAAGCTGTCCCGCTTTCCACGGTGATGAATTGCGTCGGCGCGATGATCGTCGGAATCTCGCCCGCCAGCCGGTGCATCTGCACCTCACCCGTAGATGGGATGAGCGTGAGACTGTATCCGCGCGAAGTCCCCAGCCCTGGCGTGCCGAAGCGCGTCACCACGCTGGCAAACACCCGCTGCGCACCCCACGCCACCACATCCACCGAGGCCGCGCCATCCGTGTAGCTCGTCGGCGCGATCACCCCGCCGCGAGCCAGCCCGATGAGCGGCACTTGCGCGGGCGCGGGCGGCGTGCCCGTGATGGTCGCGATTCCGCCGGTGAAAGTGAACGTCGCCGTGCCTATCGAGTTTGACCGCGTCCAATTGGCGGGCGGTGCGGCGGTGAAATCCGACTCATCATCCGCAGCGACGCGGAGGGTGAGCAGGCAGAGCAAGGCGAGAGCGAGACGTAGTTTCATAGTGGATTAAAAAGTAAGCTGCACGCACTGCCAGCGCCCGCCGATGAGCGCGAGGTCTGCGGCAAACATCACCACCTCGCCACTCTGCGCATCGCGCATCGGGAAGCGCACACGGCTGCGCCCGCCGGGCAGTCGCTCGATGCCCTCCTGCACGCTGCCTGCGGGAGCAAGGCCGGGGCGGCTGCGGAGTGTGTGAATGGTGCGAGCATTGCGCTCGGTGTGGGATAACTGCGCGGCTGGATTCGTGGAGGCATACCGCTCGATGAGCGACAGTATCTTTTCGTGAAAGCACGCATCGAGCGCGTCGCCAGCGTCCGCTTTCACTGCGGTTGCGAGCGCCGCCACAAATCGCCCGTGCCACTCCTGCGCCTCGCCGGGCGTGATGCCCCGGCTCTCCGCTTCGTAGATGATTTCGCGCGTCACCGTTTCCGACTCGATGGTAAATATCCGCTCCTCCGCGTGTGGGCGGCACTTCCCGATTTGCGAAATGCGCACAGCGGCGATGTGCGCCAGCGCTGCGCCGTGGGGCGGGTCTGTACACTCCGTGAAATTGAGCGTTCCCTTGACGCTCCACGCATCCTTTCCTTCGCGGGGCGGGCGTTGGTTGTAGTCACATCTTGCTGCAAAATGGCGGCGGTTCTCCGCAACGGCGAGCAGCCGCTCGGCCTCCAGCAACTCCGGGATTTTGCTGCGGGGGATTTTCCCGTGGTCACGGAAGTTCAGCACTTCCGCGTAAGTCTCCAGCAGCTTTGCGGGGAGCGGGCGCAGCTCGCCGCCACGGTCTGCGTGGTAGTGCTCCAGCACGAGCTTCACCGCTTCCGGCACCGTGGCACGCGTGTGCCCGTCGTCGCGTGCGGGGTGCGTCTCCCTCAGCACTCGCTTTTGCTCCACCTGCCATGCAGCCGCGCCGAGCAGAGTGAAAGAAGACGCCGCCAGCACCAGCAGCGCCGCGCGAGTCCAGCGCCGATGCAGCCACCACGAATGCAGCCCTGCCGCGCACACGCCCGCCATTGCCAGTGCCGCGAGGCTCGCGCTCGCCACCATGATCGCTGGGGTGATGAATGGGAGGAAGCCCGCTCGCCCGCGCCGCAACGAAGCAGGCAGATGCGGCGGCCCTTTGTATTCACACAGCCAGTAATACTCATCCAGGCGCGGCAGACTCCACGGCTCCGCCATCGGTATCTTCACATCGGGGACTTGCTCCCAGCGCCCGCCCCACGGCGTCACACACAGCCCTGTGGCCCATGGCGGCGAATCCTTTTTCAGCCACAGCGTCCCCGTCTCGAAATAAATCCCGCACAGATACACTGCTGGCAGCACCACGCAGAGAAGCTGCGTCGCCGCCGCCACACAAGCCGCCGTCCTCCCCGTGCCCAGCCGTGCGCCGAAGGCCGCTGGCAGCGCCTCCCGCAGCGGCACGCGGCGAAATCTCCACAGCCGCACCACCTGCCAAGCACACACCGGCGCAAACAGCACCAGCAGGAAAAACAACGCGCGGAATCCCCCCAGCCGTTTGCTGAAATCGCCGATCAAATCCACCGGCGGCGCCACCATGTTATTATCCAGCCGCATCGCCGTGCATACGGTGAGAAAGAGCACCGCCAGCCCCGCCACCGTCCACACAAAATCCGCCACCCGCGTCGCCTGCGAAATCATCGGCGTCCCGGCGTAGCGCGGCGGCGTGTGCAAAATCTCCTCCACCGCTGCGAGCATCGCCCCTGCGCTCTTCCAGCGCTGCTCCGGCTGTGCGTGCATCGCCTTTGCCAGCACCTCATCCAGCCGGGCATCCACGCGGCGCTGCTGGGATACCGGCTGCCACGCGCCCCGTGGCGGAGTGCCCGACAGCATCTCAAAAAGGATCACGCCCAGCGCATAAATATCCCCCGCTTTATCCGGCATGTGGCCCTGCAAATAAGCCTCCGGCGGGATGTACTCCGCCGTGCCCGCTACCAGCCCGGTGTGCGTGAGCGAGAGCCGTTGCACGCGCTCATGCACCGGTTTCGCCATCCCAAAATCCGCCACCTTCGCGAAGAAGTCGCCCCCTTTTCCATCGTGCCCCGGCGGCATCGTCCGCGTGCAGAGCAGCACGTTGGCAGGCTTCAAATCCTGGTGCAGGATTCCCCGCGAATGCGCGTGCTCCACCGCCGCCGCGATGTTGCGGAAAATGGCGAACACCTTTTCCTCCGGCAGCCCGCCCGGTGGGATGATGTGCGAGAGCGGCGGCCCATGGACAAACTCCATGGCGAGAAAAAGCCCGCCATCCTCCATCGGCCCCGCATCCAGCAGGCGCACGATGTTTGCGTGCTCCAGCGCCCGCAGCGCATCCGCCTCGGCCTCGATGCGCTCGACCACATCCAAATCGCGGCCCGCTGCCAGCTTGATTGCGCCCTCCGCTCCATCGCGTTCCCGCACGCCGCGCCACACCAGCCCCATGCCGCCCTCGCCCGCCACGGATTCCACGCGCCAGCCGGGCACCAGCGGCAGTTTGAGCGCCGGGCCGGCCACTGCATCGAGCACCCGCGCAGGGTCCATGCCTCTCAGCGATGGGGGCGTTGGTGGGTGGTCGTCGTGTGGCATGGTATTCTTTAGTTACGACGGCGGTGCTGTTTTGTGACGGGGTAAAAGGGACATGAGGGACTAAAGGGACATGAGGGACTTGAGGGACTAAAGGGACCGCGTCCCTTCCGTCCCATTGGTCCCTCATGTCCCTTCATAGCCCCCCTCCCAGCATCCCGCGAATCTCCGCGCCCACCCTTGCGTCGCCGCTCATGCCGAGGCGTTGCGCGGCTACGTCGAGCAGGGTGCGGCGGTAGCGTTGGCGGAGGCGTTGAGCGGCTTGGCGCACTGCGGCTGCGCTCATACTCATGCGGGCGGCGATTTGTGCCTGCGGCTCCCAATCCGGCGCGTCTTCCAGCGCGGGGAGTAGTGCTGCGAATAATTCTGCCCGCTCCGTTTTTCGATAGTGCGCCTCCACGCGGTCCAGCGCTTCATCCATCAAAGTGAGCGCCCACGCCCTTGCATAAGCCTGCTCCGGCGTGCCACCGGGCGACGCTGCGGAGTGCGATTCGCACACGGCCTCCACCGCCGCCCAATCCACCGCGACATGCTCCACGCCGCCGCCCCGCTTTTTGCGCCCCGCGCTCTTCGCCTCCGATGCGAGATGATTGCCAAACGCCGTGAGCAGCCAGCTCCGCAGCCGCCCGCGATTTTCCTCCGCCTGCGCCAGAAGCGCCTTTTCGCAAAGCCGCAGCAGAAAACTCTGCACCCCATCCGCCGCATCCGCCTCGCTCGCCCCGCGCCGCCGCGCCCACACGTAGAGCGGATACCAGTAAAGCCCCACCCATTCCTCCAGCGCCTGCGGCTGCGCCACTGCGCGCCGCACCATCGTCCACCGAGTCAGTGGAAACGCCCCCCTCGTGGGCCCCCTGGATTCATTAAGCAGCAGCGACATGGGACGCGCACGGATAAAGCAGAAGCTGCGGCGCGGTGGAAGCTGAAAGCCGTGGAGTGCGGGAACTTGTTCCCGCCGTAGGTTGCGGGACTTGTCACGCAACAGGCCGTGGTAAGCACAGCGGCCTTGCGAGCGAGGCTCTGCGCGACAAGTCGCTTGAGTGACGGCGGAGACAAGTCTCCGCAGTCCACGGTGCTTCGCACTATTTTCACTCCCCCGAAAATACCTCCGTCACGTTTTGGGCAAAAAGTCATAACCATTATTGTGACGGCATTTTTTCCATTCTTAAAACCGGCGGGTCCGTGCGGCTCGGATTTGCGGGGAAACGCGTGGAAAGCGGGTGTTTTGGGGAGCAAAATTTTGCTTTGCACATGCTGCATGGCGGTTGCGGGTGGTCGAAAATCGCCTTGCACGACTTACATGGCGATTTTTTGCAGCCCGGCGGGGGCTTGCACTTCTTACATGCTCGTGGCGGGGAGCGCGGAGCGGCCTTGCACGACGTGCAGGGCAGTTTTGGGGAGCGGGAAAAGTCCTTGCACGAGGTGCAGGGCGTTTTTTGGGAGCGCGAAATCGCCTTGCACGACGTGCAGGGTGTTTTTGGGAAGCACGAAATCCCCATGTTTTATCTACAAACAACTAACAACCAATAACTAACACACCAAATGGCCAGCAATGACATCCCACGCAGCTACGATCCCCTCGTCGAACTCCTCGAAGACGCGAAAACCGGTGCAATTAGCCACGGCGTAACCGTCAACCTAAAGCAAAACGACGCCGCCTCAATCACCACCGACTACGAGGCGCTCGTGGGCATCCCCGCCGGTCCCGGTGGTGTGCCGCCTGCGGTGCCGGGTGCAAAGGCGCTTTGGAACACGGCGAAGGCGGCGAAAACCGCGACGGGCGGTCTTTTTCGCTCCGCGAAAAGCGATGGCCGTGCGCTGGCGAAGGCGTGTGTGAACGTCCTCAAGCCGCGCCTCGGCGACCAGTGGGGTAATGCCTGGCAAAATGCCGGTTTTACTAACGGCTCGCTGGCTATCCCGGAAAACCCGCTCACTTTACTCCAGCAACTCCGCGCCTATTTCGACGCAAACCCCACGCACGAGCGCCCCGACATCGGCGCGGGGATGGATGCGACGGCTGCCGCTTGCGAAGCCGCTGCCGACGCAATCGCCGCCGCCAGCGGTGTGAGCAATCAGGCCAATGCCGACGCAGGCACGGCCAAAGCGAACCTTGAAACTGCCATCAGCAACGCCCGCAAACGGCTCACCGGACTGCGCGGAGAGCTGGACTTGCTCCTCGCGGATGATGACGCGCTTTGGTACGCCTTCGGTTTCGAGCGCCCCGACGACCCCGAGACCCCCGAAGTGCCCGAAAACCTCGTGCTCACGCCCTTTAACCAAGGCGATCTCGCCGTGGATTGGGATAACGCCCGCCGCGCCGAAAGCTACCGCGTCCGAGTCTTCAACAACGCCACAAACGCCGAACTCGCCGAAGCCATCGTGCAGGACAGCGACGTGAATTTCAACGACCTGCAAGTAGCCATCCTCCTACGCATCGAAGTCACCGCCATCAATAAAGCAGGCGGGGAGAGCGCGCCAGTGAGCGGGACTACGCAACTGTGAGGCGGCGAAACCCATTTAACCAATCCAACAACACTGAACAACCAACCATGAAAACAATCATCCTTCTCGGCCTCACGCTCGCGCTCAGCGCCTGCTCGGATAAATTCAAGCATAGCGGTAGAATGTATCACGTCAAAGGAGCCAGCCATGTGCAGCTCGGCACTACGGGGTATGTGAATCGCCACCGCGTAAATAGTATAGAGGAAAGTAACCGCAACCCCAGTTACCTCGATAGCCTGCCTGTGCGCGTCATCGCAGTGCAGCATAATCTCTCCAGCAAGAGCTACGCAGGCAAGATCGCCGTCACCCCGGGTGCCGCCGTGCCTGAGATAGCCAGTGCAGAAGCTGCGGCGAGCTTGAAGAAGACTTTGGAAGGCACCTTTCAGCTCATCACCCCACTCGGAGGCAAAGGCACGCTCATCAGCGAACTAAATAAACCTGAAAATAGCAACCTGCGCCGGGAACTCCGCGCGATGGGCGGGGAAGAGCGCGTAGTGACGACGATTGCCAAAGTCATTAATTACAAAACAACCATAGACACCACACTCGATCTCTCTGGCAAGGGTAGCTACCAAGGAGCCAGCGGCGACATCACTTTCAAAGCCGCCAGCGGCGAGACCATCACTCTCTCGGCAGGCTCTACCTTTGCCTACGAATACAAGCGCATCGCTTGGAATGCAGACCCGCGCAACCCCAAAGTGATCGGCCTTTACCCCGATCAACCCGGGCCAGATTCCAGCCACCCCGCCCCCGTGGAATAGAGCGGGTAACGACTCACCTCAACGACTCTCAAACTAAACAACCACAACCAACGTAAACTTTATGAACATCACAAAACTGAGTCAGCAATTCACGCTACTCGCCTGCATCGCACTCACTGCCACCATGCACGCCGCGCCGGGGGACTTAGATTTGACCTTCGGGACGGGCGGGAAGGTGACGACCGACATCGGCTCAATCACCAATGATGGAGCTCATGATATAGCAATACAGACTGACGGGAAGATTCTCGTAGCCGGATCGACTTCGGATGGCACTAAAGGCAACTTCGCACTTGTGCGCTATACGGCGACAGGGACACTCGATCCAAGTTTTGGTAGCGGAGGAAAGGTGACTACCGCAATCGGCAGTCGCGGCGATGGGGCGCGGAGCATTATCGTGCAAGCTGACGGGAGAATCCTTGTTGCGGGTAACTCAAACAGCGGAACTCAACTTAATCCAAACCTAGACTTTGCACTTGTCCGTTACACTTCTGCGGGGGCTTTGGATACAACCTTTGGCACTGGCGGCAAGGTAACTACCCCCATCGGAAGCAGCGATGACGTCAGTTATGACTTAGCAGTGCAGGCCGATGGGAAAATCCTTGTTGTTGGATATACTGTGGTCGGCTCGGACTATGATTTGGCGATGGTGCGCTACACGGCGACGGGGGCATTGGATACGACCTTCGGAACAGGGGGCAAGGTAGTTACCCCGGTCGGCACTTGGCTGGACATAGGCAGGAGTGTAACCGTGCAGGCAGATGGGAAGATAGTTGTCGTAGGCAACTCAGCTAATAGCGGTAATCCCTACGATTTTGCTGTAGTGCGCTATACATCTGCCGGAGCTTTGGACACGTCCTTTGGAACAGGTGGAAAGGTGACCACTCCCATTGGAACCGATGACGATAGAGCTCGTGGTGTAGTCGTGCTTGGGGATGGGAAGATTGTTGTCTCGGGTGATTTCGACAATGGCACCCATTCAGATTTTGCTGTCGTGCGTTACACCGCAGCGGGTGCTTTGGATGCCACTTTTGGCACTGGTGGAAAAGCGACTACAGTTATCGGTGGTATTTCCGAGGGTGGTAAAATGGCATTGCAGCCAGATGGGAAGATTCTCCTGACGGGGTCTTATTTTAATGGCAGCAACTACGATTTGGCGACGGTGCGCTTTACCGCTGTTGGTTCCTTGGATACGACTTTCGGCACGAGTGGCAAGGTGACTACTCCAATAGGAAGTCTCAATGACCTCGGCGCAGGCATCGCATTGCAGGAAGATAGGAAAATCGTCGTCGCGGGATCGACGACTGTCGGCACTACTTCCGATTTCGCCGTAGTGCGCTATTTGGGTGACGAGCCTCTCGCTGGCCCTGCCTACCCTGCACCCGGTGGCACGACGTTTAGCGGCAGCGGCACAGCAGGCCGCAATACGGGGCGGACGCTGTTTTACTCGGGCTTCAATGCGGCGCATTACTACGCGCTGGCGTTTGCGCATCATACTATCAGCAATCCGTGGCACTCCACGCAAGGCGGAGCGACGGGGAACATGACGTTCCAGAGCTATGACGCGGGGACGGGTGTGGCGACGTTTGTCTCCTCGGCAAATGCGGTATGGCCGCAGTCCAATGGCACGGCGAGCCGCCCGACGCGGATGAAGGTGCAGTTTCAGCCTTTCACGGGCACTGCTTCCGGCCTGCTTGGCGCAGGCTGGCTGGTGCCGACGACCGCCGGAGCTGCCAATGTGCCCGGCCTGCCTGCGAACTGGCCGGTGCTGGACGTGGCTGCTTTGCCAGACCCCGACCGCTACCAAATCTGGGTGCGGATCGAAGATACCACGACGGGCACTGCGCTGCTGGATTACTACGACGCGCAGCCGACGCTCGGCGGGGTGCTCAATACGGGATTCAGCGGTGGCTTTTACTCCCGCGCAAACTTGGCCCCGGTGGTGACGCTGAATGGAGCAACGCCGCTCACTTTTGAAGCCGCTGCAAGCTACATCGATTCTGGTGCCAGCGCGAGCGATGCCGAAGAAGGCATTCTTTCTCCAACCCAAACAAGCAACACTGTGGTTTCCAACATCCCCGGCACCTATTCCGTAACTTGGAACGCGACCGACAGCAAAGGACTCACAGCCACCGTCACCCGCACGGTAACGGTGCAGGATACAACAGCTCCTACGCTTACGGTGCCCGGGAACATCACCGTCGAAGCGGCAAGTGCGGCGGGGGCGGCGGTGACTTACGAAACATTCGCAAACGACAGCGGGACCGGAGTAGCAGCATTTAGCGCCGTGCCTTTCAGCGGCAGCACGTTCCCGATCGGGACGACGACGGTGAACCTCAGCGCGGCGGACTATGCGGGGAACTCAGCGGCTGCCTCTTTCACGGTGAGGGTGCAGGATACGACGGAGCCGAGCATTGGAGGGACGTTCGCACCCCTGAGCATCGTGGTGGGGACGGTGCTGCCTAATTACACGGGGCAGGTCGTGACGAGCGACGCTGTGGGTGTGACGAACGTGACGCAGTCGCCCGCGCCGGGAACGCTGTCGGGCATTGGTGTGGTATCGGTGACGCTCACTGCTCACGATGCGGCAGGTAACACGGCAGATGTGTCTTTCAATGTGACGGTGACGCCAACAGACCCGCAATTTAGCTCGTTCGCCGCGAAGGGCGGGGCGGTGCCGGATGCGGGGACGGATGCACGCATCCAGACGGGGGCGGTGTGGGCGAGCTTCGGCACGCCTGCGGTGAATGATGCGGGGCAGGTGGCGTTTCTCGGAAAGTGGAGCGCGCCGAAGGTGGGCGTGCTACCCGCGCAGTCGGGGGCGGGGATTTTTGTGGATGACACGCTGCTGGTGAAAGTCGGGGCATCTGTGCCGGGGATGAGCGGGGTGGTTTTCAAGAGCTTCAAAGACCCGGTGCTGAATGCGGCGGGGGATGTGGGTTTTATCGCGACGGTGAGCGGCACGGGCATCACGAGCCTCAACGACTCGGTGGCGGTGCTCTACACGGTGTCCACGGTGGCCGCGCCGGAATTGCGGGTGATTGCGCAGGAAGGGACTGCGGCTCCGACGGGAGATGGGGCGTTGTGGAATTCGTTCACGAGCATTGCGGTGACTCAAGTCGCCGGCAGCTCGGCGTATTGCTTGGAAGGGCGGCTGCGCGTGACGAGTGGGACTCCTGCGGTGACAAGCACGAGTGATTCAGTGGTGGTGATTGGCATGATTAGCGGACACGCGAGCGGTCCACTTCCGATGTTTGTTGCGATGCGAGAAGGCGGGAGTGTGATGGGCGCGACAGTGGGCGAGACGCTGAAAAGCTGGCGTTTGCTGGCTTCCGTGAGCGGCTCGCCGGGGCAAGGCCGGGCTTTGAGTGCTTCGGAGTCGCCCAATTTCCAAATCACTCTGAGTTCGGGTCGTCAGGCGCTTGCGTATGCGGGTGCTATGGGATCACCTGTGGAGGCAGGCACTTTGAGCGGCAGCTTGCTGGATAGCGACACGCTCGATGAGGCAAGTTGGAAGTCATTTGGGGCACTTTCCTCATCGCATAATGGCTTTGCGATGAAAGCAGTGCTCGTAAGCGGAACAGGCGGCGTAATCTCGGCAAATGCCACAGGGGTTTTTCTGAAGGACGGAAATAACTCCGACGGTTGGGTGTCTTTGGCCCGCTTCACCGACACCGCACCCGGCCTGCCCGCAGGCGCGGCATTTAGCGCGATGCTCGATCCGGTTCTCGCGGCAGATGGCTTGGGCATCGCCTTTGCCGGGACTGCAAAAGGCGGCGGCCTCGTGAGCACGAACGACCAAGGCATCTGGTGGAAGCCCGAAGGCGAAACACTGGCCCTGCTCGCCCGCGAAGGCGCACAACCGCCCGATGCTCCCGCAGGCGCGGAGTGGAAGGCATTCACCAGCTTCGCAATGCCCGGCGGCGCTCGCGGCCCGCTTTTCACCGCCACACTGCGCACCGGACTCCAAGGCACGGCTGGCCCCGGCGGAATCACCAGCGCGGGCGACTTGGCTCTCTACGGCACCAGCAGCGAAGGCATCCTGCGCGAACTCATCCGCGAAGGCCAGCCGCTGCTCGGCAAAACTGTGAAGACCTTCAACGCGCTGAAAGCCGCCAGCGGCGCGACTGGCAGCTCCCGCGCCTTTAACAGCGCAGGCGATGTCGCTGTGCAGGTGAGCTTCACCGACGGCTCGACGGGCATCGTGAAGATCGCGCTGCCGTAAGTAGTCCAGTCACGCCGTGACTGGCGTGCGCAACAAAAAGCCCCGCTCTCGCAAAGGAGCGGGGCTTTTTTTGTGAGCGCGGAATGATGCGCTTTCGTCATTTTACCGCGCCGCCATCCTCGGCGAGCTTCTTGCACGCTTGGAGGTCGAGTTTGCCGCTGGCGAGGATGGGGATTTTTTCTACCTGCACGATGCGTTTGGGAATCCAGAGGTTTGTGAGGCCGGTGGTGGTGAGTTTGTCGCGGAGGTCTTTTGCTTCGATGGGGCGGGTGGTGAGGAGGACTAGGGCTTCGCCTTTGGCTTCGTCGGGGATGGCGGTGAGCATGACGATGCGCTCGCCTTCGCTGGAAAGCTCCAGGCATTCGACGATGTGGGTCTCCACGGTTTCGTGCGGGACCATTTCGCCGCCGATTTTGGAGAAACGGGAGAGGCGACCTTCGATGAAAAGGAAGCCGTCTTCGTCGAACCGCGTGAGGTCGCCGGTGCGGAACCAGCCGTCTTTAATCACATCCGCCGTGCGCTCGGGATCATCGAGGTAGCCGCTGAAAACATTGGGGCCTTTGAGCCAGAGCATTCCGGTGCTGTGCAGGGAAATGACGGCGTCGGTTTCCGGGTCGCGGATTTCTGCGGTGAGGCCGGGGACGAGTTTACCTGCGGAGCCGAGTCGTGAGGTTTGCTGTTCGGCTTCGGGCGTCGGGTCGGGGAGATTGAACGAGGCGACGGGCGATGTCTCGGTAAGGCCGTAGCCTTGCATGACGGGGACGCCGAAACGCTTCTCGAAAGCGAGCGCGAGTTCGTCGGGCAGCTTCTCCGCGCCGGTGACTGCGAGCCGCACGGAGCGGAGCTGGTCGGCTTCCGCGCGCTTCATGTAGCCGCGCAGAAATGTGGGCGTGGCGAGCATGAGCGTGGCGCGGTGTTTCTGGATGAGCTGTGCGCATTTTCCCGTCTCCAGCGGGTTCGGATAGGTGACGACACGGACGCCTTCGATCATCGGGAAGATGAGGCAGACGGTGGCTCCGAAGCTGTGGAAAAATGGGAGCGCGCCCATGATGATGTCGTCGTCGCTGAGGTTCAGCATCTCGCCAAATTGCGTGGCGTTTGCGAGCAGGTTGCGGTGGGAAAGTGCGACGCCTTTTGGCTCGCCGCTGCTGCCGCTGGTGAAAAGGAGGAAGGCTTCGTCGCGGTCGCCGACCGCTGAGACTCCCGCGAGTCGGCGGATGATTGTGTAAGGCAGGAGCTTCACTGCGAGCAGCCAGCGGATGATCGCAGGCTTGAGCGCGGGGATGGTTTTTTCGAGCAGGAGGAGGTTTTCCGGCCACGGGAAATCCTTGAGCTTGTCCTGCACGGGGCCAGCGGTGATGCAGAGCCGGATGCCCGCTTTGCGGATGCTGGATTCGAGCGCGGCGCGTCCGGCGGTGAAGTTCAAATTGACGGGGATTTTTCCGGCGAGGAGGACGGCGAGATTTGCGATCATCGCGCCCTTTGAGGATGGGAGGACGATGGCGACGCGCTTTTCCGACGCACGTTCGCGGATGAGCCTGCTGAGTGCGAGCGCGGCGGCGAGGAGCTTCGAGCGGCTGAGGCTGGAGCTGTCCATGCCGTCGATCACGGCGGTTTTTCCGCTATCGCGCATCAGCCCGCGCAGGCTGGCCGCGGCGATGTTTCCACGCAGCAGCGGGCGCAACTGGTAGCATTCTTCGCCGAGATTCAGGAAGCGCTGGCGGACGGTGGCGATGCTGGCTTCGCGAGCGGCGAGCGGTTTGTCGAACGCGACGGTGATGTCGTAGCGGAGTGCGCCCGGCCATTTCCAAAAGAAACGCCCGCCGCGAAAGCTGAAGATGCTGCCCCAGAGCCGATCCATCCAGACTGCGACGACGGGCGTTTTTGCCTGCCGCGCCATCAGCTCGTAGCCGCGCTGGAGCCGCAGCAGCGTGCCGCTGCGGGAGAGCGAGCCTTCGGGAAAAATGCAGACGACTTCGCCGTTTTTGAGCGCATCCACGGAGAGCTTCATCGTCTCCTTCGCACGCTTGCTGGAGATAGGCAGGACGCCGAAGAAACGCATGATCGGCGCGAAGCGGCGCGAGCGGTAATACTCCTCCCAGACGATGAAGCGAATCGTGCGCGGGCAGGCTGCTTGCAGGACGATGGCGTCAATCCAAGTGAGGTGATTTGGCAGCATGAGGAAGCCGCCTTCCGGCAGAGTCTCCAGCCCGCGTGCCTTCACGCGGTAGATCAAGCGGAAGAAAAAGAGAGCGACCGTGCGGACGAGCCAGACGGCGAATTGCGGAGGTTCCTGTGAGTTTGACACGCGCACGAGATAGCCGCGAGTGCGGCAGTTGCCAATAGCCGCGTAGTGGCATTGGCGCCCCGCCAATGAACGGCGAGCAAAAGCAGATGTGTGTCCGAATCACGGCACCCTGCGGAGGGCCGCCGGGCCACACTTCATTGGCGAGGCGCCAATGCCACTACTTTGCCGCTTAAAGCACGCGGCGCTCGCCGGTGCGCTCGGCATTTACCGCATCGAGCGTGGAGCGGATTTGGGCGAGCAGCTTTGCGCGGGTGTAGGGCTTGGGGAGGAATCCACGCAGGCCGCGTGTGAGCATGTCGCGGAGCATCTCCTGCTCGGTGAATCCACTGCTGAGAACGATGGGCGCACGAGCGTCGATCTTTTTCAGCTCATTGAAAACCTCGCAGCCATTCAGCACGGGCATGGTGAAATCGAGGATCACCAGCGAGATTTGATCCTTCAGTTTTTGGAAGGTGGAAATGGCGTGAAAAACATCCGTGACCGCCAGCACTCGATAGCCTTCCTCGGTGAGAAGTGGGACGGCGAGTTCGAGGACCATTTTCTCGTCATCAATCAGCATGATGAGTTCTCGCGGGCCTTCGGGGTTGATGATTACCGGTGGCGATTTATCGGGCTGCGTCGAGTGCCCCATGATCTGCGATGGCCTCTCCACCGCTGGCTCCTGCTGGATGCCGCCGAGCCGCGTGCAGATGTCCGACGTGACTCCAAGCGCGCGATTCAGCCCGTTCGTGAGGAAGGTATAATACCGCTGTGCCTCGGCCTCGGTTTCGCAGAGCTTTTTCAGCGCCTTGCTCGACTCCGAGATAACCTGAAGCAGGTTATTGAGATCGTTTGCCGAAATTTTCAGCCACTCGATGTCGTTGGCGTCCGCCATGTTGTTGATTATTTTTTACCGGAATCCGCTCTCATCGCGAACCGCCCACCACAAGCTGGCGACCAAGGTTGACACGACGATAAGGAAAAAACTGAGACTGAGCATTGAAACGCCGCACGCTACGTCTCGATAAGGCCGCTGGTCAAATCGCAAAAGCCGTCTGGCAGCAAGTTTCCGCAAATTTGCTGCTGAAAAGGCGCTGCTATTTCAGGCGGTCGGGCAGCTTACCGGATTCGAGAGGCGTCGGCGTCGTCTCTAATTTCTTGCCCGCTTTTTTCCACCCGGTAATCCCGCTCGATAGATGATAGACGGTGGGAAACTTCGACTTTGAAAACACGTCCTTCAAAGCATTCCCGCTGCGCCGACCGGACTGGCAGTGAATGAGAATCGGCTTCGAGGCATCCAGCGCCGCCACGTTTTTTTCAAAATCGATGCTGAGTGCATTGATGTTTTTCGCCCCCGCGATGTGCTCGTGCTCAAACTCCTCCTCCGTGCGCAAATCAATCACCGTGACTCCCTCCGCAATCGCCTTCTGCGCTTCGTCTGGAGTCACATTCACGACTTTCGGGCCAGCCTGCGCAGGCGCTGGCTTTGCGGCGGCAGCGGGCGCTGCATTCTGCTGTGCGTGTGAAGGGTGCATAATTCCAAGCGTGATAATCGAGAGAAGAGCGGCGGTTTTCATATCCCTAGAATGCTGCGAACTCCGGCATGTGCAATGGGGAATTTCCCCCAGCATTCCGACGATCATGGCGAGGCAGGCTGCGTGTCACTTGCCGCAACACTTTTTATATTTCTTTCCGCTCTTGCACGGGCACGGCTCATTGCGCCCGGTTTTTTCTTCCGCGATGAAAGGCATGGGCACGGACTCCGGTTCTTCTCCGTCCTCCAGACTCGCGAAGTTGGGAACGCGATCCGGGCGAGGCTCTCGGATGCCCAATTTGATTTCCACATTCTCAATGTCTCCGACTATCATTTCATCCACAGCACCCGTCGCGAATGCTTCGCGAATCACCGGCAATGCTTCGACCGCGCTCAAATCCATCAACGCACCCACGATAAAGCCGTTGAATTCGTCTGACTGAGTCGCGAAAGCACGGAGCTGCCGTGACAGCACTTCGATGCACTCCAGCCGCAAAGCCGGGTCGTTTTTGCCGAGAATCACAAGACTGTCCGCAGCGCCCGCCCGCGAGGAAAGGCCATTTTTCTCATCTGCGAAAAACACAGCCAGCGGCTCCAGCGCAGGCTTCCCAATCGCGCCGAAAACACCCGGCAATTCGCACAAAACCCAGTCATCTCCGTATTCGAGGTCCGCCCGCCGCAAAAGCCCGATGAGCGGTGCAATCGCCTCCTCCACCCGAAGCTGCCCCAACGCCCGCCACGCATAAACCGGAGCCCAAATCGCAGGGGAGTCCTCATCCGCATTATGGAGCGCCTCATCCGTCGCCATCCGAATCAACTCCGCCGCATGTTCCCGCCCCAAGCCAAACGCCGCACAATCAAACTCATCATCAATCTCATCCTCACCAATCGTGAGCAACTGTGTGAGCGGGGGAAGATAAGAATCGGCGGATAAAACGGTGACTTTCGGCATGAGGGCGGAGAGAAAATGTGGAAGCGTGTCGCCCTGCAAGCAGAGAAAGCTCTGTGAGTCGCTGTGCGGTATAACTTCCTCCACCGCTTCACTGCGCCATACGCCGGGACTCGCGCTCGGTGCGGAGGAACTCGCCGGGCGTGAGCACGCGGAGGCCGTAGGTGGTTTGGCCCAAGAGTTCGCGGAAGTCGTGGCGGTCGAGTGTGAGCAGGACATCCGCGCAGGCGAGGGCGCTGAAGAGGACTGGTTTATCCTTCGATGCCTCGAAAATGATGGGCCAATCGAAAGTCAGTTCGTTGTTTTCTACAGAAACTTTGTCGCGGAGGGCTATCCATGTGCGGCTTGTTTCTGGTGGTTTGTTAAACAGGTTGTCGCGGATTTCTCGGAGCACCCACGGGGAGACGATGAGCCGCTACTGGAAAGGCTCGCGGCAATCGCGACGCTGCTATCTATGAAAAGGTTCAACGTCCTTGCCGGAAGCGTTCGCCGTCGGCTTCGTCTTCGGCCAGCATGGAGGCGAGTTCGGCCTCGGAGTAGATGCGTGGCGTTGGCAATGTGCGCTTCGCCCGCAGACGCATGGCTAGGAAGCGGAGGAGCGATTCCTTGTCCTCGTCTGGCAATGCGTCGGCAGCGGTTTCGATTTCGATTAGCGTGCTCATTTCAGTTGCAGGATAGGACTACAAAATCGCGCTCAAAGCAAGGTGCTACTCGTCCGCAGCCTGCTTCTTCTTCGCTGCTGCGGCGATCTTCGCCTTCGTGGGCTTTTCGGCGCGGGGGGCGAACTCGAAGGTCACTTTGCCGCCTTCGCCGAGGGCTAGGAAGGCTTTGAAGGCGCGGTTGGTGCGGGAGCTTACGAAGCCGTTGATGAGGCCGGTTTTGCCGGTTTCCAGGAGCTTCACGGCATCGCTGCGCATGAGGGTTTTCTTCAAAATGGTTTTGCCCATTCGGAAGGTGCATTTCTTCGTGGGGAGTTGGTTGCAGATGAAGGCGCTCTCGGTCTCGAAGACCTGGCCTTCGGAGCAGACGCGGCATTTGCCCAGCGGTTCTTCGGAGACGTACACGGCGGGCGCTCCGTCTTCGCCGGTGCCGTCGTCTTTTGGGAAATCGAACGTCGTTTTCCACTCCTCGCGGTCCATCTTGATGACGGCCTTAAACGTGCGGCCCATCTTGTTGCGGAAGCCTTCGAGCGGGCCGACTTTTCCTTCGTGGA
>JANMLS010000265.1:0-25489 GCA_031372675.1 Verrucomicrobiaceae bacterium
CTGGAGGAGCGCAGCACAGCCATGCGGTGATTCTTCGCCGTGGAATCGATGCCGAGTTGGAACACGTCATCGCGGACCACCTGCGGATTGTAGGTCGTGAAGTTGCGGTTCAGCACGCCCTCGAATTTGTTTAGCGGCACGCGCTGATTTGCCTTCATAGAAAGATGGCAACCAAAGCACGAAGTCGCCCAGCTCGTGTGGCAAATCTGGCAGTCCATCCGCTCGTTGGAATGAGCGAGCGACTCGGCGCATTGATTCGCTGGCGGCAGCTCGCCCCACGTCTCGCCATCGCGCCGCAGCGTCTTTGCGTGCGCGGCTTTTGGGTTGTAGCGCGGGGACTGGGGGTTCACGACATCCACCGTCTGCGGCACTTCCCAGCGCATATCGGGACTCATGATCGAGTTTTGAAAAAGCTTCTCCCCTTCCCACTCAAAACGCGGCTTCCACGGCGTCACGGATTTCGACAAATCCACCGGCTCCGTCTTCCGCAATTTTCCGTCCCACGTTCCGCCCGGACCTGTGGTGATGAGCGTCGGGCGCTTGTTCACAGTGCCGTGGCAGTCAATACACATGATGGTCGTCATGCTACGCGGCTCGCCGTAAAGCAGCCCGTTGCCGTGAACATCCGCATCGAAATGACAGTCCGCACACTGCATCCCTTTCTTGATGTGAATGTCGTTCAAATGCACCGCGTTCTTCCAATCTCCGTGCGGCAACTTGTTGTCATCGAGGTCCAGCAGGTTGCCCTTTTTATCCCGCTTGAAGACCGCGCGGAACATCCAGCCGTGACCGTGATAATCCGCAAACTGCGTGTGCTTCATCTTCGGGTTCAACTCGCTCGCCTTTTCCAGAAAATCCCGGTCGCCCCACAGCCCGCGAGCCGCCGCTGCTTCGGGGTTCGAGACGGTTGCCTTCACCATCTCAAGCTCCGTCGGATTCTTCTGTGCAAGCATCTCCGCCTTCGTCTTCCCGTTGCGCCAGTAAGGATCATTCGCCAGCGGATTTTGCGGATTCGGATACATCAAATGCCCCTCGGTTTCCTGGTCCCACCACGTCATGCCGAGATACGGATTCACGAACAAATTGCCCTGGTGCATGTGGCAATTCATGCACATCGCCGATGGGATGCTGCGCGTGAAAACATGCTTCACCGGATGCCCGCGCTCGTTCTTCGGAATCGCCGGGTCCTTCGAGAACGAAAGTCCCTGATGCCCGTACTTGCTCCACCACCCGGAGTTTGTCGGCGAGCGATCATTTGCATACACCACATGACACGCCGTGCAGCCCGAACTGCGGTAATCGCCCGGCCTGTCATTGCTCCCCAAAAAGCCGAGCAGCGGATCATGCAGCCGCGTTTTCTGTGCGCCGAGAATGACGGGATCAATGCGCTGCTTCGTCCCCAACCCGCGCTCGCTCAAGCGGCGGTCCGGCTTCCCCGGCGGCTCATCGAGAAACGGAGTGCCCAGCTCCAGCGGAGCAAAACCACCCTTTTCAAAAATGCGGAACAAATTCCCCGGCATCCCAAGATTAAATCGCGGCAGCGGATAAAGCGCGGGCAGCCAACCATATTTCCGCGTCTCCTCCTTCGTGGGTTCAAACGGCGCATTCAGTTTCAGTGCCTGCCCGTAAAGCCCGTATGCCTGCCCCACAAATGGATTCTTCAGCGGCACCGCTCCATTGTTGTAGGCCGCCGCGCCCCACAGCATCGCGCCGTGATTCATCATCGAGTGCCCTACATTGTGCGTGATGTCCCCGTGGCATAAACCGCACGTCTGCTTCGCCACCCGCAAGTCGCCCGGATTCACAAACTGAATCCACTCCGGCGACTCGTGATTCAGCAGCGTTGTCGAGTTCGGTGGATTCGCGGACGACGGCCAGTACTCCGGATTCAGCGGCTTCGGATGCGCCTGCTCCTTCGTCAGTCCCCGCTTTGAATTCCCCGTGTGACAATCCGTGCAACCCAGCACCACATTTGGCGAAGCGTGCATCGAATGTGCGTCCGTCGTCTTGTGACACTCAATGCAGCCCGCCGATTTCGCCCGCACCATTTCATCCGATTGATCGATGCGATTTTTCGGCGGCAGCTTCACATTCCCCGGTTTCATCGGCGGCACAGAAATCTCCGGCCCCAGCCCCGAATCCGTCACTGGGTCGAGCTTTGGCGGCTCCGGCGTCGCAGTTGGCGGATTCGTCTGCTCGGTCGCATTTGGAGCAGCCTGCCCATTCAACCACATCACCGGAAATGAAACCGCGCAATAAAGCGCGAGCCAAAGAAGCCAGGAAAACGGACGTGTGCGAAGAATCTGCGGCATGACACCCGCTCAATTACCCGACCCGCCGCGCAAGTGGGAGTCTATTTTCCGTATTGACGCGCAGAAAATGCACATCGCCCGTGCCCGCCCGCTGCTCGTCGCGAAAAATCACCAGACGCACGCGATTGCCATCCCCGCAATTCGCGCACGGGTCGCTTTGCTTTGCGCGAAGATCGTCGCGGGAAATCACGCCGTCTCAGCGATACTCGCGCTACCCGGCAGGAAGACAATCGCGGCCATGTCATTGCTCTTGCCGGTTGTGAGCTTGAGAACATTGCCGCCCACTTTTGCGCTCACGATTTCCTCGGCCCGCACGGAACTCGTGCCAGTTAGCGTCCCGCCAACTTGCAGTTTCAGCAGCTTGCCAGTGAGGTTCGGACTATCGGAAATGTTGCCTCCTTTGATCCCCGTCTCGATCTTCGAGTCGGCAAAATCTCCCCGCACGACAATCGTTCCCAGAAGCGCATCGGCATTGCGCGGGACGTTCACGAAAATATCCTGCAAACCGCCGATGATTTGTGCGCTGGTCATGCTTCCTGCAACCGTGAAACTCCCCAGCGCAGGCCGCCCGTCGCCGCCACCGATGAGAAAGGACGGTATGGAAATAGATGTGCCTCTTATTTCGCCGCCAATGGAGATCGATTTGAAGTGCTTTGCGGTAAAATAAAGATTGCGGACGCTGTTAGCATCGATGCCGCCAAAGCCAATAATCGAGCCAGCGACAGTGAACGAACCGACATCGCCGCCGACTCGGATCGAGCTGTTCGAGTCAACACGCGGATTGATGATGCCTTCGCCGTTCCGTGGTCCGAAAATGCTGCCGCCAATCGCAATCGAACCCACATTACCATCAACGAGGATCGAAGCTCCAAGCTGGCGAAGCTCGGTCACAGCCGCCCCCACAATCGAGCCGCCAATCCGCAACTTCGTGAGATTTCCCGCTACATTAATGACTGCGGAACTTGAGGCATCCGCAGCGACCAGATCGCCGCCAATCGTCAGCGTGCCGATATTGAGCGTGGAGACGATGTTTGCCGAAGCCGCTGCAAGGTTGGCACCGCGAACGTCTCCGCCGATGGATAAATTCCCGATCTTTGCGCCCCGGATATTCGCGCCAAACAAATCGCCGCCGATCTTCACATTCGTTAGCTCCTCGCTGAAGACCATGAAATCCCCAAACACCGTCACACCTCCCCGAACCTTCACGCTCGTTGCCGACTTGCCGTTGATCCCGCTGCCGAAAACGGAGCCTACATCGATCGTCCCGACATGATCACCAAAAGTCAGACTCGCCCCTTCCAGCGCACCACCCACCGTCAGCCCGCCGGAAGTCCCCGTTATGTTCAAGAATATCTGTAAATCGCCAGTCGTAATAATTTTCCCGATCTTGCCCACGATATTGCTCGTGTTGGAACCATTCGCCCCCTGAGTCGCCAGCCCAAACGTCCCCATACTCGCCGCTGAGAGCCCCGAAAGCGCCATCGTGCCCTGCGTGACCGAGACATCAATTTGCCCGAGGTCTCCCGCGATCTTCACCTTCCCAAGCGGCACGCCCGCGCCGTCCATCCCCCCGCCGTCCGCAGTGGAAGCATCAATATAGCCGACATGCACCCGCCCATCTCCCGTCGGCGCTGCGGCACTCACCGAGACCGTCAGCGAAGTCCCCGCAAATGGATTCACCCCACCCACCAGCGGCACCGTGCTGAAATCAATTTCGCGCAACTGCATTCCGGCCCCGGAATTCACCAGCTTCACCGCGCCCGCGAGTTGAGCATTCGTGCCCTTCGAGGTTTTCACGACGACCTTATCGCCATCCACATCCGTGAACGCAAACACCGCAGCAGGAGCGATCCTCGGCTCAAGAAATTCGATACTGGAAAAAGAAGGACGATTTACTTTCATCGCCGCCACCTAACACGACGCAGCCCCACACACCAGCCCATCTTCATCGCGGAAAAAAAACGCACCCCCAACCACAAGCAATCCACCACCCCCGCGACCGCGCCTCACCGCAAAAGATCGCCCCACAGAACACCCACCCCCGCCATCAGCCCGGCTAGGCACTCCGACAGCCCACTTGTGCACTCTGACAGCTAAGTTGTGCAACCCGACAGCCCGATTGTGCAGCACGACAGCACCGTTGTGCAGTCTGACACCCCCGTTGTGCAGCTCGACAGCTTGGGTGTGCAGCTCGGCAGACGGCTTGTGCAACTCGATAGACCGATTGTGCAGCTCAACAATCGGGTTGTGCAGCACGACAGTCCGGCTGTGCAGCGCGACAGATGGGTTGTGCAGACAGCCAGAAACCTTAAGCATCACAACAAATAGACAGCGCAGCACGGAAACCCGCTACATATTGTGGTCATATCCCGCAAGCACCCGACATAGCACCTAATCTATACTAATGCCGCCTGCGAAAGTAGTCCACATCTTTAGTTGGCGCGGTGCGGCAAAACGTGAAGCCGTCCGACCTCAGAGCGGCGGCATATTCACGCTCTACGTCGCCCTCCCAAGATATAGATTGCAACTGTTGCAACAACAGAGAGCTGTGTGACTGTCGCGAATATCATAAATGAGATTCTTGATTGGCTGTAAGTCGATAAATCATCGGAAGCGGCACCAACCATGCCCGAATATCAGAATGCAAACAGCGATAATCTCATAACTGATATACGCTATTGACAAAAATGAGAATATATGTCATATTTGAGAATCATGAATAACCACATCGATACTCAAAACCCAAAATTAACAAAATACAGCCGCGTTGAAAGCGGTCAACTTGCGGCGACAAGAATAAAGCCGGAATATTTTGGAGCTCTGACTGGCAGTATGCCTCGCGACCGAAAAGGAAAGCGGTCACGAAAGCTTGATACTGGTTGGGTTTCTCCTTGCTCCGTATAATGGGGATTATTGATTTATTACGGCTTTGCCTGCGCAAAGTAGCCCTACTTCAGCTCCCCGAGTGGCGGCAGCGCGTTCACGATCTTCATCGTCTCCAGGCTTACGGTGATAACGCGGAGGAAGAGTTCCAGCGGGTATTTGGCGTTTTGCATCGTTTCGGTGGCCCAGAGGTTCGCGTCGTTCACGATTCCGCTGTCTTTGTCGGTGGTTACGGATTGGCGCTCCATCACCCATTCGAGGGCGGGTTTGCCGTTCACACCATAGTCGTAGGCGGCGAGCGGGATGCACGTGATGGTGATTCGCTCGTTGTAAATCACCGTCGTTTTGTCGGCCACGCTTTTGCCCTCGGTCTTGGTCTTGGCAAACTTCATCTTCGTCACCCGGTAGTCGGCATCGGTGAGGGCGGTGCGCGGGGTTTTGCCGGTGTCGAGCTTTGCGCCTGCGTAGGGGGCGACGGTTTCGTAGTTCAGATGCCAGTGGGCGAGTTCGCGCCCCGCTTGGGAAAATGCGCGGAAGTCCTCTCGTGACTATCCAACCCTGTCGGCCTCGGAATCGCCGGTCGGTGCATTCTTGGCACGCTTGCTTGCTCGATACTCCGCAGGTTCCTCCAGCAGCGACAACTGCATATCGCGCCTGCTGTCGCGTTCATAGAGGGCGGACACTGAGTTCTCGAACTTTTCAGCCGCGTTTTCATGGTGCTTCAAGAACCACACCTTGTGGTTTTCAAGGTAAGCATCCCTGTAGTCTTTTTTTCGGAGATCAAAGGGAACCCGCTCCATTCTTGGGTCGATGCTGTCGAACCCTTTGAAGTCTTTGGCTAATCGCTGTTTGGTCGCATCCACGTATTCAGGATTAATTTCGATTCCGATGCCTGCCCGCCCGAGTTGCTGACACACACGAAGCGTCGTCCCGCTACCGCTAAACGGATCAAGCACGGCGTCTCCTTCATTTGACGACGCTAGCACCATTCGTTCGATTAGCCCTTCGGGTTTTTGGGTCGGGTGCGCCTGTCGGTTTTCGTTGCAGTAGTGAACGTGTGAAAATTCCCAAACATCCCCCGGATTCGCTCCACGCATGTTATTGCGGTCCCGATAGTACTTTTGAGGAACGCGGATGTCATCGAGATTGAACACAAACTCCTTGGACTTCGTGAACATGAGCACGTCGTCGTGGCGGGGCGAAAACCCCTTCGTCTTGCCCATGCCCTGCGTGTAATGCCAGACGATCCAACTGTTGAAGAACAGGCGCACGTCCCGGTCGAGAATATCGAAAAGATACGAGATAAACCGAAACCCCATGAACACATACATAGTCCCGTGTGGCTTTAGCTTGGAGGCCGCAAGCCGGAGCCACGTCCGCGAAAACTCCAGATACTCGTCGAATCCCTTGATGTCGTGGTTATTGCCGTAGTCCTTCCCGAGATTATACGGCGGGTCCGCGATAATGAGGTCCACCGAACCATCCGGCACGTTTTGCAATTCAAGGAGCGCATCCCCAAGGATCAGGCGTTGTTCATTCATCGGTCTTGATCCAGTTGAATTTGGTCGCGAGTTCGAGCCACTGCTCCAGAGATTTCCGTCCCGAATTCAGATACTTCCGGTCCAAGAGTTGGCAAAACTCCCAAGTCGTCTTCTCCTCATGTTCTACGTAGTGAATATCGCGGACTTGGATTTGCCCCGTCCCAAGCGCGGGATTGTAGCTCAGGTCGCGCGCCGTCAGGAATTTCAAATCGTAGGCGTTGTAGGCGACAACCTCCATGATCCCGTCCATCAGTCCCGAATCCGGATTGCGCGTTGAATAGACGCGATGCTTCAGGGACAGAATCACGAAAATATAGTCCGGGTCGGCAACGTATGCCGTCCGAATGCGGGCAAACGAAGTGAGGTTCGGCGACTTCCCGCTTCCCTCAATATCCTCAGCGGTCGCCTTCACATCCACCTCAGCAGTCACCCCACTTTCCGCCGGACGCTTCTTGCGAAATTGCAGGATGACATCCGCCATGTGCAGGCGCTCAACCGCCTCCACGTTGATCAACTGAAACCGATTGGCCTTATCCTCCAGCACCTCCATGAAAGTCTGCGCTGCCCAAGCCTCAACAAACGGCCCAGCGATTTTGTTGATGTTCTCCATCGGGATCCCGAGCTTCAAGTTCGTGTTGATCACGATCTTATTCCGCCCCTTTGCGATGGCATCCTTGATGATCGCATCAATCGCAGCCGTGACAAAACGAGAACACTCCGCGTAGTCCGGCGACTGAATCGGGATTTTGAAAGGCTGAGAGTCGTAGTCCATGAAGTGTGTAGATTTCTGAATTCTAATTACGGAGACACGTCATCGCGAAATGATTTCGATGGTCTGTTTGACGTAGCTCTTCAATTCGATTGGGTCCAAGGCTCCCGCTGCGGAGCCATCGTTCTCCCCATGATAGTAGCGTTGGCCCCATTCGTTCACTTGGGTGAGGTCGATGATAAGGTGGGTTGCGTGATGAAGCAATTCGCCAGGCTGCGAATCACGAATCTTGCCAATCATGATCCCAATCCAGTCTTTCTCGCCCCACGATTCTGGAAACTTGGTGTGCATGTAACCCTCCAAGGACTGGCGTATGCAGCGACCGACATCCTTGAGTTGGTCCGCGAATTTCTCCGGATTTTGGAGATATGCAGCGAGCTTCGCGTAATCCTGCTGGTAGGCACGTCCGGGCAGTGGCGGGAGGCTCTTGGATTCCAAAACTGAATGGTCGCTCATTGGGGCTAACGTGAATGTGTTGACCTGCACTCCGTTCATGCGAGCGGCCTCCAACGCAAAATCCAATTCGTGCGAGAGGATGAAACACTGTCGGCTCAAAACAGCCAAGCGATGCACACACTCAACCGTTCTGCTGCGACGACTTCGGTCTTGGCTGTGAAACGGGTCGTCGAACACAAGAATAGTATCGCTGATGTGCGGGTCGTGCTCTGCTTGGGCGACAAAGAATGCGAGGCCCAACGCGCTCCGGTCCCCACCGCTTAACGTGTTCGCAAGCGAGGGCCGTGCTGGGTCTTTTGCATCTTCCGGCTTTGCGCTGACTTTATTCCCGAGAATCTCAACCGTGAGTTCGCCTGCGGGCGAACCGCCAAGGAGGTTTACTCCGCCGCTAACCAAGCGGAAACCTACATTGAATTTCTCCAACAGCGCATTTATTCGGTCACCGTAATCCGCCAGAATCTGCTCTGATTGCTCCTTTAGCGCTTTGTTTGCCTTAGTTTTTAACTTTTGTTTCTCTTCCTTGGTTTTAGTGGAAGCGTCGAATTCAGCGAACGCGGTGACTACGGCAGGCTCGTGGCGCTTTTTCTGTGCGTTGAGTGCGTCAATACGTTTCTCGATCGGCCCGATGTCCACGGTTCCGGCTGTCCGCTGGAGCTCAGCAATCGAGATATTGATTGGGCCGATCTCAGCCATGTAATTCGTTATTGTAGCAGCGACATCAGTCCAACCGGCTAGTGCAAATGCCTCGGTTTCACTCAACACGACACGCTGCGCTGGCTGTGCCTGCTTGCGTTGAATCGCGTTGGTCAGGGCTGAACGGGCGGCCTCCATCGCAGACTGGATCGCTTGGATTTCCGGACAGGCGGGCAGCGCGAACGAGAATCCGCCAGCACCTTTCCACCAGTCCCTTTCGACGAGGTGAGTATTTAGCAACTGCTCAACTCGCTGCTGCGCCATTTGGCCGAATCTTTCCTCAGCCTCTTTTGCGATGCGAGCCTGAGCAGCTTGCTGTTCCTTCAATGCGCCAGAGAAGAAGGCACGGTAGGCGGCAAGAATCTCCAGTTCCGTCATCTCCTGTCCACAATGGGGGCAAGTTGTCCCAATCTGGGCGCGGTGTCCTTGCCCAACCCAGTCGAGGTTCAGCCCGTGGCTGTGGGCCTCAAGGTGTTGGCGAATTTTTGCCTCCGCCTGAAACGCAGCGTCATCGAGCGTCGCTTCCAATGCTGCCGCAACCCCGTCTGGAATGAGAGTAGGTGCGATTACACCCATCGCTTTCCGTTGGCGGATTGAGTCGGCATTCAGTTTGGTACGCCGCCCCGCCTCAATCTCCTCAGTCGCTGCTTGGATGATTTGGTCAATCGCATCGTCTTTTAACAAGGGACGGAAGGTTTCCATCGTGATGCCTGCCGGGATTAGCGGCGTCAGCGCCGCTCTAGCTGTATTCAAAGCGGCTGTTGCAGCGTCAAGCTCCTCTTCGGCGGCATCGACCGCCCCCTTCAAAAGTTGGCCCTGAGCACCGAGTGCAAGGCCGTAGAGATTTCGCCGCTGCTCCACCGCGATGGAATGGCCAACGAGGACATTGTCGGCAACGAATCGGTCGTCATACACGAGCGTCTTCTGCGCACTGCTGCCGGTGGGCTCCAATTTCCATCCAGCCGGAGCGAAGACTGCCTTTGGAATCGGCGAGCCGTCGAGAAGGAGTTCAATTTCAATCTCGGTTGTTGAGCCGAAACGCTTTCGCCCAAGAATGAAATCCAGTTTGCCAGTTCCGAGTGACCGGAAGACATCGCAGAGCGTGGTTTTCCCGCAGCCATTCGGCGCGTAGATAATATTGACCTTTTTGAACTCGTGCTGATTTCCGCTTAGGGAGCGAAGCTCAGCGAAGCGGCCCACATTTTTCAGTTTGGTGATGCGACGAATCATACTGCGAGGTCTTTAATTGGTTGCGAGCTGTAAAAAAGTTGGCCGTGGAGGGAGAAATTGCCGCACGCCATGATGAGCTTGCCACGCGCGGCGTTTTTGAGGCCGAGGGCGACGTTGAGCTTTGCGCTCTCCTGATGTTTGCGGAGCTTCTTCTTTTCTTTGAGCGCGGGTGGCTTGCTGGGCTGATACTTGGCCCAATCAATCTGCGAGTTCTCCAGATCGAGGAGGTCGATTTTATAGACGGGCGGCTGCTGGTTGTTGAGTGCTGCTTCGGCGTTTTCGCTCCAGTCGTTCGTGGTGGTGACGATGATGCGCTGGGTGAAGGGCTTTTGGCCGGAGGCGGTGAAGAAGCTATCGATGTCGCTCTTATACACGCGCTGCTCGGGCGCGTAGCATTTGCACTGGATGGCGTGAAACTCTTCGGTGCCGTGGGTTTTTGCGACGAGGTCGATGCCGGTGTCCTTCGCAGAGAAGCCGTGTGCTTTCGCCCAATCGGCAAAGAGCCATACGTCGGAGTAGAGGTCGGCAAAGCTGGCTTCGTAGCGGAAGTAGGTGCGGATGAGTTCCTCGAAGTAGGTGCCCTTTTCGCGCTCGGATTGTGAGGTGGCGCGGTACTTTGCGAGGATGCTTTGAAGTGCGGTCATACGGTTTGGGAAAGCAATGCGGCGCGGGATTTAATGGGGCAGAAAAAAAATAGAAAGCCGCGAAAAAACTTTTTGCCAAATTTTGGGAGGTGTGATTTTTTCCGCGCCAATCCTCGGGGCGGAGATATGCCCCGGTGGAGAATGTCAATTCAACTCATACCCTACTAATTACTATGAATAGAAAACAACAACTCGAAGCACAGGCATACGTCCGCGCACGCGCATGGGCACAGGAGCGCACGGCGGATTTTACACACAATCCATCGCTCGCGATGGATTTGAAATACAGCGACTCGGTCGGGAAGCTGGGCAACGCGATTACCGCTCTCGGCGGGACGGCGGCGATTCAGGCAGGCGGGGATTTTGGCGAGGAGACGGACGCGCAACGGGTGCTGCGCTCGGAGGTTCTGGATGCGCTGCGCAATGTGAATCGCACGATGTCTGCCGTGGCGGAGGATCAGGAGAGACCGGAAATCATGGACCGCTTCCGGATGCCTCATGGCAATAATGATGCGCAAGTGGTGGCAAAGCTCCGTGCATTTGCGGATGCGATCGATGAGCTGGCGCTGGCCAATGAACTGGATGGACATGGAAACTCCGAGACGGCGGCGAGCCTGCGTGCGATGGCAACAGCGTTTGAGACGAGCGAGGGCGAGCAGGGCGGCGCAATCGCCGGTCGCACAGGAGCGACGGCGCAAATCCCGGTGCATCTCCGCGCTGCCCGCGCTGCGGTGAAGACGCTGAATGCGATCTTCTCGAATGTGTACAAGGATAACGCTGAAATGCTGACCGGATGGAAGACGGTGAGCCGCGTGCAAAGGACGGGCGGCAGTGGTGAGGAACCGACACCTCCGCCTTCCCCGACGCCGTAACGCGGAGTCGGAATTGGAAACTCGAAGACATAACGCCCGCGTAAAGTAGTCCGCGCTAGTTCCCCGAGCGGCGGCAACTCGTTCACGAGCTTCATCGTTTCGGTGGCCTAGACGTTCGCGTCGTTCACGATATTCCTCTGGCAGAGGGGCGGGGAAATGATTATCGAACTGGAAATGAAACTTCACACATCCATCCGTTCCCTTTGCTCTAAAATACCTTGCATTGAACTGCTTGAGGCGCGCATTGCTCCGGCGGGAATTATCACGGCCACTTTTGTAGGCGGCGTTTTGACGCTGGCGGGAGACGCCGCTGCCAACGATGTTGACGTGGTAGGTACCGGGCAGGATTTTGCCACCATCACGGGAGTGGGCGGGACGACGATTGCGCTCAATGGTGCGGCGGCCGCTGCAACGGTGAGCCTCACAGGCGCAATCAAGGCGCTGAATGGCAGTCTGGGCGTAGGAAATGATCGTCTCGGGATGAACATCATGACGGTGGGGAGCCTGTCCCTGGATGGTGGAGACGGGAACGATACACTGGTTCTGAATAATAGCGTGGTGACGGGGGCACTGAAGTTCGTCGGCGGGAATAATGACGACACATTCAGCGCGACCTCCACGCTATTCAAAGTCGGCGGATCCCTGACGCTGGACATGGGTGATGGCGTGAACACTACCATCATCGCTGCGGCGGGCTCTGAAATAGGCGGGGCCATCACGATTATGGGTGGCACCGGCACTGACACGGTGCAGATAACGTCTCAAGGTCTGCTGGCCTCCAAGGGGCTCACGGCAAAGCTGGGCGATGGGGATAACATCTTTGTCTATAGTGGGAACGACGCAAGGTTTCTGGGGCCCGTCTCCATCACCCATCTCAACCACGCAGGCGTAGCACTCACGAGTTTCGCTGTCACAGGGACGCTCACGATTGCAGGCGGCCTCACGGTCTCTTACGGCACAGGCAGCAGCAGCACGGTGGTGACGGCTGCAAGCGCGATGGACATCGGCGGATCCCTCAAGGTGAACTCTCTCGGCGGGACCGACTCGTTGAACCTCAGCGCCACCGCCGGAGTGGCCACAGTCAAAGGAGGAGTGAATGTGGACCTTGGGAGCGGGACGAATAACGTGACACTCGCTGGCAGCAGTCTCGTGACTCCCGGGGTGACCTTTACCGGCACCGGTGGGGCGGATTTCTACTCCACAACTTTGACTTCGCTCCGGGTCGGTGCGATCACCCTGAACCTCGGCGATGGCGCGAACTCGGTTTCCATTATCGGGACGGATGTGGTGATGGGCGGCCTCTTAAAAGTCACCACTGGCAACGGAGACGACAACTTCACCATCAGCGTCGGAGAGGCCCGCCTCACCAAGGGCGTGACTTACACGGCGGGCGACGGTGTGAACACGCTGGTTGCCGCTGGCACATCGCTCGCGAGTGGCCCTCTCAACATCACCTACGGAGCCCACGCAGCCGGTACCAGCACCGTGGTGGTGAGCAGCACTGTGACCAAAATCTCCGGAGCCGTGAACATCACGGGCACCACTGGAAACGAAACAGTGACCATCAGCTCCACGAGCTTTACCAGCGGCGCGGTGACGGCAAAGCTGGGCGAAGGCGCAAATGCTTTCACTGTCTCCAGTGCGGCGTTTCGGGCCGGGGCTGTGGCGCTGACCACCGGGGCAGGGGCAGACACGATGGCAATCAACGGAAATGAAACGGTGCTCGCAGGCTTGAAGGCCTTTCTGGGCGGCGGCACCAATTCACTGAATGCAAGCGGCGGCTCGCTTTCCGTGGGTGGCGTGCTGACGTTTGTGACAGGCAATGGGGACGATGTAATGAACCTGACCCATCAATCTCAAAAGCTGAAGGGAATCTCCGCAACCGTGGGAGATGGCCTCTTCACCAGCACAGTGACGGGTGGCACGGTGCAAATCGGCGGCCCCGTCACGCTTCTTGCAGGGAGCCACGTCGCGGGCACCAGCAGTATGGCTATCGCTGCGGGGGGAGCGCTATTTATCGGTCCGGTGAACGCGACCTTTGGCAACGGAGACAACCAGTTTGCGGTGAGTGCCACGGGCACGGGCCGGGTGGGCGCAGTAAAATATGTCGGAGGTAGCAGCGCTGATGTTCTTGCGGTTGGACTCGGCGCAAATGGCGTGGCGGGAACCGTGAGTTTCAACGGCAGCGACGGAACAAACACGGCGAGTGTTGCTGTAAATAGTGGCAAGGCCGCAGGTGTGAAGTATATCGGGGGAAGCGGCTCAGATACGCTGGTAACATCCGTGCCGCTTGGAACGGTTGGGGCGATTACCGCAAACCTTGGCACCGGAGCCTACAGCGTCCAGTTTTTGGGCACGGGGCAGACGGTATTTGCAGGGGCCATCAACGTGTTAGCCGCCAACCAAGTGGGACAGTCCGGTGTAGTCGCATTGGCCACAGCCACATTCAAAGGTGCTATTTCGCTAAAGCTGGGCGATGGCGCAGATACCGTCCAGTTCGCAGATATTGTTGCAGGGGCCACAGTCAAGTTGGACACCGCCGGAGGTGCGGACATTGTGGGAATCGAAACATCGAACTCCACCATCCCGAGCCTTTTCCGCGCCCCCGTCACGATTCTGATGGGAGCCGGAGCGGATACCCTGAACATCGGCAACAACACGGCCACCGGCCACGCGGAATTTAAGGGAACCGTGAAACTCGACGGCGGCGCAGATGCGGACACCGCCAACGTGAGCGCCGCAATGTTTGCAAACACCTACATCGCCGGACAACCAGTGGCGATAAACTTTGAGACGCAGAGCTAAGCAACGAAGTCCGCGTAACAGAGTCGCAATTGCTGCGTTTGCGGACTACGCCCACAGCTTGATCATCTGGTTTTTAGCACAAGACTTATCACCACAGCCGAGCCACGCCATAGTCATCGAAAGCAGGATCGTTTCCGACTACGGTGAGTGTTCCATGTTGCGCCTGCGCGATGATCACTCGATCAAAGGGGGCGCCGTGGTGATGAGGGAGAGTTACTACGAGCTTCAAATGCGCGGGCAGAATAGGCACTACGGTAATCAAGCGATTTACCACCAAGTCATTCACCAACTCATCAAACGGTTTGGCGAGCGCCAGCTTCCCAAGCGAAACCTTAATCGCGATTTCCCACAGGCTTGCAATGCTCAGGAGCTTCTCGTTTCCCGCATCCGCTATCACCGCTCGCGCACTGGTGCCCAGACGGGGCGAGTTTTCTACTGACCAGAGAAAGGCGTGAGTATCGAGCAGCAACCTCATTTTGTGTAGGGCTGCATCACATCCAGCGACTCTTCCCAGCCCTCATGGAAAGTCATCAACCCCTGCCACGCACCAAGCAAAGATTTCGGTTGCGAGGAAAGCTTGCTGTTTGGCGATTGAATACGGGAGGTGAGAAAACGGACAAGCTCCACCTTCTCTTCTAGTGGCAGCGCGTCGGCGGCGGCTTCGATTTCTATCAACGTGCTCATGCTTGGAAAATGCCCGAATAACTGTGGAGCGTCAACTCGCTGCTTCGGGCTGGTTTCAAAGCGTGGTTCTGTTCGTTTTTCTCGCCTAACCCCAGTTCCACTAGTTCCACATGCACGCCGTTCAAGGCGCATCTCCGACCATTAGCCGGAGTTTTTCGGCAGCAGACATCCGCCTCAAGTCAGGGATGGTTTTCAACATCACGCGCGAAAAATGAGACTGGCATTTACCACTTCAACTCGATACCCGCTGCTTCGATGAATCGGATGTGGCACTACCAGCAGGGGGAAACGGCAGTTGGCCCAATCTCAGAATTTGATATGCGAGAATTGGTTTCCACTGGAAACTATCCCCCGAAGATTTCGTGTGGCACAAAGACCTCACAGTTTGGAAGAAAGTGTATGAATCGGACTTGGCATCGAGCATTCCTTCCTCTCCGCCGCTCTTTGAAGAATGGTCTGATGTCGCTGCGGATAAATGCGTAGACCGAACCATTTCAATGCCGCTGGTTGAGAGAAGCGCGATGGCGCGGTCTTCGATCTCGGTGAAGGTAGATAAGTCCAGCTTGTGAACGCAGTCGCGGTGCGACATCACAATTTCCAAAGTCAGGACGGTATTTTTGATACTCATGACGCCCACAGTCTCCACCTCGCGCCGCGCGTTTCCGAGGGAAGTCATTGGGGACATTATGTGCCCTCAAATGACGCTCGCGACCAGTTACCAGTCACATTTTTCAGCGCACCCACTGCGACGGTGGCGGCGCAGCAACGGCGCTACTCGATGACCAGCTCCCGAGTGACTCCGAATCGCTCCAACCGCTTGCGCAAGGTCGCGCGGGTGACGCCGAGTAGCTTTGCCGCGCGGACTTGATTTCCATTTGTCTCGCGCATGGCGTGGACGGTGAATTCGCGCTCCAGCCACGGCAACAACTCGATGCTCGAATCCGCCTGCGCTGCGCGAAGCAGCACTGCGATGGCTTCCTCCTTCGTCATCGGGCCGGATTCTGACGCATCGGGGACTACCTGACCGAGCGGGATGTCCTTCGGCATGAGGATGTCGCTCGTGGAAAGCACGCACGCACGCTGGATGGTGTTCTCCAGCTCGCGGACGTTGCCGGGCCAGACGTGCGCTTCTAGTACGCGCACGGCTTCCTCGCTGAGCTTCAGTCGTGGCAGTCGTTTTTCCGTCGCGACTTTTTGCACAAAATACTCGGCAAGCAGCCGTATGTCATCGATCCGCTGGCGGAGCGGCGGGAGCTGAATGCGCACGACGTTCAGGCGGTAGAAAAGGTCTTCGCGAAAACGCTTCTCGCCCACTTCGATTTCGAGGTTCCGGTTCGTGGCGGCGATAATGCGGACATCGGTGCGGACGGACTGATTGCCGCCGACGCGGACAATCTCACCGTCCTGCAAAACGCGCAGTATTTTCCCCTGCAACGGCAGCGGCATGTCGCCGATCTCGTCGAGGAAAAGTGTCCCGCCATCGCATTGCTCAAAGCGCCCGATTCGTTGCCCCGTCGCGCCGGTGAACGCACCTTTTTCATGCCCGAAAAGCTCGCTCTCCAGCAGTTGCTCCGGGATCGCCGCGCAGTTGATCGCCACGTAGGTTTTCGAGTTGCGATGCGAGTGGTGATGGATTGCCCGCGCCACCAGCTCTTTGCCCGTGCCGCTTTCGCCCGTGATCATCACTGGCGCATCCGAGCCAGCGACACGTCCTACGAGTTTGAAGACCTGCTGCATCGCCGCGCTTTGGCCCACGATGCTGTCCTGATTTTGCTCCACCGTCAGCTTCGGCGTGCTCGTAGTCGCCGCTTTCATCTGCGCTCGCTCGCGCAGTGCCGTCTCCACGACCACGCGGAAATTAAACGTCAGCGCTTCTTTCCTCACGAAGTCAAATGCGCCGAGTTTCATCGCTTCGATCACCGCTTGCGTCGTCCCGAATTGGCTCACCAGCAGCACAAAAGCATTGGAATCCTTGTTCCGAATCCGCGACAGCAATTCCATCCCCGTGAACGGCTGCATGTGCGTATCCACAATCGTGAGGTCCGGCTTCTCTTTAATAAACAAAGCCAGTGCCTCATCCGCTCGCGACGCCGAAAAAACCACAACTTCCCCGTGTGAGAGCTGCTTGGTAGCCCACTCGACGAAGTCCGTCTCGGTGTCCGCTATGAGTACTTTCTGACCTTTTGCCATGATGTTTTTTTGTTTGAAATACACACGCACCGCTAAAGTGCAGCGTTCTTAAAACACTGAATCAGGCATCGTGGTAAGCGTAAAATCACGTTCCAGTAAGCCGGATGACAATCTTGCATATCGCCGAGCGATTCCATAGCTTCGCCAGACCATGACGCCGGACGCTTTTCAGCAACACATCACTGCACAACTCGCCTCCATCCGCGAAGCCGGGACTTACAAAAAAGAACGCTTCATCGGCTCGCGGCAGGATACTTTGATCCGCCTCGAAGACGGGCGCGAAGTCCTGAATCTCTGCGCCAATAATTACCTCGGCCTCGCCCAGCATCCCGAAGTCCGCGCAGCCGCGCACGCCGCGCTCGACCAATGGGGCTACGGACTCGCCAGCGTGCGCTTCATCTGCGGAACGCAGACCATCCACAAACAGCTCGAAGCCGCACTCAGCGCCTTCCTCGGCACCGACGACACCATCCTTTACTCCTCGTGCTTCGACGCAAACGGCGGTCTTTTTGAAACCATCCTCGGCCCCGAAGACGCCGTCATCTCCGACGAGCTAAACCACGCCTCCATCATAGACGGCATCCGCCTCTGCAAAGCCGCACGCTACCGCTACAAAAACAACGACCTCGCCGACCTCGAAGCCAAGCTCCGCGAGGCGCGGGAAAAGGGCGCAAGGCACATCCTCATCGCCACAGACGGCGTGTTTTCCATGGACGGCACCATCGCCGATTTACGCGGCGTCTGCGACCTCGCCGACCGCTTTGAAGCGCTCGTGATGGTGGATGATTCCCACGCCGTCGGCTTCATGGGCGCGACCGGGCGCGGCACTCACGAACACTGTGGCGTGATGGGTCGCGTGGACATTCTCACCGGCACGCTCGGCAAAGCACTCGGCGGCGCGAGCGGCGGCTACACCAGCGGGCGGCGGGAAATCATCGAGCTACTCCGCCAGCGCAGTCGGCCCTATCTTTTCAGCAACACACTCTGCCCATCCATCGCAGGCGCATCGCTCAAAGTTCTCGAAATGCTCTCCGCCGACACCACGCTCCGCGACCGCCTCGAATCCAACACGCGAATCTTCCGCGCCGGGATGAACGCCGCCGGTTTCAACATTGTCCCCGGCACACACCCGATTGTCCCCGTCATGCTCGGCGACGCCGCCCTCGCCGCACGCTTCGCCGAAGAAATGCTCGCGCTCGGCATCTACGTCGTCGGTTTTAGCTACCCCGTCGTTCCGATGGGAAAAGCGCGCATCCGCACGCAAATCTCCGCCGCCCATACGCCGGAGCAACTCGAAGCCGCGCTGCAAGCATTTCGCAAAGTGCAGAGTAGCCCGCTGCCAGTTACGGCGTAACTGGACTACTTTCGCAACTTCGCGCGGTAAATCGGCAGGCCCTGCGCGAGAAAGTGCGACTCGAAATCCGTCCTCGGATAGTCCGCATCTTCGATCCATTCGATGCGCTCGAAACCTTTCGCACGGGCGAGCACTTTTTCGATCCACAGAAAGTAAGGCTGGTCGTCCGTCTTGATTCTCACTTCGCCGCCGGGCGCGATGACTTGGTGCAGCGCGACCATGAACTCATCCTGAAAAAGCCTGCGCGGATGATGATGCCGCTTCGGCCAAGGATCAGGAAAGCCGATGTGGACAGTGGATGCGGATTCCAAGGGAAGCAGCCATTGCGCGGTATAAAGACTCTCCAAGCGCAGCACGCGCACATTGGTCAATCCGCGCCGCGCCGCGCCCCGACAGGTCTTTTCCACACGGCCTAGCATCCGCTCGGTGCCGAGGAAATTTCTCTCCGGAAAACGCTCTGCCATCGCGAGGATGAAAGAGCCATCTCCGCTGCCAAAATCCACCTCCAGCGGAGCTTCGCGGCCAAAAATCTCCGCGACGGTCGCCCGCTTGGTAATGTCCTGCGGCTTCCATTCCGCGCGTTCTGCGGCGGCGAGGAAAGCGGCGTGTTTTTGCTGCTGTTCCTCCTGTGTCATCGAGCGGCGCGCATCGCGGCTTCGATTTCGTCGGCTTCGAGCGGGATTTTGGCCATCAGATTCACGGGGCCGTTTTCCGTCACGAGCACGGTGTCCTCAAGGCGTATGGCGATTTTTTCATCAGGGATGTAAATGCCCGGCTCCACCGTCATCACCCAGCCAGCCTGCATCGGCTTTGTCGTGTCGCCGACATCGTGGACATCGAGGCCGATGGGGTGGCCGAGGCCGTGCATGTAGTATTTTTTGACCGCAGGGGAATCGGGGTCTTCTTTCTTCACGTCGCGGGGCTTGAGTAGGCCGAGCTTCAGGAGTTCCTCCGTCATGTGCCGCTCGGAGGCTTTCTGCCATTCTTTGGAAAGCAGGCCGGGCTTGAGTTGCCGCGTGCTCTCGCGCAGCACGCGGAGGACGGCGTTGTAAATCGCCCGCTGGCGTTTGGAAAATTTCCCGTTCACCGGAATCGTGCGCGTCATGTCGCTGGCATAGTTTGCGTAAGCTGCGCCAACATCGAGTAGGAGCATTTCGCCGTTCTTCATGGTCGCGATGTTTTCCTGATAGTGCAGGCAGCATCCGTTTTTGCCCGAAGCGATGATCGGCTCGTAGGCAAAGCGCCCGCGATTGCGGATAAACTCGTGCGCAAATTCCGCCTCCACCTCCGCCTCCGAGCGGCCCGGTTTGGTGAACTTGAGCACGCGCCGAAACGCCTTCTCCGTGAGGTCGCACGCACGCTGGATGATTTTGATTTCCGCCGCGCTTTTCACCACACGACAATCGTGCAGCAGCGGCGCGAGCCGACGGTAGGTGTGCAGCGGAAAGCGATGCTGCATGTCGCGGATGAAGCGCTCGTCGCGAGTCTCCACCTCGGCGGTGGCGCGTTTGTGTTCGTTGACGTTGATGAACACATTCTCCGCCTCGCAAACCATCCGGCGCAGCATCCCCCACAAGTCCTGCGACCATTTGATTTGCTTGATGCCAGTCGTCTTCTGCGCCTCTTCCTTGCGCAGTTTGTGGCCTTCCCAAAGTTCATTCTGCTCGTTTGGCTCGCGCAGAAAAAGCACCTCGCGCAGCTTTTCGTCATCCGCATCCGGGAAAATGACGAGCACCGATTCCTCCTGCTCCACGCCGGTGAGATAAAACAAATCGCTGTTTGCCCGCATCAAGATCGAGCCGTCCGCATTCGTGGGGAGAATGTCGTTTGCATTGACGATTGCGACGCTGCGCGGAGGCAGCATTTTAGCAAGGCGGGCGCGGTTTTCGATGAAGAGTGACTGTGCAATGGGTTCGTGACGCATTTTTCAATCCATGCACACCCGCGCCTGCATTGTCCAGCAGCACGGCGGGGAAATTGATGTGCGCCCTGTTGCAAAGTGCGGGGAAGCGAATACGAATCGCGCCCCTATGAAATCCGCCTGCCCGCCCGTCCCGCTTCGTTGCGCACTCATCGCGCTGCTCCTCGCCTTTTTTGCCCCGGCACAAGCAGCGGAGCTAAGGCTCGCTGGGCTTTTCACCGACCACATGGTACTCCAGCGGGAGCAAGCTGCGCCTGTCTGGGGTTGGGCAAATGCGGGCGAGGAGATCACGGTGCAATTTGCGGGACAGAAGAAAACCGGGAAGGCGGATGCGACTGGCAAATGGATGGTGAAGCTCGATGCGCTGCCCGCTTCCTCGGAAGGGCGCGAGCTGCTCGCGCAATCGAGCGTGAAGGGTCGCGTGGCGAAAATTGCCGATGTCGTCGTCGGCGATGTCTGGCTCTGCTCCGGCCAGTCGAACATGCGTTTCCAAGTAAGCCGCGCAGATAATGCGGCAAAAGAAATCGCCGCCTCTGCAAACCCTGCACTGCGCTTTTTCATCGTACAGGACCACTTCGCGAAGACGCCTGTGCCCGACGTGAAAGGCGCATGGAATCTCGCTTCGCCCGCGACCATCGCGGATTGCTCGGCGGTGGGATATTACTTCGGCGTGGCGTTGCAGCCGAAGCTCGGCGTGCCCGTCGGTCTGCTCGTCAGCTCCATCGGCGGGACGCGCATCGAGACGTGGTCGGACTCCGCCACACTTGCGAAACTCGGCGTGGCGGATCGTCTTATTGAAAAGTGGAAAAACGTCTCGCCCGAAGAGCTGGTGAACGTCGTAGATACCTACAAAACCTTTCAGCAGAAACGCGACGGCGAGCATTCCGCAGCCGTCCGCGCCGCGAAAGCGAGCGGTGCGCCCGCGCCGCTCGCTCCGAAAGCACCGCCGCTGCGTCCCCACGATTGCCCAAGCGCTTTGCACAACGGCATGATTTTTCCGCTCCAGCCTTTCGCCCTCAAAGGCTCACTCTGGTATCAAGGCGAGGCAAACGTGGCGAGTCCGGCGGCCTACGAGAAATTGCAGCCCGCGCTCATCGCCGATTGGCGGCGCGTGTGGGGAGCCGAGATGCCGTTCCTCTTTGTGCAGTTGGCACCGCACAACACCGCGCACCCGGCTTTCCGCGAGGCGCAGCTCCGCATCTGGCAAATGACGCCGCACACCGCGATGGTCGTCACCAGCGACATCGGCAACGCCACGGACATTCACCCCATCCGCAAACGCCCCGTCGGCGAGCGACTGGCCCTCGCCGCCCGCGCACTCACATACGGCGAGCAGCTCGAATACTCCGGGCCGGTTTTCAATAAAATGAGCATCAAAGAAAGCAGCGCCACAATTTCATTCACGCACGTCGGGCAAGGACTGGTGGCCAAAGGCGGCGCACTCAAAGGCTTCACCATCGCCGGTGCCGACGGGAAATTCGTCCCCGCAAATGCAGTCATCGAAGGCGCAAACGTGATCGTGACTTCCGAGCAAATCGCAAAGCCCGCAGCAGTCCGCTACGGCTGGGCCAACGTGCCGGAAGTAAATTTATTTAACCAAGAAGGACTCCCAGCCTCGCCCTTCCGCACCGACGGCCCCGCAAACACATCTCGCGATTAGAGTCTGCGCGGAATTTCTCAAAAGCAGCATAAGCACGGAAACTCGGGCGAAGCCGTGGACTGCGTGCGACTTGTCGCCGCCGTGGCTTGCGGGACTTGTCACGCAAAGAGCCGTGGCAACGGCTCACGGCCTTGCGAGCGAGGCTCTGCGCGACAAGTCGCTTGAGTGACGGCGGCGATCCCGACATGTCGGGACACGCACTCCACGGCGCTTTGCGCTCCTGCACACGTCCCTCTAGGCCCGCTTGAGCGTCACCACGACGGCTAGGCCGTGTGGCGTGCGGTTGGTCGCGGTGACGGTTCCTTGGCAGGCTTCCACGCACGTTTTCACAATCGCGAGGCCGAGGCCGACTCCGCCGCTCTCCTTGGTGCGGGCTTGGTCGAGGCGGTAAAAAGGATCGAAGATTTTCGGCAAATCGGCTTCGGGGATTCCGGGGCCTTCGTCGGCGAGCGTGATGGCGAGCGTCTCGCCGTGGGCTTCGGCGGAGAGGAAAATCGGGCCGCTGCCGGCATAGCGCAGCGCGTTGCGGATGAGGTTGGAGAGCGCACGAAAAAGCAGGTCCGGCTCGGCGATGGGGCGCTCGTTTTCGGGGATGGCGATGGTGATTTGGCCCGGCTCGCAGCCTTCGCGGTGGATGGCTTTTTCCGCAATGGCGCGGAGGTCCACGGACTGAAGCTGCACTTTGTTTGCGGCGATGCCCGCTTTGGAAAACTGGAGCAGCTCATGCACGAGAGCGGACATGTGCTCGACTTCCTCGCGCACGTCGGCGAGGCGCTCGCGCTCGGATTCGGGTGCGCGTTGCTCCAAAATACCGAGGCTCATTTGCAGGCGAGCGGTCGGTGCGCAAAGCTCGTGCGCGACATCGCTGAGGAATCGCTTTTGGCCCTCGACGTAGCCTTTCAGCCTAACGGCCATGCGATTGATCCCCTCGCCCAATTCGCCGAGTTCATCGCGGCGTGCGCCTTGGACACGCGCCTCAAATTCGCCCTCGGCCAGCCGCCCGGTGGTGTCGCGCATGGCTTTCACGGAGCGCGTAAGACTTCGCACAAATGGAAACCAAATCAGCGCGGAGAGCGCGAGCACCGCGATGCCCGACCACACAAACGGCTGCACATCGAAATACAGCCCGCGCCCGGTGGATGAAGGCGAAGACGTGAGGACGTAGCCGGGGCGCTCGCCGCCCACGAGGTCTTCAATGCGGATGCCGACCCAGTAAATATGGGGGTCCGAGGACTCGGCGACAAAGCGCGAGACTGGTGGCGGTGGCCCTTCCACTCGCGGTAGCGGCGAGCCGGGGCGCATTCCCGGTTCGCGTGGTGGTCGCCCTTCCGGGCCTTCATCCTCTGGCGGCGGGCGTCTGCCGGGGCCATCGGGGCCGCGTCGTGGGCCGCCTCCGATGCGGCTGTGGATGGTCGCGGGAATCGGCGAAGTGGGTCCAGCGAGCAGCCGACCTTGATCGTCGTAGCAGTAAAATTCTACGCCGTGTTGTGTGCGGTATTTCTCCACGACCTCGCTCCATTTTGGGCTGACATCGAAAGGCAGTTCCTTGACGAGTTGCGACGCGACTTGCTCCACGCGGCCAGTCACGGCGCTTTCGGAAAAGATGGTGAAGCGGAGTTGCCCGCGCAGCACGAACCAGCCTGCGCAAGCGAGCACGATGAGGTTGATGAAGAACCAAAACAGCAGCTTTGCGTAGATGGGGAAACGCGCCTTCATAGCGGCGTAGCGGGGTCGCAGAGTAGGTAGCCTGCGGAGCGGATGGTGCGGATGTAGCGCGGCGATTTTGCATCGTCGCCGAGCTTTTTGCGCAGGGCGGAAATGTGGACATCTATCGAGCGGTCGAACACATCGTAGTGCCGGTCGCGCACGTCTTCGATGAGCTGCTCGCGGGATTTCACGCGGCCTTTCGCGCGGGCGAGCGCGTGGAGAATGTCGTACTCCACGGGCGTGAGGATCATCGGCTGATCGCCAATCGCGGCGGTGTGCGTGTTGGGATTTACGCGCAGCGGACCGACGACAATTTCCGGCAGCAGCGCATCGGAATCTTCGACGGTTGTGCGGGCGGTGCGGCGCGTCACTGCGCGAAGGCGGGCGAGGAGTTCGCGGGTGGAGAATGTTTTTGGGAGGTAGTCATCCGCGCCGATTTCGAGGCCCACGATGCGGTCGGATTCCTCGCCGCGTCCGGTGAGCATGAGCACGGGGACTTCGCTCTTTTTGCGAATCTCTTTGAGCACGGAAAAGCCGTCCATCCCCGGCATCATCACGTCGAGAATGATGGCGTGCCATTGCTCCGCGATGCCTTTTTCCACGCCCTCCGGCCCGGTGTGGACGGCGCTGACTTCGTAGCCGAGCGGGCCGAGATAATCACCGATGAGGCGTGCGAGTTTGCGGTCGTCGTCAATGACAAGGATGCGCTGGTTTTCAGACATGGCCGCTGCATTACCAGAAACGCGGCAGCAGTGGCGCGAAAATTTACCCGCTCTTTACAAAGTCCGCTAATTTCACCGTGCGCCGATGGTTGCATTGCGGAATTACAAATCATAGCAACCACTCAACATATCACTCCAATGAACATCCACACCGAAACCACCCGCCGCGACTTCCTGAAAACCGCCACCAAAGCCACCGCCGTCTCCGCGCTTGCCGGCGTCGTCATTCCAAATGTCCATGCCGCCGGGACCGACACGGTGAACGTCGCGCTCGTGGGCTGCGGCGGGCGCGGCACGGGCGCTGCGGATAACGCGATGAGCGTAAAAAGCGGGCCGGTGAAACTCACAGCAGTCGCCGATGTTTTTCAGAATCGAGCCGAGGGCACAGCCAAGGGACTCAAGGCGCGGCACGGCGAGAAAGTGGACATCGGCGACAAGACGTTCATCGGCTTCGATGCTTACAAGCAGGCCATCGACACGCTCAAAAAAGGCGACGTCGCTATCTTCGCCACGCCGCCCGCGTTCCGCTGGGTCCACTTCAAATACGCCATTGAAAAAGGCGTGAACGTCTTCATGGAAAAACCCATCTGCACCGACGGCCCCAGCGGGCGCAGGATGCTGGCTCTCGGCGAGGAAGCGACGAAGGCCGGGCTGAAAGTGGGCGTCGGCCTGATGTGCCGCCATTGCCCTGTGCGCGGCGAACTTTACGACCGCATCCAGCAAGGCGAAATCGGCGATGTGAATCTCCTCCGCGCCTACCGGATGCACCCGCCGGGCGGCTCATTCCGCAGCAAGAAAAAGCCCGACGACATCGACGAACTCGAATACCAGATCAAGCGCTTTCACAGCTTTCTGTGGGCGAGCGGCGGCTGCTTCAGCGACTTCTACATCCACAACATTGATGAAGCCTGCTGGATGAAAAACGCTTGGCCCGTCGAAGTCCGCGCCAATGGCGGGCGGCATTTCCGCGAAGATTGGGTGGACCAAAATTTCGATGCCTACTCGGTGGAATACACTTTTGCCGACGGCACGAAGTTCTTTTTTGA
>JANMLS010000271.1:0-5036 GCA_031372675.1 Verrucomicrobiaceae bacterium
TGTCGCGATGTTCAATCCGAAACCTGCGCTGACAGCCGATTCGCAGTCCGTGGAACTTGGGAAGCCACTCCGCCTCAAATGGCGATTCACCGGCAACACGACGCGCATCGCCCGCTTTGAAGTTTTGCTCACTGCGAAAGAATCCGCCACTTACCGACGCGGCACCAATACCACGACGGATCATCACTATTTCGTGAACGAACAAGTCTTCGAGACTCGCGAACGTGCATCCATCGGAAGCGGCGAAGTGACGATCACAATCCCCGCGAATTCCATGCACAGCTTCGATGCCTCAAACAACAAGATCGTCTGGACGGTAAAGCTGCACGGCGACATCGCGAAGTGGCCGGATGTGGACTTCGAGTTTCCCATCACCGTGCTGCCCGCCACCGTCATAGCACCGCAATTTCAGCAGGAGGAACCGCAATGATCCGACTCGGACTTCGTGAAAATAAAACCGCTTTCACGCCCGGCGAAACAATCGCTGGAGCCGTGCTCTGGGAGTTTCCCGCTCGAAAAAGAAGCATCGAAGTCCGCCTCGTCTGGTCCACAAAAGGCAAGGGCACCGAGGATGGCGCGAGCGTCGCAGTGCAAGCGATGGATACGACCAAACCGGCAGACACCGGCACATTTTCATTCACCGCGCCGGACGCTCCGCACAGTTTCGACGGCACGCTCATCGCCGTCGTGTGGGCCGTCGAGTGCGTCGCGGAGAATGGCGGAGAGTTTGAGCGAATCGAGATCGTCATCGCTCCCGGCGGACGCGAAATCACGCTGCCAAAAATCGAGCAGCCAAAAAAGTTTGGCGGCATCAAAGCGCGCTGAGGAAATTTTCTTCCCCTTGCCAGCCGAAGCGCATCCCGCCACGTTTCCCGCGTGAGTGCCAAAGAAAATCCATTTGCCAGCGCCAAGATTGAAAGTCTGCCGTTTCAATTTCCCATCGGCATGTCGTGGGAGTCGCTGCTCAAGAAACTGGAAGAACTGAAATGGTGCGCGAGCATCGTCGGCGGCAACGGCGTGGGGAAGACCACTTTGATCGAGCAACTCGTCCCGAAGCTGGAGGAGCGCGGTTTTCAGCCGACGATCTTCCGGCTAAATGCCGAGTCGAGTATGCGAGAAAAAGACCGCCTCTCGGATTTACTGCGCGAAGTAGTCGCGCCGGGATTCATCCTGCTCGATGGCGCGGAGCAGCTCTCCACGCGCCACTGGCTTTCGGTCCGCGGCGCAGCGACCAAGGCAGCGGGCTTCATCGTCACCGTACATCGCTCAAGCCGCCTCCCCGTCGCGCTGGAGCTGGAGAGCAACGTGAAGTTGCTGGAATCCCTCGTCACCGACCTTTGCGGCGGCAAGCTCCCCGGCGAAGAAGCCCACGCCATCTTCCTCCGCCACCGTGGAAATATCCGCGAGTGTTTGCGCGAACTTTACGACCGCTGGAACGGGTAGGGCTGTCGCGAAGCGACTACTCCGCTTTCGCGTTTTTCAAAATTGCACCGTTGATTCGCCGTGTTCCGCTGCGGCCAAAACGCACGTCGAGCTTGGGTGCTCCGTCGGCTTTGCCTTCGATGCGGACGCGGTGTAGTCCTTTTGCGAGTGGCACGGGCACATGCCACCACGGACCGCTGCGTGGCCATGAAAGCGGGATGCCATCTACGGAAATGGAGAGCGTATTCGGACCATTGAGTTGGAATTGATACACGTCTTCCTTCTCCGCCTCGAACCACCCATCCACTGTGAAATCCCCATCGTGTTTTACGCCCGCCTTCGCGAGCCAGTCTCCGCTTCCGTCCTCGATGATCACGGCGGGCTGGCCTGCGGGTATGACGCGGAATCCCGGCATGAGCGATTGTCCGGCAGCTAATGCAGAAGTGCGCAGCGGGGCAGGTGGAACGATGTTGAGCACGACAGGCGTGGCCCAAGTTTCCGTTTTATCCGCATTCATCGCCACGGCGAGAATGCGCACGGGGCCTTGTCCGAGCGCGCGAGGGTCCACGGTGATGCGACCTTCTGCGGCCTCGATTCTACCGAGGTCGCGCAGGTTGTGAAAAAACGCGATGCTCGTCGCGCCGGGTGCGTTTGCAGAAAGTTCCAGCGGCTTGTCCCACGACCAATTGCCGGATGGCGCAGTGATGTGGATTTTTGCATCGCGATTGCGAATGACGATGGGCACCGAGAGGCGTCCCTGCGTGGCGATGGCATCGTTCGCGGTGACGTTGATGGAAAGTTCGTGTGCGCCGTCTGGTGCGAGCGTTGTGTCAAATTCCAGCGACTCTCCCGGCTTTGCCATCGCGACGCGACGGCCATCCAGCGAAAGCTCCAGCATCGCGGCCTGCAATCCATCTGGCGACTCGATGGCGGGCGTCACTTTCATCGCGCCTTTTAATTCGAGGCCGGGAGTGAGCGCGGCGACCACGGGCTTGATCTGTTTTTTCCACGGAGCGCAAAGAGCGTCGCCGACGATGAGGAGTTGATACGGTGCGGCGACGGATTGGTAAAATGCCTCTCCGAGCGTGCAGCCCTGCGCGTAGTGCCAGTGGATAAATGGCGTGGGAAACTTCGACTGGAGCGCGTATGGCTCCGTAACCGCGCCGCTCGCTCCCGCCGCGCCTGCACGCAAGAAAGCGGTGAGCGGAGTCTGCCCCGCGCCATCCTCCAGCGCACCGCCGAAGCTCGTGAGATGCTCGCAAATCGCGCCGGGCAAAATCGTGCTGCCGCTTTTGCTCCAATCGAAATCCGCGATACCGACGAGTGCGCCCGCCACATCGCTTTTTCCGGCGGGAAGCACGCCGTTTTCCACCACCACCGAGATTTCGAGCGAGCGCAGTTTCTCCGCAGCGCGGGCCATTCCCCACTCGCGAGTCGTTGAGCGCACGTCGTTATTCTTCATGAAATAGATCGTGCCCTTCGGCTTCGAGCCATCGGCGGCGACGCTGCGGCGGAGATTTGCGATGGACTCCGCCACGCTCAGCCCGCGCCCGCTCGTCTGCGCGAGCGATGTGGAGAGCAAGTAGCGCAGCCCTTTATCCGGCGTGGTCGGCTGTCCGCCGGGCGTCCACGCCACGCTGGAGCGGAAGCCGCTGGTCGGCCACAGATCAAAATTTGCGTCCCTCGTCCGCACGTCGAGCAGCTTGAAATCTCCGCGCTCGTGCAGCAGCCGCAAGTCCGTCTCGCGGCGTGCCTGCGCAATGTCCCACCAACCATTCTCCATCGCCTCGCGGAGCAGCTCTATCGCTGCGTCGCCCTCGCCGAGTCGCGCTTGTAGCCGTGCAAAATTGTAGAGCAGCTCGATGCTCTTTGGGTGTTTCTGCTTGAGCGCAGCAAGCTCCGCAGCCGCCGCTTTCAGCTCTTCCAGCTCAGCAGCCATCGCGGAGGGATCGAGTTTTTCGATAAAGGGGACGCGGCCTTGAATCTTCGCCGCAGCCTCCTCTTTCTCGCGAGTCGAGCGCTCCATTTCCCTGCGCGCTCCAAACTCCCGAAGCCTCTGCAACGCTGCGCGGTAGCGTTGCAAATCATCTACCGGCCAGCGCAGTTCCTCGGTCGCCTGCATAGTCTGGCGGAAGTAGAAATTCGCATTCATCCCGAGATAGCCGGGATTTTTTGAAAGCGTGAATGGGTAAAAGAACGTCAGCCCCGTGAGCGACGCAGGCTGTGTGATGGCCTTTGGGAACTCCTTGCCTGCCATGTCCGCCGTGGTGTCTATGGCCGTGGGAAAATCCGCGCTATAAAGCACGTAGTCCACCTGCCTCGCGATGCCGCGAAGCTCCGCCGTGCGCACCACGGGTTGCAGGATTTTCTGCCGGAATTCCTCCACGCCCACGCGCTCGAAAGACGGGATGTCTTTCAAATAAACCACGTTGCTCTGCGGGATGCCGCGCGCATCAATGTAGGCATTCGCCACCGCCATCGAGGCCCAGCTATCCGCATTCACCACCACCAGCGCATTCTCCGGCCCGCCCGCTGCGAGCGCCGATGAAATGCTGGTAGCGAACGTGAGTAGAATTGCTTTGGAGAGTCTGGACATCCGCCGCATTTCGTCGCCGCTTTGAGCGTGAAAGGAAAGCGCGGATGTTATTGTCGGGCAAAAAATGACGAACCGCACGAAAAGGGTTTTCATTTTGCACCGTTTCGCGAATTTCGCGGGCGACCAAACACTGCGCATTATGAAATCATTCCGTCTCAACCGCCTGTTTAACGCCAAGTCGAACCGCTGCTTCGATGTCGCAGTGGACCATGGTTTTTTCAATCAGCCCGGCTTTCTCGCGGGCATCGAGGACATCGCAAAGACGGTGCAGACGCTCATCGCCGCCGGGCCTGATGCCATCCAGCTCACGCCGGGGCAGGCGCGACATTTGCAGGGTGTGCTAGGGCACGGGAAGCCGCGCCTCGTCCTGCGCACCGACACCGCGAATGTGTATGGAAAGGAACTCCCCACCGTGCCTTTCAGCGTGATGATCGAGGACGCGATGCTCCAGGCCGTGCGGCTCGATGCGGCGTGCGTGTGCGTGAATCTTTTCCAAATCCCCGGTGCCCCGGAAGTCACCGCGCAGTGCGTGCAAAACATCCTGAAACTCAAAGTCCAGAGCGACCACTACGCGATGCCGATGATGGTGGAGCCGCTCGTCTTTCGCCCAAACTCCGAGGCCGGTGGATACATGGTGGATGGCGATGAAACGAAGATCGTCCACCTCGTTCGCCAAGCCGTCGAGCTGGGCGCAGACGTGATCAAAGCCGACCCGACCGACGACGTTTCGCGCTACCACAAAGTCATCGAAGCCGCCGGCGGCATCCCCGTTTTAGTTCGCGGCGGAGGCAAAGTGAGCGACCGCGAAATCCTCATCCGCACCGAGGGACTGCTGAAACAAGGCGCGAGCGGAATCGTCTATGGCCGCAACATCATCCAGCACACCAACCCCGCCGGAATCGTCCGCGCACTCATGGCCATGGTCCACGATGTTGCAAGCGTGGAAGCGGCGATGCTGGGAATTCGATAAATCTGGCGCGTCTGATTCTTTTCATCCTGTTTAATCCGCAAAATCCTG
>JANMLS010000372.1:0-5085 GCA_031372675.1 Verrucomicrobiaceae bacterium
TGGGCATCAATGAGCAAATCTCCATCCTCAGCAAAGGCTTCGCGGGCATCGAGGACCCGGCGCGGCGCGGGCAGGTGGCGATGGCTCTTTTCGGAAAAAGCGGCGAAGAGCTGCTTGCCGTCTTTCGCGACCCCGAAGCGATTTCCACCGCTCGCACGCAAGTCGGCGGACTCGCTGGCACGATGGAGAAACTCGCGCCTACGCTCGATGTCATCGGCGATGCGATTGGCGGCATCACGCTCAAATTCCAGCAGCTCACCGCCGGTGCGCTTTCCGTCATTGCACCGCAGACGCTCGGCTTTGCCGATGCGCTCAACAAGCTCGACCTCACCAACGTCGGCATCGCCCTCGGCTACGTCGCGAAGGCCGTCATCGTCACCGCGCAGGCCGTGCAATTCGCGCTGCCCGTCGTCGCTTCGCTGGGCGCTGGCTGGCTGGCGAGCATGGCGCTCACGCAGGCCGCGAGCATCGGCATTGTCGCCGCCGTGCGTTCCGTCGTCGTGGCCACCGTGTCGGGCATCCGCACCATCATGGTCGCGTTGGGTCCGGTCGGCCTTGCCGTCGCGGGTCTCACTTACCTTTGGCAGAAATTCCGCAAGACCGAAGAGGACGCACCCGCCGCGCTGAATGTGCCCACGTTGACCGGCGGCACAGCGGGCGGCGGCAATAGCGCAGGTGCAAATTTCGCCGTGAGCAATCTCACCAAATCCGGGCTTAACGCATTTTCCGGTGGCGGCATGGGCGGAGACCCGCTCGTGGCGCGAGCCGATAAAACCAACGCGCTGCTGCAACAGATGCTCGCCGCACTCAGCTCCGGCTTCAAGGTCGGGCAAAATATGTTCGGCGGTCGCCCGGACCTCCCCGTATGAGCACACAATCCTGGGTCAACTCGACCGACGCCGCAGTGGATGAAGCCCTCGGCATTATTTCCGTAAAGTTGCCGTTCACCGTCACACCGGGCGCGACAAAAATCGCCACGCTCAAACATGCGCTCACCTTCTACCCCGCCGAACTCACCGAGCTGGGCCTGCCTTACACCAAACGCAACCTCAAAGAGCGCCCCGATTGCGGCTACGACGTGACGTTTGATTGCGAGGGCCATTTCAAGCCGGACGAAGCGGAGGGCGAAGAATTCAGCCTCGATGGAACCACGAGCGACGATCCGATTGAGTCGCACCCGCGCCTCGACGAACTGGTGCAAAAATACTTCCCTGAAGGAACCACGCTGAAGCAAGCCCGCAAAGAAGACGGCAGCATCCTGTTTCCGATAACGATTGGCGTGAACGGCGACGAAGTGCCGAATCCGCTCTTCGGAATCAAAACCTATCTGGTACCCGGTCTGGTTTGGACGCGCACGTTTGCGACACAGTATTTCCCCGATAATTTAGCGCGGCAACTCGGCTGCATCGGCACTCCGCCGGTCGGCAAAAAAGGGCAGCGGGCACCGCAGCTCTGGGGCCAGCGAGACTGGATTATGGTGCGGCTGAAAGCAGACTGGCGAGGCAACATCTGGAAAGTCTCGGAAAGCTGGCTGGTTTCCGGGCCAAACGGCGCAACGCCCGACATCTACCGCTACCGATGAACAGCGCGAGCGTCGAACGTCTGCTGCTCAAGCGCGGCGAACAGCCGACCGCCGCGCACCTTAATTCGCTCTCGGCAGCGGTCGCGCAGCAACAGCCCTTGGGCGGCGCGAACGTCCGCCGCCGGTCGCTCCCGTGGGGCACACACGAGCATTATTCCGGCGGCAGCGGCGTCGGCGGAACGTCGAGCATCTTTCGCCCCAGCATTGGCGGCAACCAGCGCGATGGATTCACCGTGTCCTGGGAGCGCGGTCTCATTGGTGGCGTCGAGCCGACGATTAACAACGTGCCGATTTCCGGCGCCCGCGCGAGCGGCAGCGTTCCGATCTACCTTGTCCCGGCAACGGCATTCAGCGCACTCGGCGAAGCGCTCATTTTTTTCCGGCTGCAATTCGCGTCGGATTTTACGATTGAAAAAATCGAGCCTTTCGCCGCGCCCGAGCCGCCGCGCAGCGAAGACTACGCCGCGCACAAACTCGCGCTCATTTTGTTTGCCGACGGCAGCCCTTGGCGGGCACTGCAATTTAATCAGGGCCATCTCGCCATCAACCGCCACGGCGGAAAAGCGCAGCATATTTTTTGGGCGCAATGACGGAGCGCGAATACAACGCCGTAGTCCGCGCCGCCGCACGCAATCAAAGACTGGGCGGCACGCGCCGAGGCGGGCAGGCAACGCCCTCGCATCATTGGCGAGTCACGGCCTCTCCACTGCCCCGCAAAAATGAGTGGGGTATCAACCCGCTCGATGGCACGCAGTATTTTTCCGATGCGATTTTTTCGCAGTCCGGCAAATTCAGTTCAGACGCATGGCGCATCAACATCGGCCCCGGCACCGTCAATGACCGCATGGCCTGCATCACTTACAAAGTCGCCGACGACCCGCGAGGCTGGCAGCCGCCGCCGGATTATCCGCTCGCGACCGGCGAGTCACAAGTGGACCGCAGAATCAACGAGCAGCGCGACCCGCCGCATCTCCTAGCCGTCGCTCCAAGTGAGGACGGCAAAAAGCCCGGCGACTTTCGCCAAATGTCGGACGAGGACCGCCGCACCTACCGCTCTTTTTTTCGCACGCGAGAAATGTGGGACTGCGAGCTGTGGACGGCCTCCGTCTTCGTGACGGCCGAGCCGCTCACGCAAGGCATCGCGTGGGATCGTCTCGGCTTCCCGCTTCCCGCCCGCAATGGCCGCTTCCGTTGCATGGTGCGCCCGGAAATGCCCGCCGCCGTGCGCGGCACCCAGCTCGGCGGTCAGCACCAGCTCGCGGAGCTACACCTTGTCCGCGTGCCCGGCAAGCCCGAGCGTGACCGCATGTTTGTCGAGCAACGCTGCTTTTGGAGCCTGTGGACGGCGAATGCGGACATGAATCCCTTCGGCGAATGGAATCCCTTCCTCGGCTCGCCTCCCGGCTTCGGCGGCATCGGCGGCGGCATCGCGGATGCCTTCGCGCAAGCCGCCTTTGCCTTCGCGGATTTCATCACCGGCCAAGCCCTCCAAGAAATCGCGGACTTGTATGCAGGCGCGTCAACCGTCGAGTTTTGGTCTGTTTAGCCAGAGCGCACAGAGGACACGGAGTCCGACAAAAACTTTTTTCGCTTTTTTTGCGAATTGGGGTTGACGCCAAAATAAAACCTGCCAAAGTCCTCCACGTCGCACAAAACGTGAGGCCGGTCCGAGCCGAACTCGGAAGCAAAACAAAAGCAGAAAAATGAACTACCAAATTACAGCCGAGGAGTTTTACGCTCCCGAAATCTCACCTGAAGAGCGTGCCGAAGTGCTCGCACAACTCAACGCAGAGGAGGGCCGCTAACATGCAAGCTGCCACCTACATTAACGACGGGCTTGGTAAATCGCGCAACGCGCTCGAAGCCGAAGACACAGGACGCTACCCTATGACCGTGTGCGCCAAAAAGCTCGGCATTTCATCCGCCGCATTCCGCTCCGGCTGCGCGGCTGTGGACTACACGCCTACCGAGTGGCACCACACGGGAATCTACGCCCGCCGCACCGACTATTACGACCTCGCCGAACTCACAACTCAGGAGCGTTTTTGGCGCGGAGCCGCTGCGAAATACGAGGCAAAACGCGCCCTCGAAATCCTAAACTCGGTGGGACTAGCCCCACTTTCCGCAGCCGAGGACGCGAGCGAGCACGCGGTCGAACTCCAAAAATGCACCGCTCGCGTCATTGAGTTTGTGAAAAAATACGGCGCGGAATTTGTCGTCCAAAACGAAGGAAAACAACGCCTTTGCTACAACACCGGCATGAGCGACATGGGGCTTTTTGAGGGTTACGACTCCGAGTCAAACATGCGCTCAATGCACGCCAAGCGCGAAGACGCTGAGGCGCACATGTCCCGCTGGCAGTCCCGCTGCCCGGATGCCAAGCTGCGCATTGTCACCGTCCTTGAGGACATGCTGACAGGGCGCACGGCTTCCGGGAGCATGTTACCGCTTTACGGCAGGATTGGCGGCAAATTCGCTACGCTCGCAAACATAGACACGATCCGCGTCGAGCTTAAAACCGCACTCTACCACACGCGGAAAAATCCAGCCCCCCCGCAACAGCGTAGCACGCAAAAAAATTGGGATGCGTTGATTGAAAAACAGTGCGCATCGGCCGGAGTCAGACACTACGCCATAGAGTGGGAGCTGCGTTACTACCCAAAAAACAAAGCACTTTTTGATGCCGCCCTCACCGAGAAAAAGAAGCTCGTGGACGACCGCAAAAGACAGGAGCAGCAAGCAGCCGACAAAAAGGCGCGAGCAAAAGCAAAATTTGAAGCTCGAATGGAAAAGCACGGACTCAGCTACTGCGAGTCGCGCAAAGGGACCACCGGCCTTGCCGGAGTCGGCGTCCTCATTTACCCCGACCAGCGCGACCGCCGTGTCTGCTGGTTCAACGGCGACAGCCGAACCATTCGCTCCGTCTGGCGCGAAATCTGCGATAAAAAAGCCCGCTACATCCGCGAGGAAAAAGCGCAGCACAGCCAGTATTTGCGCGGCGCGATTTTCGAGCCACTACCTAAATACATCCGGTGCGCCGCAGAGGTAAAAACAGCGACCGGGCAGGTGTGGAGCGAAAATGAAATGCGCTGGAGAAACTGCGGGCCAATAGCCACGGCACTTTGGCACGCGACCGCGAAAATCCTGAATCAAAAGCCGGAAGAAACGCTAAAAAATGCAGCAATCAAAGGTCGCTCAAAAATGACCGCTGAACAAAAACGCGAAGCACAAGCGCTGCTCGCCCCCACGATGGCCGAAGTCATTGTGTTTGACCCGTGCATTTAACCATTCACACTCAATTTGGCCATGTGCCACCGAACACCCTGCTGCCGCCTTTTGGCAGGGCGCTGGGGGAGCAATCCCCCGGCGCGGCGGAAATTTCGCCATGAGTCCAAAAGACCAATTCCTTCAAATGCGCCCCGCGCTTCTCGCCGCGCTCACCGCCAACGAAGACAACTTCAAAGCCGCGCTTGCCGCCGTGCTCGCTGGCAAGCAGCCCGCAG
>JANMLS010000385.1:0-2434 GCA_031372675.1 Verrucomicrobiaceae bacterium
CGGACATGGCGGGACGGGGAGTGGAACCACGAAACCCGCGGAATACACGAAAAATTTTCCGCGCAGACTTGCTCCGCGTCGCGGGGTGGTTCGTGTAGTCCACTGTGAAGCTTTTTCATCGGGATCTGGGGGGCGCCGGGCGGCCGCCGTTGGTGGTGCTGCACGGCATGCTGGGTTCGTCGCGCAACTGGCAGTCGGCGGGACGCGACCTCGCGGACACGTATCACGTGCTGGCGCCGGACCTGCGGAATCACGGCGAGTCGCCGCACGCGGCTGGCATGACCTACGCGGATCAGATGGGCGATGTGGTGGAGTGGCTGGACGAACAGGGCATCGCGCAAGCGTCGTTCCTCGGCCACAGCATGGGGGGCAAGACGGCGATGTTGCTCGCGTGCCGGCACCCGGAGCGCGTGGCACGACTGATCGTGGCGGACATCGCACCGAAAAATTATTCTTGGGCGGCGCATCGGGTGAATTTTGCGGCGATGAACGAACTCGACCTCGCCAGCCTGCACTCCCGGGCGGAGGCGGAGCTGCGGCTGGAAGCGCGGGTGCCCAACTGGGCGCTGCGGAAATTTCTCGCGACCAACCTGGAGCGTGCGGACGACGGGGCGTGGCGGTGGACGATCAATTTGCCGGCGATCACGGCGGCGTTGTCCACGTTGGAGAAAAATTCGCTGGAGGCCGGAGACCGCTACGACGGGCCGGCACTGTTCATCGCCGGCGGGAAATCGGACTACATTGACGACGACGATGAAGGGGCGATCCGCGCGCATTTTCCGGCCGCGCGCACCGCGGTGATCGCTGAGAGCGGTCACAACCCTCACATGGAAACACGTGAGAAATTTGTGGCGCTCGTGCGCGAGGCCTGAACACTCGCCGGCGTTTCGCGTCGGTTTCCCTCCCCACCCACACCCGTTTTTCCCATGCCTCATATTACTTCGAGCAAAACCCAGCCGGTCTATGACGTGATTGTCGTCGGTTCCGGGGCCGGCGGCGGCCAGACCGCCTACACGCTCACGATGGAAGGCGCGAAGGTGCTGATGCTCGAGGCCGGGCGAAACTACGATCCGGTGAAGGAAACGCCGATGTTTCAGACGGCGGCCCAGGCGCCGTTGCGCGGGGCGAGCACGCCGGACAAACCCTTCGGATTTCACGATGCAACCGTCGACGGCGGCTGGCAGGTGCCGGGCGAACCCTACACGAGCGCGTCGAGCGATCCCGCGCGGCAATTCTGGTGGTGGCGCGCGCGCATGCTGGGCGGGCGCACGAACCACTGGGGCCGGATTTCGCTGCGCAACGGACCCTATGATTTCAAGCCGAAGAGCCGCGACGGACTCGGGTTCGACTGGCCGATTTCCTACGAAGATGTGGCGCCGTATTACGACAAAGCCGAAATGCTTGTTGGCGTTTACGGCTCGAACGAAGGTTTGGAAAACACGCCGGATTCGCCGGCAGGTTGTCTTTTGCCTCCGCCCAAAATGCGCGCGGGCGAGTTGCTCGCACAGCATCGGAGCAAGAAACTCGGCGTGCCCGTGGTCCCGATTCACCGCGCCGTGCTGAGCGTGAAACAGGATGCGGAGAACATCCCGGCGAAACTCCACCCGAAGAATCCGAAGGCCCAGCGCGTGCTCGCGCAGGCGATGCGGGAGCGGGCCGCGTGTTTCTGGGCGACGGATTGCGGGCGCGGTTGTTCCATCAAGGCCAACTACCAGTCGACGACCGTCCATCTGCCGCCGGCGCTGGCGACGGGCAATCTCGACATCGTGACCAACGCGATGGTGCGTCAGGTGCTCGTCGATGAAAACGGCAAGGCGACCGGCGTCGCGTATGTCGACCGGCTGACCGGCCAGGAGTGCGTCGTGAAGGCGCGGGTCGTGGTGCTCGCGGCGAGCTCCGCGGAGTCGGTGCGGATTCTGCTGAACTCCAAATCGCCGCGATTCCCCACCGGCCTGGCCAACTCCAGCGGCAAGGTCGGAAAATATATCATGGATACGGTGGGGGCCCGCCTGAGCGGACAGATTCCCCTGCTCGAGAATCTCCCGGTGCACAACGAGGACGGCGCGGGCGGCAATCACGTTTACGTTCCGTGGTGGCTCTACAAGGAGCAGCACGCGGGCAAGCTCGGCTTCGCGCGCGGCTACCATATCGAATTTGGCTCGGGCCGGCGGATGCCGGGCATGGGCTCGACGGGACCGCTGGAAGCGTTGAACGGAGGCAACTATGGCAAGCAATTCAAGGAGGACGCGCGCCGCTACTACGGTTCGTTCATGGGCTTCGCAGGGCGCGGCGAGATGATTCCCAACGACGACTCCTTCTGCGAACTCGACCCGACAGTAAAAGACAAGTGGGGCATTCCCGTGCTGCGCTTTCACTGGAAGTGGTCCGAGCACGAAACGCGGCAGGCGGCGCACATGCAGCGGACCTTTGTCGA
>JANMLS010000388.1:0-13473 GCA_031372675.1 Verrucomicrobiaceae bacterium
AACGCGAACGGCTTGTCGGGCGGGGCTTCCACTTGCGGCATGAATGCAACGCGATCCACGGTCACAGAAAGTCCGTCTAGTTCACCAAGTTTTTCGGGCATGGAGCGTGTATGCGGCAGTGCGTGAATTGTAGCAAGGCCATGCTTTCCCGCTTTCCGTGCGGCGCGATTCGCGCAAGGTTCCGCGCATGAATCTTCCAGTTGTGATGACGGTGGCAGGCTCCGACAATAGCGCGGGTGCAGGTGCGCAGGCTGACTTGAAAACGATGTCCGCGCTCGGCGTCTATGGCGTTACAGCCATCACCTGCGTGGTGGCCGAAGTGCCGGGAAAAGTCAGCGCCATCCAAGCAATCGAGCCGGGAATTGTAGCGGAGCAAATGCGTCTTTTGTTTGAAGCATATCCTGTGGTCGCGATGAAAACCGGGATGCTTTACTCGCGGGAAATCATGGAAGCCGTCGTGGGCGAGCTGCGCAAAAAAGGGCGGCGTCCCGTGCTAGTCGTCGATCCTGTGATGGTGGCTACGAGCGGAGATGCGCTGCTGAAATCAGACGCGGTTTCTTTCTACAAAGAAGCGCTCTTTCCCCTCGCGACACTCATCACGCCAAACCTCGATGAAGCGCGAGTCCTACTCGGCAGCGCGATTACTTCGCTCGCGGAAATGCGCGAGGCGGGGAAGACACTCGCGGATCGCTACGGCTGTGCATTTTTGATGAAAGGTGGGCATTTTCGCGAAGCGATAGCCACGGATATTCTTGTGCATCCAGGCGGCGAGTTGAGCGAATACAGTGCTCCGTTTGTCGAGGGTGTGAGCACGCACGGCACGGGCTGCACATACAGCGCAGCAGTCGCGGCGGGCCTTGGGCGCGGGCTTTTACTCGGCGACGCGGTGGCGCAGGCAAAGCAATATGTGACCTCCGCCATTCGTAATTTCCTGCGCTGGCAGCGTGCGGATGGAACGATGACCGATGCGCTCCATCACTTTGCCTAGACGCGGTGGTTGAATAGGAACGCGATTTGAGTTTAGTGTCCCATCACCCCGCCCGAAACATCCCTGTCCATTCCAGAATCCCGCATCCAACTATGAAGCATATTCTCTTTGCCCTACTTCTTGCCATTGGCACTGCGCGGGCCGTCACGATTAACGCGGTCTATTTCGCGCAGACTCATGTGCTGAAAGCTTCGGACCCTTACTTCGGGCTGGTGGGCGAGCGGGAGGCTTTTATCAAAGTTCACGTCACGGACCCGGCTGCGCCTGCTTCGCCGGCGGTTTCGGCGACGCTGAGTTTGGGCGGGCAGACGCTGGTGGTGCCGCTCACGGGGCCGGCGAATTTGCCTACTTCGATCCCGGATGGGCTGGGAGTGGTGCAGCATTCCAAGACGAATACTTTCACCGGAATCCTGCCTGCGGCTTGGGTGAAAACGGGGCTGCAAGTGACGGTAAATGCGGGCGCGGCGACGACGACGATCACGAATATGAAAGTCGGTGCGCCGACGCGGGTCGTGATGACGATGTTCGATGTGCAGTATTTTGCGGACACGGATGACGATTATCCGAACAACACTTTTACGGAGGTGGAGGCGAAGTGGCCGGTGGCGGATTTGACGGTGCGGCGAGCAGGGCATGTGGTGTTTCCCGAGCTGGTGATTCCGCCGCGCGAGGATGTGGGGTCGAAGGCGGTGCGGATTAAATCGAAGGCGGAGTATTTTGCCCAAACGAACCTGAGCTTTGATGGCGAGCAATCTGCGGCGCTGGCTTGGAATGGTGCGCTGAAGCGGGCGGCGGGTCGGTCGGGGCGCTGGAGTTTGTATTATTTGAATGTCTATAATGCCTTCGCAGGCGGACAGGCGGGCGGGTTTGGCGGCGTGGGCAGTGGGACGAGTGTGGGCATCCTGCATCACGAATTAGGGCACGCGCTTTCGCTGCCGCATTGGGGCGATAATGGGGCGTATCCTTACAAGGGCGACATGCACGGCATCCAAGCGCCGACGAACTACAACGAGACGCACGCCGGGCCAGCGTGGGCGTTTCATTTACCGACGCGGGCGTTTATCCCGCCGACGGTGCAGGCGGGGAATCCGGGCGGAAAGCCTGCTGGTACTTACAAGGTGGACCCGATGCAGGGCGGCGGCACCGGTTATCAAGAGGCCGCTTATTTGATGAACCATTTCTCCGACTACTCGGTGCTTCAAATGAAGAGCTACATGGAGGGGCATGTCGTGGTCTGGAACTCCACACTCAATAGCTGGGCGCAGTGGAATCAAACCACCGGTGACTACACGACGACGGTGAGCAATAATGGCGTGCAATTTCCCACCACGCGGGACGTGTCGGTGATTAGCATCATGGCGTCGGTGTCGGGCGCGAATCCGGGTATCAATATGGTGTATCCGCCCATCGGGCCTTACACAGCGGGTTTGATCCAGTTGTTCGACCCCACGGTGGCGGCAGACCGCACGGCGGCGCAGACGAAGTTTGCTCCCACGAGCGGCTGCGACTATTGCGTGCGCGTGGTGCAGGGCGGCGTGACGAAGACTTACATGTTGGCGGCTTCCAATTTGTCCACGGCGGATCCGTTTCAGGAATCGAGCCTCATCACCGAGGCGGTGAACCTGCCCGCGTCTGGCGGCGCAGTGACGAAGATCGAGCTGCTCTCCACGCCGAATGCGGAGGATGTCGGCCTGCCTGCAAATCCGACGGTGCTTTATACGTGGGCTCCGCTGATGCCGGAGCCGGGCGCTTGGGAGATGCCGCCGACGGCGAATAGCTCGACGGCAATCACGATGACGGCGCTGCCGGGCGAAGTGGCGTTCGGTTTCACCGGCGGCACGGTGGAGTATCAATTTTTGGAAACGTCCGGCAATCCGGGCGCGACTGACAGCGCGTGGCAGTCGAACCGTTCTTACACGGACACCGGGCTGACGGCGGGCACGCAATACACTTACACGGTCGCCGTCCGCGCGGGTACGCTGGCTACGACGGCGTCCGCGCCTGCTTCGGCGACGACTGCCGCGACTGCCGCGAGCGTCGTCAACATCACGGTGGACGATACGCAGACGTTCGCGCTGCAAAGTGGGAGCGGCTACAAGGCGGCCACGGGCGTTGGAACTTTCAACCCCGGCGGCTCGGATAAGCTCGTCGTCGTCGTGGCGGGCGAGAACACGAACAACGACCACTTTGCGTTCTCGGGTGTGCGCTACAACGGCGTGCAGATGACCGAAGTGGTGCAGCAAACGGGCGGCACTGCGGACGGTGCGGTCGCGATTTATTACCTCGATAATCCCGGCACAATCGCGGGCGGCATTTTGGTTTCCGGCTACAATCCGAATGGCGGAATGGGCACGGCTTACGCGCTGTCGGGCACGCGTGCGGGGCACGGCGCGTTCAATAGCAGAAAGGGCGGATTCATCACGGGAGCGCCGATTACGACATCGGCGAACAAGTCGCTGGTCATCGCCGCGCTAGAAAACTCCAACGGTGGAACGCCGACCGTCGTTGCGCCGCTCATCTCGGCAAATAGCGGAAGTTGGGGCGGAAATTGGGGCGGTCATGCCTCGGGTTATGTGCAAGTTGCGACGCCGGGCGCAGCGGCATCGGCGTTCACCACGGCGACGGGAACTTCCTACAGCATCAACATCGCGAGCGTGGAAATTTTGGCGGCCACTTTGCCCGCGAATACTTGGGTGCAGACCGCTGGCGGCGCGCAGAGCTGGACCGTTGCGGCGAATTGGGCCGATGGCGTCGTGCCGAATCCCGCATCGGGGACGACGATGGATTTTAGCACCGTGAACATCGCCGCCGACACGGTGCTCAGCCTCGGCGCGAATCGCACCGCAGGCGTGTGGAAATTCGGCGACACGTCCGGTGCGCAAACGTGGACCGTCGCTGCGGGAAATACGATCACGCTCGCGGGGACGACGCCCGGCTTTGATGTGCAAACGACCACGCAGATTGACGCCGATGTCGCTGGCACGTCCGGCCTCACGAAGACCGACACGGGCAGGCTCATCCTAGCGGGAAACAGCAGCTACACGGGCGGCACGACCATCAGCGCAGGCACGCTGCAAATCGGCGACGACGGTGCGACCGGCAACCTCGCGACCGGCAACGTGGTGAATAACGGCACGCTGCGATTTGACCGCACCGGCACGCTCACGGCGGCGAACGTCATCAGCGGGACTGGCACCCTCTATATTGATTGCCCCATTGGCGCGGGAGCGATCACGCTCAGCGGCGCGAACACATATAGCGGCGCGGTGACGATCAATTCCGGTGCGCTCGAAATCACCAGCAGCGCCGCGCTCGGCACCGGCACGAAGATCGTGAAAATCAACACCGGCACCACGGGCAACCCACAACTGCGGCTCGACGGCAGCGGCGGCAACATCGTCGTGCCCGCGAGCATCAGCTACCAAACGAGCAACGACGCCAACGGAGCCATCGTCAACGAAGCTGGCAACAACACCATCGCCGGACCGATCACGCTGACCGGCGGCGGCGGAAATACGCGCATCTATTCCAATGCAGGCACGCTCACGCTCAGCGGCGCGATCAACTCCAACTTTTCCGGGCGCTCGTTGAAGCTCATGGGCGCTGGCAGCGGCAACGTCAGCGGAGTCATCAGTAACGGCAGCCCGACCCTCGCAGTCGGCGTCTCGAAAGAAGAAGACGGCACTTGGACGCTCAGCGGCAACAACACATTCGGCGGCGGGACCAGCGTGGTCGCGGGCACGCTCAAGATCGCGCATCCCGACGCACTCGGCATCGGCGGACTCACACTCACTGGAAGCACCGGCACCACGAGCATCACGGCGGGCGCGGTGCTCGATCTCAACGGACAGCAGGGCATCAGCGAATCCATCACCGTGCGCGGAACAGGCATCAGCAATGGCGGCGCGATGATCAACAGCTCCGCGACCGCAGCGAGCGTCGTCAGCGGCGTGGCCACGATCACCACCACGGCGGGCGGCGATCACAGCGCAGTGCCCACGGTCATTTTCAGCGGAGGCGGCGGCACTGGAGCCAGCGCCACGGCTTCGCTCGGAGTGAGCGCGGCGAGTTTCACCATCAATGGCGGCACCACCGTTTATTCCACCGCGCCGAGCGTCACTATCGGCGGCGGCAGCGGTGCTTCGGCGACTGCGGTTCTCACCGGCGGAGTCGTGAGCGGCATCACAATCGCGGCCCCCGGCTACGGCTTCACCACCGCGCCGACGATCACGTTTAGCGGAGGCACCATCACGACTGCTGGCACGAATCCCACCGGCACCGGCAACGCCACGAACTTCGTCGTCGCAGGCATCCAGATCACGAATCCCGGCAGCGGCTACACCAGCGCACCGACCGTGTCTTTTGGCAGCGGCACCGGCACCGCTGCGACGGCCAATTTGTCCGCCGTGATCCTCGGCGCGAACTCCAGCATCGGCGGCGCGGGAAACATGACGATCCAGCCGGGAATTTCGGGCGCGTTTTCACTCACCAAAGTCGGCGCAGGCACGGTCACGCTCACCGGCGCGAACGCCTACACGGGCGGCAGCACCATCAGCGCAGGCACGCTCGCCCTCGGCGCGAGCAACGTCCAGCCCGGCACCGTGGCCATCGCCAGCGCCACGCTCAACGCCGCCACATTCACCGAGACGCTCGACACGCTCGATGTCACCGGCAACGCCGTCATCAACCTCGGAGCCGGAGCCGCGCTCAGCTTTGCAAACAGCAGCGCCGTTGATTGGACCGGCGGCACGGTCACGATCACCGGCACATTCGTCTCCGGCAGCTCGCTGCGCTTCGGCACAAGCGCCAGCGGCCTCACACCCACGCAACTCGCGCAAATCACCGCGCCCGGCGTTCCTTTTCTCGCCCTGAACGCCAGCGGCTACCTCGTCGCCAGCAGCGGCGCGAGCTACAACCATTGGCAAGCCGCGAACGGCACCACCGGCGGCTTCAACGCCGACCACGACAACGACGGCGTCCTCAACGGCATCGAATACTTCCTCGGCGGCAACACCAACACCACCGGCCACACGCCACTGCCCGTCGTCACCAACACCAGCGGCACCCTCCGCATCACATGGACCAAATCCGCAAACTACGCAGGCACCTACGGCACTAATTTCTGGATCGAAACCACCACCGCACTCGGCGGAACATGGACCATAGAAACGCTCGCTGGAAACGTCGCCATCGTCGGCAATGCTGTCACGTACACATTCCCAGCACCGCTTGGCACGCAGAGGCTCGTCCGCCTCCGCGTTACGGGACCGTAAGTCGAAATCAGGAACACCATGAACCTTCACGGAATTTGTATTACACGATGAACACTCAAGCCCCCCCCCGGCGGTCCGCCCGGATTATCCTCTGGATCGCGTGCTGCCTCTGCATCGTCGGCCATGTCCACGCAGGCACTTTCACCAGCAGCACTTCGGCTCCGGCGGTGACGGGCTTGGACATCGCGAATTTCGCGGCGCAGACGGACACGGATAAATGGTTTTTCCAGACTTCGGATGAGGCAGACCCATCGGATGCGGCGAAGGGGCAGACCTTCATCACGGGAACGTCGGTGGTGAAGCTCAAGGCGCTGACTTACAAGATTGGGAGCGGCTCGAAGGCTGCACCGACGACTTACAAAGTGCGCGTCGGCACGGTGTCGGGCACGACGTTCACGCAGATTTTCACGGAGACGATTAACCAGACTGCGAACACGGCATCGGGTGCTTACATGACGTGGACGCTCGGCACACCGCCGACGCTGGCGGCGAACACGACTTACGCGATTGATGTGAGCATGGATTCCGGCGTCGGCTACCAGACGGGCCTGCCTTACCTCTCCAACACGGGCAACATCAGCAACGCCCGCATCGGCCAGCTCTACGACTCCGGCGACATGGGCGTGGGGAATGCGACGATGGCTTTCATTTCCTCGCAGGACCGCGTGTTCCATCTCGATTTGGAAGACCCGCAGAATCCCACGCCGGAGGATGGGGCCACGGTGCCTGCGGGAAATGTGGTGCTGAGTTGGACGAATCTGCCGCCCACTACGGGCACGAATGTGTGGGTGGATGTGTGGTTCGGCACCAATCCCTCCGCCCTCACCAAAATCGTCAGCGCCGCGTTGAACAAAACCACCCACACCGTTTCCGCGCCCGTCGCCGACACTTACTACTGGCGCATTGATTCGTATCTCAACGGCGTGGCCACCGGCACGCCCGCGACTGGCACACGCTTTGATTTTATCGTCATCGACACCGATGTCGACGGAATGCCGGATGCCTTTGAACTGCTGCATACGACGCCCGCTTCCGGCACCGCGCTGGTTCCCGGCGATGACCTCGACAGCGACGGCCTCACGAATATTCAGGAATATACGCAAGGCACGCTGCCCCGCGATTCCGACACGGACAATGACACGCTGCTCGACGGCCCCGAACTGACCGGCGTGGGCAGCCGTCCGCCGACCAGCCCGACCGACGCCGACAGCGACAACGACACGCTCAACGACGGCGTGGAGTCCAACACCGGCGTGTGGGTCAGCACGAGCAATCGCGGCACGAATCCCAAGGACACCGACACCGATAACGACGGCCTCAGCGATGATGTGGAGACGAACACCGGCACCTACGTCAGCGAGACGAACACCGGCACGAACCCGCTCATCAAAGACACCGACGGCGACGGCGCGGAGGACTGGTATGAAACTTCCGCCGCCTACACGAACCCGGTGAACGCCACGAGCAAGCCCGGCGTGCCTTATCCGCTGCCGGACCCCGACGCCTCCACCGGCACCGGCACAAAGCCCGTGAAAGTTTTTATCCTGTCCGGTCAATCGAACATGGTCGGCTTTGGGCGCGTGGCAGGCAGCGGCACCGACACGCTGCAAACAGTCACGCAGACCGAGAAAAAGTTCCCCAATTTAATCACCTCCACCAACGCTTGGACCGTGCGCCAGGACGTGCTGTATCGCGGCGTCATCTCCGCGCTCGGCGACGGACCGCTCGCGGTCGGCTTTGGCGAAAGCAGCGACTCGTTTGGCCCGGAACTCGGCTTTGGGCATGTCATGGGTTACGTCCACTGCGAGCCTGTGCTCATCATCAAGACCAGCAACGGCAATCGCGCGCTCGGCTGGGATTTCCTGCCGCCCGGCAGCCCTCGCTACGCCTATAGCGGCACCACCTACGCGGGCTACGGCGACTACGTGAAGCAGCCCGGCGGCACCACCGTCCCCGCCAACTGGTATGCCGGAAAACAATACGACGACTCTTTTCTCCACGAAGACGACATGGGCGCAAAAGCGTGGGCCAGCGGCCTCGCCTACGTCATTGATGCTGCGGTGAAGCACGGGGGAAAAACCTATCTCAGCAAAACGAATCACACCTCCACCGCTGGCAACGCGCCTGTCCCCGCCGGGAACGCAAACTGGGCGGTCTATAACGTCACCAACGTCGTGGACGTGCTCGATAATTTTGCCACCGAGTATCCGCAGTGGGCCACGCGGGGCTTTGAAATCGGGGGCTTCGGCTGGTTCCACGGCTGGAACGACGGCCAAAGCTCCGAGACCGAATACGCAGTCCGCTACGAGACAAATCTCGTGCGGCTCATCAAACAACTGCGCCTTTACTATAACGCCCGCTACCCCGGAAAAATCCAGCCCACCGCGCCATTCGTGTGCGTCACCAGCGGCTTCGATGGGTTCGCTGCGGCGGGCAACCGGCTCACCGTCGTCAACGCCCAACTCGCCGTGGGCAATCCTGCGGAGTATCCCGAATTCGACGGCAACGTGAAATCCATGGAAGGCCGCGGCTACTGGCGCACCACCGGCCCGAACACCGGGCAAGACTACCACTATTGGCACAACGCCGAGACCTTCATGCTCGTCGGCGATGCGATGGGTCGCGGCATGGCGGAACTGCTCGCCGCGAGTTCCAACGAATCCCAGCTCACCGCGCTCACACTTAGCGGCGGCACGCTCGCGCCCGCGTTTGTCGGTGATACTTTTGCCTACGTCGCAATCACCGCCGACGCGTCCATCACCGTTACGCCCACGCTTGCAGGAGCCGCCATCACCGTGAATGGAAATACCGTCGCCTCCGGTGCCGCCTCTGCTGCTATTCCGCTCGGTCTCGGCGCGAATACCATCACCGTCGCTTCCACCGTTTCGGGCAACACGAGCACCTACACGCTCACCGTCACTCGCACGCAAAACACCTACACTTGGGCTAAAGACCTCGCTGGTCCTTCATCTTGGAACACTGCCGCGAACTGGACACCAAACACCGGCTTCCCCAACGGTCCCGACGACCTCTCCCTCATCACCAACGACATCACCAACGACAACCAAATCAGCCTCTCCGCGCCAGTTTCCGTGGGCGGACTCGACATCGGCGATGCCAGCGGAGACAGCGCCTTTATTGTGGACGCCGGATACTCGCTCACCTTCAACGTCACCACCGGCTCCGCCACGCTCGACCGCACCGCCACCGGCACCAGCGCGGATACCATCAGCACCGCCATCATCCTCGCCGACCCGCTCACCGTCAGCGTCGCCACGACTACCGGCTCCCTCGCGCTCAACGGAGCCATCAGCGAAACCGGCGGAGCTAAATCGCTCACAAAAACTGGCGCGGGCGTCCTCATTCTCGGTGCCGCGAACACCCACAGCGGCGGCACCACTTTGACCAACGGCACGCTCACCCTCGATCACGCCAGCGCGCTCGGCGGCGGCACTTTCACTTTTGGGAACAACACCAACAACCCTTACCTCACCAACTCCACCGGCAGCACCATCACCGCTGCCAACGACATGATTTGGGCGGGCAACTACCGCCTCGGCAACAACTGGAACTTCAGCGGCGATGTTACCCTCAGCGTCAATGCCACGCAGGAAATTTACGGCACCGTCACCGTCAGCGGCGTGGTCAGCGGAGCCACGGGAATCAACAAACACGGCACCGGCGGACTTGCCTTCACTGGCCTCAATACCTTCACCAGCCAGACGAATCTCCGGCAGGGCAGCATCACCATCAACACGCTGAAAAACTACGGCGTCGCCAGTTCGCTCGGAGCGCCCACGACGACAAGCATCGTCATCGCTTCCACGAACTCCAGCACGCTCGCCTACACCGGCGCCGGCGACACCACGAACCGCCCCATCCAAGTCGGCGGCACGGCCACCGGAGCCGTCAACGCCAGCCTCTCCAACAACGGCACCGGCCCGCTCATTTTCACCGCCGCTGTTTTCAACACACCCGTCGCCATGACCGGCGGAGCCGCACGCACGCTCATTCTCGGCGGCAGCTTCGCCGCTGCACCCAACGAAGTCCAAGGCATCATCGGAGACAACACCCTCAACGGAGCCGGTGCGAATACCAACCACATCCACCTCAGCAAAGGCGGCGCGGGCACTTGGAAAATCTCCGGTGCCAATACCTACAGCGGCAACACCTCCGTCGGCGGCACCGGCGGCGCACTCATCCTCGGCGCGAACAACGTCCTGCCCGACACCACCGCCGTCACCATCGGAGCCTCCACGCTCGACGCCGACACCCGCACCGACACCGTTGGCACGCTCGACGTCAGCGCAGCCGCCACTATTCGCCTCGGCAACGGCGCAGCACTCGCCTTTGCCGACAGTAGCACCGTTGACTGGAGCGGTGGTACACTTGCCATCACTGGCACCTTCGTTTCCGGCAGTTCGCTGCGATTTGGTATTACCAGCAGCGGCCTTACTTCGGCGCAGCTCGCGCAAATCAGTGCCCTAGGCGTCACCAGCTTTACGCTCAACGCCAGCGGCTATCTCGTCGGCAACACCGCACCCACCTTTACCAACTGGCAGACTGCGAATGGCAGCGCTGGTGCCTTCACCGCCGACCACGACGGCGACGGCGTCGCCAATGGCATCGAGTATTTTCTTGGGGGCAACAGCAACACCACTGGCTACACGCCGCTGCCCGCAGTCGTGAATACCAGCGGCACGCTCCGCATCACTTGGAATAAATCCGCAAACTACGCAGGCACCTACGGCACAAATTTCTGGATCGAAACCACCGACACCCTCGGCGGAACATGGACAATGGAAACGCTCGGCGGAAATGTCGCCATCGTCGGCAATGCTGTGACTTACACTTTCCCCGTCGGTACGCGCCGGTTTGTGCGGTTGAAAGTGAGTAACCCAGTCACGCCGTAACTGGCTTGTGTAAATGATCCCCAACCGCGCAGCCAGTCACGGCGTGACTGGACTACTCTTGCTCTTCGCTGCGCTTTCACTCGCTTTGCACGCTGTGGATGCGAAGCCGAATATCGTGCTCATCATGGCTGATGATTTGGGTTTTGGGACGCTGGGTTGTTACGGCAATAAAGAGGTGAGGACGCCGAACATTGATGCACTTGCGGCGAGCGGGATGCGGTTCACGGATTTTCACAGCAACGGTGCGCTTTGCTCGCCGACGCGGGCTGCACTTTTGACTGGCCGTTATCAGCAGCGGTGCGTGCCTATTCCAGACGAGGAGCTTTCGCCGGTGTTTCGCGAGCAGCGTAGGAAAAACCCGGACCAGCGCTGGGCGTGGGGAATTTCTACGACGGAGGTGATGATGCCCGCTGTGCTTCGGCAGGCTGGCTATCGCACGGCGCTCATCGGGAAGTGGCATCTCGGATATGACGCGAAATTTCACCCGATGAATTACGGCTTCGATGAGTTCCGTGGATGGGTCGGCGGCGCTGTGGATAATCACACGCACGTCGCGACTCACGGCACCGGCGAGCTGGATTGGTGGAACGGACGGAAGCTCGAAAATGAGGAAGGTTACTCCACCGATTTGCTGACCAAATACGCCACGAATTTTATCGCGAAAAACAAAGACGCGCCGTTCTTTCTCTACCTCGCGCACGGGGCTGTCCATACGCCGCTGCAAGCACGCAAGCTGGGCAAAAAGATGTCGCAGGTGGAGCTGTATAAAGAGGTCATCGGCGTACTGGATGAATCCGTCAGCGCAGTGGTCGCTGAACTTCGCAAGCAACGGCTCGAATCAAAAACGCTCGTGATTTTTTGCTCCGACAATGGCTCCGCCGCGCCAAAAGGCTTCGCTGCAAACGCCGATTTGCGCGGCAAAAAAAACTCACTGCTTGAAGGCGGACATCGCGTGCCTTTTATCGCCGCATGGCCGGGAGTCATCGCGCCGGGAGCTACGAGCGGAGAGACTGTGATGAGCATGGATTTGCTCCCCACTTTCGCAAATCTCGCGAGCGCAAAAATACCTACCGACCGAATTATTGACGGCGCGGACATCACGCCGATTCTCAAAGGCGAAAGCCCTCAGACTCTGCGCGACCTGCATTGGCAGTCCGGCGATGATTGGGCGGTTCGTCGTGGTGCGTGGAAACTGATGGGAAAAAAAAGTAAGCCCACATCGCTCGTGAACCTCGAAAAGGACATCGGCGAAATTGAGAATCTCCTGCAACGCGAACCCGCCAAAGTAGTAGAGCTGATGAATGCCAGAGAGCAGTGGAGCAAGTCGCTCGAAGTGCCCGTTTCATCTAAAAACTGACGAGGGATTTCAGGCTGTTTTCCGACAAACCGTTTGACTTCAAGCCGAACTATTTTATCCATTCATCATCGCATCATGATGCGTAGATGCGTCTTTATAGACGTTTCGCTCGTTAGACTTAACTCAACCAAAAATACACTTATGGCAAAAACCAAACTCAAAGCTGTGCGCCGTCCTGCGGCGACCAAGTCCGTCAAAGCAACCGATTACAAAGTCCGCGACATCACGCTCGCGGATTGGGGTCGCAAGGAAATCGTGATCGCTGAACACGAAATGCCGGGCCTGATGAGCGTCCGCAAAAAATACGCGAAGGACAAACCGCTCAAGGGCGTCCGCATCACGGGATCGCTGCACATGACGATCCAAACTGCGGTTTTAATCGAGACGCTCGTGGACCTCGGTGCCGATGTCCGCTGGGCGAGCTGCAACATTTTTTCCACACAGGATCACGCTGCTTCGGCCATCGCTGCTTCGGGTGTGCCGGTCTTTGCATGGAAGGGCGAGACGCTTGAGGAATACTGGGATTGCACGCTGGATGCGGTGATTCATCCCGGCGGAAAAGGCCCGCAGCTTGTCGTTGATGACGGCGGCGATGTTACGCTCCTCATCCACAAAGGCTACGAGCTGGAGAAGGGCGATAAGTGGGTGAACAGCGCGAGCGGTTCGCACGAAGAACAGGTGATCAAGAACCTGCTCAAGCGCGTCGCGAAGACCCATCCCGGCATTTGGACGAAGTTGGTGAAGGACTGGCGCGGCGTCTCCGAGGAGACGACGACGGGCGTGCATCGCCTCTACCAGATGAAGGAAGCGGGCAAGCTGCTCGTGCCCGCGATCAACGTGAATGACTCGGTGACGAAGCCGCCGCCTGCGTAGCCGAGTTGCCGCCAGGCTTCGAACACCGCCACCGCATTGCTGAGGTTCAGGCTGCGCTGGCCCGCCCGC
>JANMLS010000422.1:0-3469 GCA_031372675.1 Verrucomicrobiaceae bacterium
GCTTTACCGAACAAGGAAGCTACTTCCCGCTGCATGTGTCCGGCAGGATGCCGGACACTGCGGGCTAGAAGCCCGCGCTCCCTTTTCCTCTCCGCTACTCACATCGCCAGCATCTCGGATGGAAGTTCCGTACAGGCTCTAAATTACTTTTTCGGAGCTTCGGGGACGGGGTAGTGCAGGCGGAAGGTTTGCTCGTTCACGAAATACTTTTTGGCGACGCGCTGGAGGTCTTCGCGTTTCACGGCGAGGTAGCGGTCAAGCTCATCGTTCACGGCTGAGGTTTTGCCCCACGTCAGCCGCGCTTGAGCGAGGTTGCGGGCGCGTGCGCTCATTTGCGAGTTGTCGCGGGCGAGTTGGTTTTCTTTGCCGTTGAGTGCCTTGGTGAACTCCTCGGCGCTTACGCCTTCGGCTTTCACTTTCTCCACTTCTTCGCTGATGAGGGCGTCGAGTTTCTCCAGCGTCACGCCGCTATTGCCCGTGGCGAAAACGCCGATAAGCCCCGCTTTTTCAAACAGCACGGGGAACGCCTGCGCACCGACGGCGGCTTGCTCTTTGTCCACGAGGCGGCGGTAAAGTCGTGAGCTGCGCCCGCTGGCCATGATGTCTGAGAGTAGGTCCAGCGCGGCTGCGTCGGGATGCGTCTCGGCGCACGCGACCCATGCGTGGAGCGAGGCGGGCAGGGGAGTCTTGGCTTCTTTTACCTCCAGGAGCATGGGCTTTTCCGGCGGCTTCACATTCACGACGGGACGCGGAGGGAGCGTGCCTTTTTTGATTTCGCCAAAATAATCCTCCACGAGTTTCTTCGCTTCATCGGGCTTGAATGAGCCTGCAATGACGAGCGTAGCGTTGTTCGGCATGTAGTAAGTTTTCCAAAACTCGCGGAACTCCTCGGTCTTCGCTTCATCAATGTATTGCGCACTGCCGATGGGCGTCCACTCGTAGCTCGTGCCCGCAAAGACCATCTTACAAAGCTGCTCAAACAGCGAGCCGTACGGTTGGTTGTCGTAGCGCATCCGGCGTTCCTCTTTGACCACCTGCCGCTGCGTCTCCACGCCGGTTTCATCAATGCGATTGTGCAGCATCCGCTCGCTCTCGATCCAAAGGGCGAGCGCGAGCTGGTTGGCGGGGAGATTGAAGTAATAATCCGTCACGTCGAAGGACGTGCTCGCATTCAAATTCCCGCCCGCGCCGGAGATGTATTTGTCGATCTTTTGGCGCGGGATGTTCGCCGAGCCTTCAAACATCAAGTGCTCGAAAAAGTGCGCGAAGCCGGTGCGGTCCGGGCGCTCGTCCTTTGAGCCGACGTGATACAGCACATAAGTCGAGACTACCGGAGCGGTGTGGTTTTCATGGAGGATGACGTGCAGGCCGTTGGGCAGCGTGTACTCGGTAAAGGCGAGCGGTTTGATCGCAGATTTCGCCGGGACTTGCGGCGTGATGTCTTTGCAAAAACCGGTGGTTGCGAGCGCGAGTGTGCAGGAAAGGATGGCGGACTTGAGCATGGTGGCGACTGATAAAGCGGGAATGAATCCGCAGGTAAATAGCCGAGCGGTGCGAAATTGAAGCGTCTGCCAGCGGAGTGGATGAATTTTTTGTGAGAACGAGGATTTCCAGTGGACTACGGCGGTTGTATGGACAATGTATTCGCAAGATGCACACGAAACCTGCCCGGAAATTGCCACGCACGATGAAAACAAACACCTCTCGCCACGCATTCTCACTCGTTGAATTACTCATCGTTGTTCTGATCATCGGCATCATTGCTGGATTCGCGATCCCGTCCGTGCAGGGCATGTTGCGCAGCTCGCAGCTCAACCAAGCCTCCGCGATGCTCACGGATTCGATGGCACTCGCACGGCAGACGGCCATCAGCAAAAACCGCATGGTCGAGGTGAGATTCTACCGCTTTGCCGACAACGAAATCCCCGGCGAAACCGCCACAGACCCTGCGACTGGGCATTATCGGGCGTATCAGACTTTTGAGGTCTCGGAGGGCGGTCAGTTTGTTGCACTCACAAAAATCGCCCGCTTTCCCGATACCATCATCATGAATCCCGGCATCCCCGGCGGCGGTGCGCTTTCCAATATCCTCGGAGAAGACCGCATCACCCCCGCGAAAAATCCGCCTTCGATGCTCGTCCCAAAAAGCAAAATAGACCCCAAGTTCGATCCGGAACTTCCGCGCGGTGTGGGACGCAATTACGAATACGTGCCCATGCGCTTTTTGCCTGATGGCAGCACAAATCTGCCACCACTCGGCGCAGCCGGAGTATCTACTGGCTCCAATCCCTCTGCGGGCGGGCTTTGGTACCTCACGGTGCATACAATTGCAGATTGGGATAAATTGAAAAAAGCAGGCAACACCACGCCGCCGCCGAATTACTTCACTTGGCAGATAGACCCGATCACCGGAGCCACGAAAACCTATCGCCCCGGCGTGAAGTAGCGCTATTCGCAAAAAATCGGCGTCCTGCACTTATCTGCGCGGGTCGGCGGGACAAGCTCCACGCGGGTTCCGGGCGCGGGGCAGCGCTCCATTTCCAAAAGCGGATGCTGCATTTCCTGAGCGCGGAATTGCGCACCGTAAAGCGCGTAGAGCGCGGAAACAATCTGCCGCACTTCAGCACCGTCCACGAAGTCTTCCGACTCACGCCCAATCCTCCGCGCCACGAGCTGAAACGGAAGCGGCACTGAGCCGCTGGATGCGTCAATCTCTGCGACTGCGCGGAAGTCCGGCTGGTGGAAATCCAAAATGCGCGGGTCAATTTTCCGGTAGCCCGCTTTTTCATAAGCGGCGAGGCGGATGCTGCGGCGCGGGTCGCTGCCGTCATCATATTCCATTTCACCCACGAGCGTGATGTCGGCATCCGGCGCGTCCCAATGAGCAGCAAGATCACGCGCAGTGAGAATCGGCGCAGCTCGCAGCCAGCCCGCAAGCCCTGTGCGACGCTGCTCCAGCGCGACGAGCACATGCGACAAATGCACGACTACCGCGCCATCCATCCACACCGCCGTGTGGTCCCGCGCTGCGCAAAAAACGCCGTCCTTTTCCACGAGCACCATCTCGTAGCAAAAACGTCCGCCAAGTCGGAAACGCTCCGCAATCACCTCGCGCGTTTCCATTTCATGCTTCACGCCAAACTCCGCCCAAAGAATGTCGTATGCGCGATCAAAAGCGGGGTCGTCCACGCTGCGAATCCGCTTCCAGATAAATTCCGAAGGCGAAAGCGTGGCGCTTCTCCCATCGCCCGGCGCAAGAAGATCAATCGTAAGTTCTTTCACTGCGCAGAAACATAAACCCGAACGCCGCCTTTTGGCCCGCAGATTACGCAGATTACGCAGATTACGCAGATACTGTGGGCTGTGCTCCGTTCGAGTTTGGAGTAACAGCTTCGCAATTAACCCGAACGCCGCGATTGAAGGGCTAAATGCCGTCGCCGCCGGGTAAAAACGTATCGAAATCCGGCTC
>JANMLS010000437.1:0-1522 GCA_031372675.1 Verrucomicrobiaceae bacterium
GCCGCTTTTTCCGAAAAGAGCCATCGCCACCTGCCCGCGCCGCGCCGGGTCCTCGATGCCCGCGAAGCCTTTGCTGAGGATGGAGATTTGCTCATTGATGCCCACGCCTCGCAATGCTTCGGCGGATGTGCTCAACTCGCCAAATGCCGCGGACGTGGCCTTACCTTCCTCGTTCAGCCCGCCAATCGCTTTGTGCAGCTTGCTGATGAATCCGCCGAGGGCATTGCCCTCCTTGCCCGCATTTTTGAAAGCAGTCTGCGCTACCAGCAGCTCGCCGACCGCTTCGCCCGTGCCTGCACTCAAATCCGTGAGCTGGCCGCCAAGATTGAGCACGCTGCCAAATTTTGCAAACGCGCCTGCGACCATGTTGGCGGCGGCGGAAATCCCGGTGAAGGCCGCGCTGAACGTGACGAGCCGCCCGTGAAAGCCCGCAACCGCAGCGTCCACGCGCTTAAGCGTGGACAGAAACGGGTTGGCTTGCAGGTCAAGTGTCGTGGCGAGCATCGTGCCCGCCGCCAAATGTCAAAAGCCGCGCCTCCCCTCCGCGGAGGGCTGCTTTTTTTATCGTGCCTTGAAGCCCGCACGCCTGCCTGCATTTTTCACGGCGTTCGGGAGCTGCTTCTCGATGATGTTCTTGGCGACGACGTTGACGGCCCATTGCAGGCGGCGTTCGAGGTCCGGGATGTTGTCCACAAAGCCGACATCGTTTGCCAAAAAGATGCGGATGCCGTTTTTGCTCACGTCGATTTTGATGATGCCGTTTGCAGTTCCATGCCGGGAAATCCACGCGGGCAGAGGAACACCCAGCTCTTTCGCGGCGGCGTTCCATCCGGCGGCGAGCGTGCCGACTAGGGCTTTGAGTTGCTTACGGAGCGCGGTGAGCTGCGCTTTTTCCACGGCGGCTTTCACGCGGCGGTTGCGGGCATTCACGCGGCCCGTGCGACCGTCGCGACTGCTGGCGTGGAGCGAGCCGGGGTCGCGCTCGGGGTTTTTCACACGCTTTGCAGCGGCGACCATGATCTTCGCGAGGTCGATGTCGATGGTGAGTTCGCCGCGCTTTTTTGCGGCGATGTCTGCCTTGCCTTTGGCGGGCGGCGTGACTCCCACGACGCGCTTGATGACCTGCCCGGCGGCCTGCCGCATGACGGTCTGCACGGGCTTGGTCTTCGCGAGATTCGCCAGTTGCGTGACGGCGGCGCGAAACCGCGAGGTATCAAGTTTGAAAGTCCCCTGCATTTGCTTTGGCGATGATGTCGAACTGCTCGGCAGGCGATGCCAGGTGTTGAGGCTCGACGGTCCATTCGCCAGCGGCGCGGGCCTGACAATGCTGCCAGATTTTCAGCTCATCAAAGCCGATTTCCCACAGGCAGAAATTCCGGCTCCAACCGGTGTCTTGTGCCAGGGCAAAAACGGCCTCCGCTATCCACGGAGGCCGGACTACTTTCCCTGCGGGGATGGCCCGGCGGGGGCGTCGCTGGGCTTGGGCTCGACTTCGATGGAGACTGCGGCGGCTTGCGCGAAG
>JANMLS010000007.1:0-16037 GCA_031372675.1 Verrucomicrobiaceae bacterium
GCTGTTGAATAGGGCGAGCGGCGGCGTGGTGTTCACGACCATTCACAAATTCATGCCGGAAAAGGGTGAGGCGATGCCCGAGCTGAGCGCGCGGCAGAACATCGTCGTCATCGCGGATGAAGCGCACCGCAGCCAGTATGGATTCGGCGGCAAGGTGAATGAGAAGACCGGCGAGATGTCCTACGGCTTCGCCAGCAACCTGCGCGATGCCTTGCCGAATGCGTCGTTCATCGGCTTCACCGGCACGCCCATCGAGAAGACGGACGCAAACACGCGGGCGGTCTTTGGCGATTACATTTCCATCTACGACATACAGCGCGCCGTCGCCGACAAGGCCACGGTGCCGATCTATTACGAGAGCCGGATTTCCAAGCTCAGCCTGAACGCCGCCGAGCTGCCGAAGCTGGACGCGGAGTTTGAGGAAATCACCGAAGGCGAGGAGCTGACGAAGAAGGAAAAGCTCAAGACGAAGTGGGCCGCGCTGGAGGCGCTGGTGGGCGATCCGAAACGCATCGCGCTCGTGGCCGCCGATTTGGTGGCGCATTTCGAAAAGCGCGTGGAGGCGATGGACGGCAAAGCGATGATCGTCTGCATGAGCCGCCGCATCTGCGTCGATCTCTACAACGCGCTCATCACTCTGCGGCCCGAGTGGGAGGCGGAAACGCTGAGAATTGTGATGACCGGCAGCGCCGAGGACGGCCCGGAATGGCAGAAGCACATCGGCAGCAAAGACGCCCGGCGCAAACTGGCGAACCGATTCAAAGACGCCAAGGATGCCTTCAAGATCGTGATCGTGCGCGACATGTGGCTGACCGGCTTTGACGCGCCCTGCCTGCACACGATGTATGCCGACAAGCCGATGCAGGGCCACGGCCGGGGAATGTCGAATGAGGAATTTCGAATGTCGAACTGACTGAACTTCGTAATTCGGACTTCTGCATTCGCACTTCGCCTGCCTCGCCGATCAGCTCAAGAAGGCGCTCATCACCTACACCGAGAGCGGCGGCCAGGGGAACCCGACCTTCGACACCGCGCAAGCCATCGCCGTGATGCTGGAGAAACATGGCAACGCCTGCGACATGATGCATGGGTTTAACTGGGACAATTGGACGACTGGCAAACCCACGGAACGCCTCGCCCTCATCCCCGCCGGACAGGAGCACATCCTCGAACAGGAAGACGGCAAGAAGCGCTGGGTGCAGGTGGTGACGGAACTTTCCCGCGCCTTCGCACTCTGCGCCGCGAGCGATGCCGCCACAGAAATCCGCGACGACGTTTCCTTTTTCCAAGCCCTGCAAGCCGCGCTGAACAAGCAGAGCAGCACCAACCGCAAGACGCCTGAGCAGATCGACGCCGCCATCCGCCAGCTCGTGAGCAAGGCCATCACGACCGAGGGTCAGGTGATCGACGTCTTCACCGCCGCCGGTCTGAAGACGCCGAACATCGGCATTCTCGATGACAAGTTCCTCGCCGAAGTGCGCGGCCTCAAGCACAAGAACGTCGCCGCCGAGCTGCTGGAGAAGCTGCTCAAGGACGAACTCAAAGTCCGCTCCAAGCGCAACCTCGTGCAGAGCCAGATCTTCAGCGAGAAGCTCAAGAAAACCCTCAACGCCTACCACAACCGCGCCATCTCCACGATGCAGGTCATCGAAGAGCTGATCAAACTCGCCAAGGACCTCGACGCCGCCACCAAGCGCGGCGAGAACATGGGCCTGACGGAGGACGAGATCGCCTTCTACGATGCCCTCGCCGCCAACAGCAGCGCCGTGCAAGCGATGGGCGACGACAAACTCAAGCTCATCGCGGCGGAGCTGATTACCCAAGTGAAGAAGAGCGTGACCATCGACTGGACCCTCCGCGAGAGCGCCCGCGCCAAAATCAAAGTGATGGTAAAGCGCATCCTCAACAAACACGGCTACCCGCCCGATTTGCAGGAGGACGCCGTAAAGACCGTGCTCGCGCAGGCGGAGTTGCTGTGCGCGGAGTGGGTGTAGTGCTTTGCAACCTGCGACTACCGCGCCGCAGTCACTTCGATCTCCACGCGCGCGCTGCGTGGTAGGCCGGCTACGGCGATGGTTGAGCGGGCGGGGAATGGCTCGGTGAAGTATTTCGCATACACGGCGTTCATTGCTGCGAAATCATCCATTGTCGTCAGGAACACTGTGGTTTTTACGACGTTTGAAAACGTCATCTCGTTCGCGGCGAGCACGGCTTTGATGTTCTCGCAGACGCGCTCGGTTTGCGCGGTTACATCGGTGCCGACGATTTCTCCGGTGGCTGGATCGAGCGGGATTTGGCCCGCGCAAAATAGCAGGTCGCCGAGCGCGACGGCTTGTGAATATGGGCCGACGGCTTTGGGCGCGGCGTCTGTTGAGATGATGCGTTTCATGCGGCAGCGGACGTAGCACGCGAGATGAACGTGTCAATCTACTGCATGTATTTCATGCGCAAAAAAGAGCGCGTCTGTTTCCAGACGCGCTCTTCTGAATTTGTTTGTCCTGCGGACTTACAGGCCCTTGCTGACGATGTATTTCACGAGGTCCACGCAGCGGTTGCTGTAGCCCCATTCGTTGTCGTACCAGCTCACGAGCTTGAAGAAATTTGCGTTTAGCTCGAGGCCGCTTCCGGCGTCGAAGATGGAGCTGTGGGCGTCGTGGATGAAGTCGCTGGAGACGACTTCGTCGGTGGTGTAGTTGAGAATGCCCTTCATGTAGGTTTCGCTGGCCTTTTTCATCGCGGCGCAAATCTCGGCGTAGCTTGTGGCCTTCGTGGTTTTCACGGTGAGGTCAACAACGGAGACGGTCGGCGTAGGGACACGGAAGGACATGCCGGTGAGCTTGCCTTTGACTTCGGGGATGGCGAGGCCGACGGCCTTTGCTGCGCCGGTGCCGGATGGGATGATGTTGATCGCCGCGCTGCGTCCGCCTTTCCAATCCTTCTTGCTAGGTCCGTCCACGGTTTTTTGCGTGGCGGTGTAGCTGTGGATGGTGGTCATCAGACCTTCTTCGACGCCGAAGCCTTCCTTCAAAAGAACATGCACGACGGGTGCGAGGCAGTTTGTGGTGCAGCTCGCGTTGGAGATGATGTTGTGTTTCGCCGCGTCGTATTTCTCGTGGTTCACGCCCATGACGACGGTGATGTCTTCATTCTTGCCGGGTGCGCTGATGATGACTTTTTTCGCGCCGGCGGTGATGTGGCCTTTCGCTTTCTCCGCGTCGGTAAAAAGACCGGTGCTCTCGATGACGATGTCCACGCCGAGTGCCTTCCACGGCAGTGCGGCTGGGCCTTCTTTCACGGCGAGACATATAATTTCCTGGCCGTCCACGACGAGGATGTCGTCTTCCTCGACGCTTGGGCTGCTCTTTTTGGAATAGACCTCTTCCTTCGCTTTGCCCTGCGTGGAGTCATACTTCACGAGGTAGGCGAGGTTGTCCGCTGGGACGAGGTCGTTGACTGCGACTACCTGAATCTCTTTGCCGAGAAGCCCTTGGTCACAAATTGCGCGAAAGACAAGGCGACCGATGCGCCCGAAGCCGTTGATACCGATTTTGATCATGTGTTGTGTTTTTTTCTAAAAGTGGGGGCGCATAAAAGCAGCGTGTGCAACGGCGTCAATGACAGAGGCAAAAAAGAACACGATCCGTGTTCTACAAATGGCGAACAGTGGCAGCTTGGAGCTTTGTTATTTGCTGCGTGCGTCGGTCAGTTTCCAGAATTGTTCTGCGGGCATGGGCGGGTCTTTTAGGCCGAGGAGTTCGATGTTCGCGAGGCCGCGTAGGAAGGAAATATCGCCGCTCGATTTTGGGAAGGGAAGTGTGAGGGAGCGGAGGGTGGTGATGAGCGCGAGCGGGCGAAGGCTGGTGATGTCTTTGCAGCCGTCGAGCCGTAGTTCTACGAGAGGGAGCGTGGCGATGGGCGAGATGTCGGAGACGTCGCTGCGGGCGAGATTGAGTGTGCGGATGGGGAGGCTGGCGATGGGGGAGAGGTCTTTGATGCCACGGCAGCCGTTGAGGGAGAGGACGCGGAGTTCTTTGAGCGATGCGAGGGCGGCGAGGTCGGGGGCGATGGCTCCATCGAGGACGAGTGTGGAGATGGGGATGGTGCCGCTGCGAAGGAGCGGGAGGTAGGTGGGCTGGGCGATGTCGCGGAAGTTTGCGCTCCAAGTGCCGTCGGCTTGTTTGATGAAACGGGCGCGAAATTCGCGGCGATTGGAGATGAGTTCGCGGAGTTGCCCCAGCTCGGGGTTGGCGGCCAAGAGGTTGCTGATTTCGCGGTAGAATCTGCCGGGTTCGAGGCCGCTTTTTTCGGCAACTGCGGTGGCTTCGACGAGCCGCTTTTGGTCGAGCATGGCTTTCTCCAGTTCGCGAATGTGGCGTGGCTCGAGTTCGTGGTCGGCGTTTTCTTCGGCGAGGATTTTCTGGGTGAGTGCGAGGTTGTCTTTTACGCCGGGGTGGTTGGGGTTGATGTCTATGACGCGCTGGTAGGAGTCCTCGGCTTCGTCGAGGCGGAGGAGGGTCTGGAGGAAGTTGCCGCGCTGGTTGTGGTATTCGGCGTTGTTGGGGAGTTGGCGGATGGCGGCGTCTATTTTTTCGACGGCTTTATCGAATTCCTTTTGCTGCGCAAACTGGCGTGCTTGGGCGAAGAAAACGGGGCCGGTGCCTTCGAGGTCGGCAAGGGCGACGGCGAGCTGGTCGCCGCGCTCGTGGGCGAGCTGCGCACTTTTCTCGGCGTTTTTGCGGGCACCGTTTATGGAGAGGAAGAACCAGATGACGGCGATGTGAAAGAGGATGGCGAAGATGGCAAAGAGGGCGACTTTGTCTTTGTGCCGCGTGGCCCAGAGGATGATTTGTTTGCCGAGGCCGGCGCGCTCGGCTTTTGGGGCGAAGCCGTTTTGCCAAGCGGTGATGTCGTCCTGGAGGTCTTCGACTTTTGCGTAGCGATCTGCGGCGTCGTAGGACATCGCTTTGAGCACGATGGCTGCGAGTCCCTCCGGCACTCTGCGACCGGGGAGATGGGCGAGGACGTAGGCGATGTTTTCGGGGGAGCTGATGGCGCTTTTCGTGGATTGATTGAAGCTGCTGGGGTGGTCGAATTTGCCGGAGACGATTTGCTCGATCAACTCGCCAAATTCCTTACCGGGATAAGGCGGGCGAAGGGTGAGGATGGCGTAAAGGATGGAGCCGAGGACGTAGAGGTCGCTCTTTGGCGAAATGAGGTCGAGTTCTCCGCGAGCAGCTTCGGGGGCGATGTAGGGCGGGGTGCCGACGATGAGGCCGTTGAGCGTCTGAAATTCGCGCAGGCCGGGAGATGGCATTTCCACGGCAGGCTCCGGCTCGCGCGGGGCGGTGTCTATGAGACTCTCGCCGCCGATGCCGGAAGCCATGCGTTTTGCGAGACCCCAATCCAGCACGAGCACTTCGCCGTACTCGCCGATCATCACGTTATCGGGCTTGAGGTCGCGGTGGACGATGCCCATGGAATGTGCGTAGGCGACGCCGTCGCAAATCTTCTGAAAAATATCGAGCAAGGCGGTGAGTGAGTATTCTTTCACCATCGCTTCGTCGCCTTTGCGGAGACCTTTGAGCACTTCGTCGAGGGTGATGCCCTTGACGTATTTCATCGTGTAAAAAACTTCGCCCTGTTCATCGAGCGCGATCTCATAGACGGGCACGATGTTCGGGTGCTGGAGCTGGCCGGTGAGCTGCGCTTCATCCACAAATCGCAGCACATTTTCGCGGGAAAACTGGCTGGCCGTCTTGATGACTTTCATCGCCACGGTGCGATGGATTCGCATGTCGAGCGCTTGATGGATGACGCCCATTCCTCCGCGCCCGATGCTGCCCATGACTTTGTATTTTTTGCCGTTGAGCAGCGCACGCACTGGCGCAAGGCCGAGGTCCGGGTCCCACAGCGCGGCGGCGAGCATCTCGACGGCCTCGGCTTTTAAGCGGATGAAGATGCGTGCCTCGCCGACTTCGACTTGCTGGTCGGGCCGGACGCGAGTCGGGAGCTGCACCTGGATGCCTTCGATGAAGACGCCGTTGCTGCTGCCGATGTCTTCGATGACTAGCTCGTAGCCTTGGAAAGTGAGGCGTGCGTGGTGGCGCGAGATGCCATCAATTTCTAGGAACATCTGGCAGCTTTTGTCGCGGCCAATGAGGTATTCTCCGTGGACGATGGAGTACTTTTGAAAAATCTGCTCGCCGAGATAGACGAGCACTTCCGCCTCGATTCGCTTTTGTGGGTGCGCGGGTTCGTCGGTCGTCGAGGCTGGAGGGTTGCTGGATGGAGTCGGCTCGCTCATAAAAATATCCTTCACGCGCAGCGGGATTCACGCCCCGCAACACGATTAAACGCCACTGGCCGAAAAGCTCGGCGGATTAAAGACCGGGAATCGCGGGAGCTTCGCCGGGCACTGCTGGAGCCGCTGGCGCAGGCACTCCGGGGATTCCGGGGATCGTGTTTTGATCGCCACCCAAGCCCGGCGGCATTCCACCGGGAACTGGATTCGCAAGCGCATCGAATGCTTCCGGTGCTTTCAGCTCGTTCTTGGCTTCCACCACAGGCGGTTTGAAGGAGTTCTTTTTGTTGGTATAGACCGTCGAATACACGGTCTTGCAGCCGGTGAAGGCAACGGTGGATAGAATCGCGATGGTAAGAATCGAACGGGTGGACATATCTGCGGGTGTATTCCAACTCGCGCCGACACGTCAACCGCCGAGTCTTTGAAGAATGTGTAATCATTTCGGCAGAGCCACGCGCAGGAGCGTAAAAATACCGGCATCCAAAGAAGCGTTGTAAGTCGCCGTCATCGCGCCGGGACTCAGCTCGCCTTTGCAGGTGTATTTTCCTGAACCGACGATTGCAGTGATCGCCGCCTCGCCGTGAAAGTTCACGCAACCCGGCTTGCGGGATTTTCCAGCGCGGAGAAGTGCCGAGTGCTCGGACTTGAAAACGCCATGCCACGTAGCCTTGAAGTCGGCACGGTATAGCCCCGGCCCGGCGGGCTTGAGGATGCACCATAATTTCCCTCCCGCAGTGGACATGCGGTTGCTCGCCCACTGGCCTTCATACGCTCCGGCGTGCGCTGCATCCGCAGTCTTCGCGGCCTCCCATCTTTTTTGATAAGTGGAGCACCCGGCGAGCATGAGTGCCGCAGCGAGCGCACAAGATCGGAACGTATTTCGCATCGGCGGGTCAACTTTCGGCAGGCTGTTTTCTTTGGCGTGGCAGGAGAAAATTCGCGACAGCATTCACCGCTCGCGGCATAGTCTGCGCCAATGCTCCGCATCGCTCTGCTTTTTCTCGCGCTCGCTTTTCAACCGCTCATCGCTGGCTCGCCGGAAGATGATTGGAGCGGCATCGCGAAGCTCGATGCAGGGCCGTCCGCCATCCCGAAAAACGAGTCCGAAGCGCACGCCATCGCGATTCAGCACAACGAGCTTCAGGAAAAATCACTCCGCGCATTCATCGCGACGCACGCGAAGGATGCCCGCATTTTTGAAGCCCGCCTGCGCCTCGCCCGCACTCTCAGCATCCGCGCACGGCTTTCCGGCGAAACGGAGCCAGCGGAAGTCGCCCGCATTTTGGAGGAGCTGGAAGCCATCGCCACAGGCCCGCAGCGCACCGAGCTTGCCTTCGCGAAACTCTCGCGAGAAATGCGCCGTTTCCAAGGCCGACGCCCGACCACAGGCGAACGGACTGCGCTGCTGGAATCCGCACGCGCCTTTCAAAAAAACCATCCCACAGACCGCCGCGTCGCCGCCGTGCTCGCGGAAGTCGCCACGCTTTTTGAATCCGATCCGAAGACCAAAATCGCCATCATCGCCGATGCAGAAAAACTCGCCGTGGAGCCGGAACTCAAAGCGCAACTCGCCGACGACCGCAGACGCCTCGCCCTGCTCGACAAGCCGCTCGGCCTGCGCTTCACCGCGCTGGATCGCTCGAATTTCGACATCCGTGAGCACCGTGGAAAAGTCGTCGTCGTGCTCTTTTTCGCGACATCGTCCGAGCCAGCCGTCGCCGCATTTTCCGAACTGGAAACCATCCTCGCAAAACACGAAGGCGTGAAGTGGGCAGCCATCAGCCTCGACCCGCAGAAAGCCGCGCTCGAAGCATTCCTCCGCCAGCAAAAAGCGAAACCGCAAACCGGCTGGGATGGCAAAATGTGGGGCGGCGAACTGATCCAGGCGCTTGGCATCAACGGCCTGCCCACCGTCTGGCTCTTTGATAAACAAGGCATCCTCCGCTCACTCGACGGCATGGACCAGACCGACCGTCAAATTTCCCGTCTGCTGAAAGAATAGAAACCCGCTCCACGCGCCCGGCAAAGTTGGATTTCACTTTTTGAAATTCCCCGGCATAGGTTTAGCCCATGTTCATCGAACCACTCGAATCGCGCATCGCTCCAGCCATCATCCTCACCTTCACGGATATTGATGGAGACAAAGTGGACGTCGTCTCCAACAAAGCGCTGATAGCCTCGGTCACTTTCACTGCCGGGCAAAATCCTGCGGAAATGATCATCAACGGCGCGGGGCTTGATGGCGCAAATCTCGCCGTGCTCGTGAAACGCGCGGCGACTGGCGACGGACTTGTGAACATCGGGCGCATCGTCGCCACGGGGCTGGACCTCGGCACAGTGAGCGTGAAGGGCGACCTCGGCAAAATCGTCTGTGGAAATACAAACAGCCCGCTGCCTGCGATCAAATCACTCACCGTCCGCTCAATGGGCGTCTTCGGCACTGCCACACAAGGCGGCGGCAATCTCACCTCCACAATCACCGGCGATGTCGGCGCGTTCACCGTCGCTGGCGACGTGCTCGGTGTGCGTCTGGAAGTAAGCGGAAAAATCGGCACGATGAAAATCGGCGGCGACCTGCGCGGCGATGCGGCGACATTTAGCGGGCGCATCACAGCGAATGGCATTAAGAGCCTCAGCATCGGCGGCGACCTCGCTGCGGGCGCTGGCGATGAGTCGGGGAAAATCATCGTCGTCGGCGATCTCGGCAAACTCGTGATCGGCGGCTCCATTTTCGGAGCGAGCGACGCAGTAGCAGATACCAGCAACGGCCAAATCACCGTGACCGGAAACGCCGGGCCAATTTCGATCAAGCGCGATGTCTTCGGCGCAGCATCGGAGGAAAAGGCATTTGATCTTCGCGGCAACGTCGGCGCGTTCACGATTGGCGGCTCCATTTTCGGAAGTGCTGGGAAAAACAGCGGCTCCATTTTCGTCGTGGGAAATTCCGGTGCAGTAACTATCGGACGCGATCTCAATGGCGGCAGCGGCAGCAACAGCGGCGCACTTTACATCATAGGCAGTTCCGGCCCCGTGAAGATCGGGCACGATGTGAATGGCAGCACCGGCGCGTTCTCGGCGGAGATCGTCATCGGTGGTCCGAGCAACTTGATTAACTCCACCCGCACGAATGGCGGCTTCATTATCGGCGGCGATCTTCGCGGCGGAACGGGCGCGTATCGAGATGGTGTGGATGGCCCGCAAGTCACGATTGGGCCAGCCACCGGCCCCGTGCGAATCGGCGGCGATGTCATCGGCGGGCCTACCGCTGGCTCTGCAAATTTCGTGATGAAATCCGCGCCGTCATTCTTTCTCGGCGGTTCGATTTTCGGTGGCGGCGAGGCCGTGATGGGAGTCGCTGTTTATCCCGCCGGCTCTGTCTTGATGAGCGATGTCGGCAGCGTGACGGTGCAGGGCAGCTTGATTGAGAGCGCGTTTGGCGGCGGGCATCTCACTGCGGGAAAAGTCGGCAAACTTCTCATCCGTGGCTCCGTCGCCGAAAACACCGTCGAGTCCATTTTTCCGCCCTCTGGCAGCTCGCTCTACATTGATATTCTTAGCACTGGCCGCATCGAAGGCAGCATCCTCGGCTCGCCCGTTTCCACCGGCACCGAGTCCACAGTCCGGCTCGGCGGCGACATAAAGAAACTGGAAATCCTCGGCTCCATTGACGGCGGCGCGGGCGGCTTCGCAGGCAGCGTCCGCATCCTCGGCAGCCCCGCTTTTGTAAAAATCGGCGGCTCGGTGCGTGCAGGTTCCAGCATTGATACCGGCGCGTTCACAGCCACGGGCCGCGTCGGTACACTCATCGTCGGTGGCGGTATCGAAGGGAACACCGTCGGCAGCTTCAACACCGCGCAAGTCGCCGCCCAGTCGTTCGGAAAAGTAAGCGTTGCAGGCGACCTCATCGGCGGCTCTGCGGGCGCGGGCGAAATTCGCGCAACGTCTGGCGGCTTTGATTCCATCAGCATCGGCGGCTCGCTCATCAGCAACCCATTCGGCGGAAAGATCACCGCCGCGCGGGGCCTCGGCGTTGTGAAGATCGGCGGCAGCATCCTCGGCAGCACGAGCATGAATCAAGACAGCGTCATTGGCCTCAACGCAAAGAGCATCAGCATCGGCGGCGATCTCATCGCTCGCGGCGGCGGCGGCAACTCACTGCTCAGCATCCGCGAGAGTGCCGGCATCGTGAAGATCGGCGGCGACATCCGCGGCACTGCCAGCGACCCCGCGCACCTCGTCTTCGCGCTCACTGCGGGCTTCACCAACTCCGGCTTCACCAGCCTCGCGGTAAAAGGCGGCGTCACCCATGGCCTCATCACCGGCGGCATTCGCAGCACTTTAGTCGTGGAAAATGCCGACCCAGTTCTTGGCCCCGTAACCGTCGGCGGCGACTGGGTCGCATCGAGCATCGCCGCTGGCGTCAATCGCGGCGCAGATATGCAGTTTGCCAGCTCGGACGACGTCATCCCCGCCACCGGCACGCCCGCCATCGCCCGCATCGCAGCAATCACCATCAAAGGACAAGTCCTCGGCACCACAATGCTTGGCGACAACTTCGGCTTCGTCGCAGGCAGCATCGGCCCGGTGAAAATCGCCGGAGTCCTCCACACCGCAAACTCGCTCCCACAAGCACTCAGCGCATCCACCTTCGACGTGACGCTGCGACTCGTGTGAGGCGAAATGACGAATGACGAAGTCGCAGCAAACGGGGCTACAAAAGCCCCGCTCCTTTTACGCGAGGAGCTGCGGAATCGGGCCTAGCTGCGGGATTTTTTTGGTTTCCAATGCCATGTCGAGGTCGCCGTAGTGTTTAATGGGGTTGCCGTAGGCGTTGAGGATCGAGGTGTACCAGTTGCCGAGCGTCTTGTGGCCTTGTTCGCCGTGCTTGGGCAGGCGGATGTATTTTCCGGCGATGTTGAGGCGCGAGTTGCGGCCTGAGAATACGAGGAAGGGCCATTCGCTGCCGTTGCTGTGGTGCGTTTCGCCGTTGTCGGGGAAGTAGAGCAGCGTGGTGTTGTCAAACATGTTGCCGTCGGCTTCGGGGACGGATTTGAGGCGTTTGATGATCGTATCAATCAGCGTCATGTGCTGGTTGCAGACGATGGAGCGGACTTCGAGGGCGGGGACGGGGCCGACTGCTTTTCCGTGTCCGACATCGTGGAGATTCACCACTTCGCCGTCGAGGCCGGGCAGGCCGGTGTAGGGAGTGCCGAGTTCGTCCACGGTGAAGGTGATGACGTTTGTCATGCCGGAGATGAGCGTGGAGAGGAGGATTTCTGTGTGGCCGCTCTGGCGGTTCACGGTGTTGAGTTCGTCTGCGAAGTATTTTGCATCCAGCACGGGCAGATGTTTGCGAATCATCTCGGCCATGCCGTCCACTTTTTGATTACGCTCGCGGATGGCGTTGATGGCTTCCAAATAGTTCGCCACTTTCGTCTTTTCGCCTCCAGCGACGGCGGCAGCCAGCGGTGCTTGTCCGCCTGCGGTGAACTCAAGGAGCTTGCGTTCGAGTGCGTAGCGATTCTGGTCTTTTTTGTCGGCGGCGATGGATTTGAAAAGCTCGCGCATCGCGACTTTCGGCGAGCCGAAAGCGTAGTTCGGTTGCTCGGTGCCGCGTGCGGAGAATCCTACGTCGATGCCTTCCACGTTTCCGCGTGAATTGCCGCCGCCATTTGGGAAACACGCCAGCTCGATGTGCTCAAACGGCGATGGGAAAAGTCGCGCAAGCTCGAAGTCCACCGTGGCCCATTTGATCGAGCTGAGGCGCTCGGTGGCTTTGTAAACACCGAGCGAAGACTGCCATGTGTGGTGGCCGGTCGTACACATCATGCCGGAGAGTCCTTGCAGGATGGTCATGTTACTCTTGTGTGCACTCACGGGTTTCATCCATTCGGGGAGTTCGTGCTTGGCGAGGTCCGCCGAGAAGGGCTTCCGAGCCTTTTCATTTTCGGCGTCTTCCTTTGAAAACGAGGGAAGCGCGAGCGATGAGGGCATCAGGCCGTTGCCCCGGTGCATGAAAATAAAGCGCATCGGTGCTTTGCCGGGACGCGGTGCGCCGAGGACGTTGTGAAGCCAAGGTGCCAGCATGAATCCGCCTGTGGTTGCTGCGGCGGTGCTGAGGAAGTTTCTGCGTGTGATCATAGTGTGTGTTTTGTGTGAGAATGAGATGTCACTTGCGATACATAAATGAATCGGACGTGAGCAGGGAGACGATGATTTCTTTGAAGCTGCCTCCGCTTTTCACGTAGGCGCGGTCTGCATCAATCAATGTTTGCGAGTCGCTCAACAGCTCGTTGCGCCCCATGTAGAAGCGGAATGCATGGCGGATGATGGACTGTCTCGCACGCTCCGACTTGGCCAGACGGTCAATCATGTCGAGGGCATTTTTGACTTCGCCATCCACCTTGGGATCGCCCGTGCCGGTGATGGTTCCTTTGGTGGAAAAGGCGACGGTCTTGAACGTGTCTGCGCCGTATTTCGCCTTCGTTTTGGCGATGAGATTTTCGGGATACTCCAGACTTTCCACGCTGCGGAAGCGCCCGAAGTCATCATACATTTCAAAAGGAATACCGAGAGGGTTCATGCGCGTGTGACACTTCCAGCATTCCTCCTTATTCGTCACCATCGCCAGGCGGTCGCCCAAGGTTTTATGGGGGTCGTCGGGGATTTTCGCATCCACGGTGATCGGCACATCGGGCACGCTTCCGGCGAGGAGCTTCTCGCGCACCCAGCGCCCGCGACGCACGGGGTCCGTGGCGGTGTTTTGCGCGTGGGCGAGCAGCCACGCGGGATGCGTGAGGATTCCCTTCCGGTTAGCGACTTTGAACGGCTGCTGCTGCGCGTATTCCCACTCCGGCGGGGCGATGTTGTAGCTGTTTGTGTGGGGCATCAGCTTGTGAATTCCAAATGGGTATTTCCAGTTTGGATTCGGATTTAGGCCCTTCTTTTTGAAGTGCTCGATGTGCGTCATCGCAGCATCCAGATCGCGCTCGCCAGAATTGTAATCCAGACGCTTTCGGAGAAACACCGTATCCTCCGGGCTGAGCCACGGCTCCGGCTTTTTCTTGTTCTGCGGGTCGGTGCGCCAGTTTTTGTCTTTGAAGTATTCGTATAGCTCATTCAGCGCGACCACTTTTGCTGCGGCTTTATCCACCGGCTCTACAAAGTATAAATCCGAACTCAGCAGGTTCTCAAAGACCGCCTTATCCTGCTGGACAAAATGATCCACGAACATATCGGCCTCATCCACTAAAATGCCCGAAGTGCCCGCCGTGCCACGGCTCGCGTTGTCGTAGTAGCCGTTGCTGCGGTTCACGTCCTTGAAGTTTTTCAACGCCATCGGATAGCCGAAGAACTCGCGGAAAAAGCGCACGATTTTTGGATGCGTCGAAACCAGGGGCCTGAAGTTGTTAGTGGCAATGGAAGGGTCCACCAAACCTGAATGATAAGTCGTATCCGCAAGCATCCGCCTTACTTCGCGCTCATAGTCCGCTTTCGTCGCAAGCTGACCTTCATTCGCCGCTTTGAATAGCGCGGCATCCGGGTTGCGGTCGCCGATAGAGTAGGCAATCGAATACGCCGCCTCGCGAGGAGAGAGTTTCTTTCTTCCAGCCGCATCCACCGGGCCATCGCCGAACTCCAGGCGATACACAAACTCCGACTCCAAAAGCACCGCCGCCAACATCTGCCGCAGACCTTCCGTATTGCCCGCGATTTGCACCGCCGAAGTCATCAACTCCACATAGCGCTTCATCTCCCCCTCGCTTGGTTTACGGCGCAACACGCGATCAAACTGCACCTGAATCGCCGTCTGCACCTCCGCATCCGTCGGCGGAGTCGCTTTCAAAACAATCACCTCAAATGCGGGCTGCGTAGGCGGGGAAAAGTGATCATACATCCGCTCAAACACCTTCGCCTGAATCTCCCCCTTTTTCACCAGCGCCGAGCGGATTTGCTTTTTGGAAATCCACTCCGCGTTATCGAGCAGTGCGAGCAAATGAGCGCCGTTCAGCGCACTCGTGTCGTAATCCCGCACGCCGGAATGCTCGGTAAGAACAAAGGGATTATTTAAGCCCACAAAACGGATGTCTTTTCGCTTCGGGTTCTTCTCATCCGTCTCGAAAACATCCACCACCCGCTGCCAGAAAATCTGCGGACTCACCAGCCAGCGACGCGCCGACGAGTAAGGCTGCGCCTTCACGCTGCCGTTGAAAAGCGAGACGTGATCCACCCAATTTCCCGCATCGGGAAAACGCGCCTTCTGCTCCATCCCGGAAGCGTTGTTTTTCTTCAGCTCGCCATACACCCACGCAAAAAGCGCCTGCCTTTCCTGCGGGCTGGGCTGCTTCGCGTCTTCGGGCGGCATCAGCTTGAAAAAAAGCTGCGATTCCGCCTTGTTCAGCAGACTCAGAAGCGGCCCCTTTTCCATAGAAGCCAGCACATCAAACCGCACCTCGCCATCCGCATCCGCATCCTTGTGGCACTTCATGCAGTATCTATCGAGCAGCGGCGCGATGTTCGCAGGGACCGAGATTTTATACTGCCCCGCAGAAGGCGGAGTCGCCGGAGTAGTCACAGCGGCAAACGAAGCAAACTCGCAGAGCTTCGCTGCGAAAAGAAACAGTAGTGAAATACGGATATTCATTCGGACGGGTAGTATAACGGGGAGCAGGATTCGAGCTTAGAGACTAATGCGGAGAAAGCGCGTGCAGGACGAGTGCCGCCGAGTGCTCACAGAAAATGCGCGAGACAAGAAATTACAACTGCTCCAGCCATTCGCGCCATGCAGCGATGTCTTCGGCGGTCAGTTTCCGCGATTCACTCGGAGCAGTTGGCTTCGCAATGTGGTCTTGGTACTGAGCATCGCGTGAACCTTTGCTGACAGCGCGGCAAAGTCCGGGTTTTCTGTGCAGACGATGATCCCGGCGTGGTTGGCATCAAGGCGGTGCAGGCGGATGAAGTCTTGGCGGTTGAAAGTAATTACGGCTCGCTCGTTGGCAGTTGCGTAGGCCAAAACATCCTCATCCGGGATGCCCTGATTGGCGTTTCCAGCCTCGTGAGATGTGAGCACATCGTGGCCGAACGATCGTAGCGCATGAACGGCAACGAGTGGTAAGTTCTCGTTGTAGTAAAGCCGGGCAATCACGAGTCGTCGCCGTTGGCTATTATTTCACGTTCCATTTCGTCCCGATGCGAGCGGGCGTAATTCCACGCATTCACAAGGTCTTCCGCCGTGAGGCTGGGATACGCGGCGAGAAGCTCCGCATCGGTGCTGCCACTCCGCCGCATGGCCTCAAGCAGCCAAACAGAAATGCGCGTACGGATGACGCGAGCGGAGCCTCCGTAGACGTTGTTTTGAAAATCAATCCCTGGGTAAGCGTCGGCAACATCCAGCGCGACACATGCAAGCAGGCTGGCTTTGTCCGGTCTCGGCAGGTCCATCACCGCATCGCGAATCGAGTCAAATGTCGTCGTCATGGTTGTAAGTATATCATGAAGCTCTGTTGTGTGGAGCCTGTATTTTCAGTGCCGCACAGAATCCCTGATTGGCCGCATCAGGAAAATAGGGAAAGGGAAGGAAAGGGGGCAGGCGACGAGAAAGAAAATGAATTTGGAGCTATGTTGTGATCTTGGATACATGAATCCATGTTGTAGCTCTTGGAAGAGATCGCTCATCGAGTTCACAAAGACCATCTTGGGCGTACGCCAGCGGAGTGGCTCTGCCAGTTTCTCC
>JANMLS010000009.1:0-2245 GCA_031372675.1 Verrucomicrobiaceae bacterium
CGGACAGCCAGATGCTCGACAACATCCTCCAGCACGGGCCGGTGACTGTTTTGAAAAAGCCGCTGGAAGTGGAGAAATTGCAGCAGACGCTGCGGATGCTCGGTCACAAGGGGCAGGCGGCAAAGGCGGCGTAGTGCAGCCGCGCAAAGGCGGGCGTTTTTTTTCGTAAAGCTGTGATCTATTTTGATTACAACGCCACGACCCCGGTTGTGCAGGAAGTCGCTGCGGCGATGCGTCCATTTATCGAGGAATTTCACGGGAACCCTTCATCCATCCACGCCGCAGGTCGGCGGACGCGAGCGGCCATTGATGATTCGCGGGACCAGCTTGCCAGCTTGCTCGGAGGAAAATCGCACGAGGTGATTTTCACCGGCGGCGGCACTGAGGCGAACAATCTCGCGATTCTCGGGCTGGCTAGAAGGCGTGCATTTGAGGGGCGCGGGCGGCACATCATCACCTGCGCGACGGAGCATCACGCGGTGCTGCATCCGTTTGAATGGCTGGCGTTGCGCGAGGGTTTTTCCATCACTATTTTGCCCGTGGAAAAATGCGGGCGCCTCGACCCAGCGCGGCTCGCAGACGCAATCACGCCGGAGACAACGCTCGTCTCCGTGATGACTGCGAACAACGAAACCGGCGTGCGGCATCCCACTGCGGAACTGGGCGCGATCTGCCGGAGTCGCGGCGTGCTTTTTCATGCCGATGCGATCCAGTCGTTTGGAAAGGAGCCGCTGCCGAAATTGGGCGAGAGTCATTTCGACGCCGTATCGCTCGCGGCGCACAAATTTTACGGGCCAAAAGGAGTTGGCGCATTATGGCTGCGCGGCGGCATCAGCATGGATCGCACGGCGCTGGGCGGCAGTCACGAAGGCGACCGTCGCGCTGGCACTGAAAACGTGGCGGGCATCGTCGGCATGGCCTGCGCCGCACAACTCGCCACGGGCGCTTCGATTTCATCGGAAAGCGAACGACTCACCGCACTGCGCGAGCAGCTCTGGAGCGGATTGCAGGCGATGTTTCCCGCCGCAGTGAGAAATGGTGCGTGCGAATTTACGCTGCCCAACACGCTGAATGTGAGCTTTCCAGAACTCGATGGCGAGAGCCTGCACATCAGCCTCGATCTCGCGGGGCTTTGCGTTTCCAGCGGCTCGGCGTGCATGGTCGGCAGCATCCAGCCCTCGCACGTCCTCATGGCAATGGGAGTGCCGCCGGAAACCGCGCAGGCGACGGTGCGATTTAGCCTTGGGAAAATGACCACTGCGGACGAAATCGAACGTGCGCTCGCGGCGATGAAACCCGTTTTTGAGCGCCTGCAAACAGCGTGAGTCCGAAGCCGCTTCGCAGGAAAACTCCCGCTGGTCTTTTGCGGCGCACCGGCTCTAATCGGTACCCCAATTCTATGCGAATTCCACTTTCCGCCCTGCTCACAATCATCCCGGCTTTTTGCGCATTGGCCGAGGGAGAGGAAATCCGGCAGCAATACAAAAATGGCTTCCGCTACTTGCAGGCTGTGAGCATCACGCAAGAGTCTTCGGTTTCCACGGGGCTGACGACTTCCGCATCGAAATCGCAGACTGCACTCGAAATCGAATCCATCGCCAGCCCAGCGAAAACCAAGACAGGCGAAGGGACCGCGCTCGCCGTGCGCTATGTGAAAGCGGCGATGACGCTCGAACGGGATGGCAGGAAATTTCAATATCCCCCGCCGACGACCGAGGACGAAACTGCAAACGCAAAAACCGAACTCGGACCGCTCCGCGCATTAGCCACGGTGCCTGATCGCAGCTTCAGGGTCATCCTCAATGAACAAGGCGTGGTGGAAAGCGTTCACGATACGCAAAGCGCGGTCGCCGCGCTTTCCGGCATCGGGCCGCTCACAGCCGGACCTTTTCGCGAGATGTTCACAAAAGAATCCATCGCACGCTGGATGGACCAGGCGATGATTCGCACGCCCAAGCAAGTAGCTCCGAAAACCGGCGAAACTTGGCCGCTTACACAGCAGATCGAGATGCCGGGCCTCGGCTCGCTTGTCGCAAGTGGGAGCTACAAACTCGTCGGGACCGAGGATTTTGAAGGCGCACAATGCGCAGTGATCGAAATAACCGCCTCAATCAGCAATCAGCCGCCGGGAACGAGGGTTCTCGACCTTCAAGACAATGATCGCTTCGACACACTCTCGCGGCAAATGCGGATGAAAATGGACGGCAGCACGATGACGGGACGCATTTTATTCGATCCAAAAATC
>JANMLS010000246.1:0-36240 GCA_031372675.1 Verrucomicrobiaceae bacterium
CGATACGCGCCCTGATCGAGCGCGAAGTCGCAGCCGAGGTAGCCGACATTGCGTGCGGGCGCGCCGTCGAGATCGCCCCCGCTGCGGTAGGCGTGCGAGACGTTGAGTTCGGCGATGAGTTCGCCGATGACGTAGTTCACGTCGTGCCGCGTGCCGCAATTTTCGAGGAGCGCGCTGTAGCGTTCGCGCATCTGCTGCCACGAAACCATGTGGAGATACGGGTCGTAGAAAAAGTCGCGCTCGATGCGCCAGGCGTCGTTGAAGAGCTGCCGCCATTCCTGCGAAGGATCGACGGTCATTTCCAAAGCGACACTCACATTTTTCCCCGGCCCCGCGCCGGATGCCGCATTGGTGATGCTCCATGCGTCTGCGCGGCTGATGAGCATCTTTTTCCCGTCGGCGGAAATCTCGTAGCCGCCGAGGTTGTCCACCACCTGACTTTCTGTGCGGGATTCGAGGTCATAGACGCTCAATGGCGAAGTGGTGCTGTTCGAGCCTTTGCGCGGCGGCCAGCGGAAGAACACCTTGCCGGGCAGTGCGCTAAGTTGATCCACGCTGCCGGTTCCTACGGGCAAAACAATCGCGCGATCCTCAAAGCCGCTGAGATCAATTTTTACGTCCTTGGGTGCTGGCTTTTTTTCTTCCGCAGCCTGCGGTGTGGCAGGCTTTGCGTCGGCGGTTTCGGGAGCTTTTTTCTCCACCGCCACCTCGCGCACTGGTGTGCCCGTCTGTCCGCCAAGTTTCTCCAGCAACTCAGCGGGCAGCGTTGCCTTTTTGGGCATGTCGCCTTTTTTGTCCGGGTCGGTGGACTTCGGTTCGTCCTTTTTCGGTTCGTCCTTTTTCGGCTCATCCTTTTTGAAAGGCTCTTCGTCGTTCTTCGGCGCGAGCGGCGAGGGCATGTCTTTGCGCAGCGGCACGCAGAGGATGGCGTGCGAATTGACGTAAGCCCAAGTGTTATCGAAGTCGCTGTAGTGCGGATTAAAATTCCGCTTGCTGCGGTAAAACAGATAGTTCCCCGCTGGATCAAACACCGGCAGATCGTCGTCGTAGAAGGCGCTCGTTACCGCGTTGTTTTTCTTCTCCTTCACGTTGTAGAGCACGATCACGGAGAGCTGCGCATCCGTGTCGCCAGCGTAGGCAAACCAAGCGCTATCGCTGCTCCAGTTCACTCGGAAACGGTCGAGGTCGCCGTGATACATCCACTTTTGCTGCGTCACGAACGTGGTCTTTTGCGCGTCGAGATCGTGCATCCAAATCTTCATCGCGCTGTCTATGAAGACGAGCTTCCGCGAATCCGGCGACCAGTGCGGCTGGTAGCGCCAGCCGGGGCCGAGCGTCGTCGCTTGCTTCTCGTCGCCCTTGCCGTCTGCGGGGCGCAGCGTCAGCTCGTATTCGCCGCTACGGTCGGAGAAATAGGCAATCCACTTTCCATCCGGCGACCACGCGGGATACCGCTCCGCGATGCCCTGCGATTCCGTGAGATTGCGGATGACGCCATTCTCCGCAGGCGCGGAAAAAATATCGCCGCGCGCTTCAAACAGCACCCGTTTTCCAGTCGGTGAAATCGACGCATTTGAGACTCGCGTGCCTACATTTTCTAAGCGCGGGCGCAGCGTTGCCTTGTCGGTGATCACGTCCACTTTCACCTCGCGGGTCTTCTCCGTGGCGAGGTCGAGCAGGATGAGCGCACCGCCGTTTTCAAACACGATTTCCTTTGGCCCGATGCTGGGAAAACGCACGTCGTAATCCGCGTAAGTCGTCACCTGCCGCAGCGATTTCGCCGCCGTGTCGTAGCACCAGATGTTTGCGCGTTTCTGCGCATCGCGGTCCGAGAGGAAGTAGAGCTTCGTCGCGCCCGCCCACATCGGCGCGGAATCGCACGCATCGTTTGCGGTGATGTTTTCCGCCGCACCGGTCTCCAAATTGAACAGCCACACGTCCGGCGCCATGCCGCCGCGATAGCGTTTCCAAGTTGCGCGGTCGGTGTCCGTCATCGTGTAAGCGACGGTCTTTTTATCCGGCGAAATCGCGCCGAGTTCCGCGTACGGAATCGCAAGACGCTCGGCTTTTCCGCCCTGCGCGTTGATTTTGAAAAACTGCCCGACGCGCTCGGAAAAGCTCTCGCGCTTCGATGCAAACATCAGCGATTTCCCGTCCGGCCACCAAGCGATGAGGCGGTCTGCGCTGCCGTGGTACGTCACGCGGCGCGGCTCGCCGCCGGAGACGGGCATGACGTAAATATCATCGTTGCCCTCGTAGTTGCCGCTGAACGCGATCTCGCGGCCATTCGGCGAAAAGCGCGGCCACGATTCCTCACCACGCGGCGAGGAGAGCCGCAGAGCCGTGCCGCCTTCTTTTGGCGCGAGCCAGATGTCGCCTGCATAGACGAAGGCGATGTTCTTTTCCGAAACTGCGGGCATCCGCATCAGCCCGGCATCCAGAGTATCTTCGCCGTGAGCGATAAGAGCGGCGGCGGCGAAGGCGAGAACTGCGATTTTTTTCATGCGCCGGAAAGGGAACATGGAGCGGGTGGAAAACGCAAATGACGAATGGCGAATCCACGAAGGCGGGCGTGGGGAATTGGCTATCGGCTATTTGCGATTGGCCAATTTCAAATAGCCGATAGCAAACACACCTGCGTTTCGTCATTCGTCATTCTCTATTTCACGGCTTCCCCACCTTGTCCACGCGCAGCACGCCACCGCTTGCGATGGTCGTCGTCATCGGTTCGCCATCGCGGATGAGCGTGAAGGACGCGATCACGGTTTTGTACTGCCCGACCTGCGCATCGGGCGCGGCTTTGAGTGTGAATTTCACTTCCTTGTCGTCCTTGGTGATTTCTTTTTCCTCAGCCGTGATTCCTTGCGGCAGGCCGAGCAGAGCGACTTTTGCTGCGCCATCAAACGGCACTTTTTGCTCCAGCTTCAGCGTCATCGTGCCCTCGCTGCCTTGGTCCACGTAAGTGCGCACCATCGCGCCGGAGACAAATGAGGGCGCGATTTCGAGTTCGATAAGCCCCGTGCTGATCCACACCGCGCCTTTGCCGCTATCCACGCTGCCATTCACCGCAGTCTTCCATTTTCTAAGCGGCGCATCGCCCTGCGCACTGATGGTGATGGTTCCCTCGCTCTGCCCTTCGGCAATCGTCACGACTCCCGGCTGGCCGATTCCCGTCGGCGCGAAAAGAAGCTGCGCCTGCACCGCGCCGTTGTAGAGCGGCTTGCCGTCCGCACCGGCCTTGCGGTTCACGGCGACTTTGAGATTCATCGAGCCGGATTGAAGCAGCGGGACTTTTGGCTGGCGCAAATCAATCTTCACCGGTGCTTCATCCGTCACCACGATGGCCAGCGTGGATTCGTCCACGCCGTAGTAGGCACGCTGATTTCCGTTCTCGGTGATCTCCACGCGGTGCTGGGTTTTGCAGACGATGGCTGCTCCAGCGGGCGGCTCGGCGAGCTTTGGCAAAAGCGCGAAAGTTTTCTGCGTCGCGGGCGCTTCGGCCTCCGCCTCGAAGACCATCGGGATCGTGTCCACGCTCTTGTCCATTTTGCTCGTCGAGACCGTCACGCCAGCAGGCAGGTTCTGCGGCTCCACGATGATGTCTCCGCCGACATCCGCTTTTCGCACACGGACCAGTGTGGAGTAGCGATTGCCTTTCGGCACCGGGACTGCGCGGCGCTCCTGCGAGCTGTTGTTCACCATCTCCGGCAAATACGCGAAAAGCCCCTGCTGCACCGGCGTCACCTCGACGCGGTAGGTGAACAGCGGCCCGCCACGCCGGAGCTGATCTTTCACCGCGAGGAAAAAATCGCCATCCGCCGGAGCCGTCCACCGCTGCACGCTGTCCGGCGTCCCTTGATCGTCGTTCCCCTCAAGGCGCACGCTTTTTGCGTCGTGGATGGAGAGCACGGAATCCAGCGGCGAACGCAGCGAGCGGGCGTGGACTTTGAAATCAAACACCTCGCCTTTTTTCACCGTGAACTTGAAAAAATCCACGTCGTCTTTTTCCTGAATGATCCCGTTGAAAGCCAGCGGCAGCGGCTCCGGCGCGGGCGTCGCGTTTGCGACGGAATTATTCGGCTCACTCTCCAACACATTTCCAAAAGCCGAGACACGGAGGTAGTTCGCCTGCGGTGCGGAAACGCCGTCTTTTTGCGCGAGCACATCCAGCCGAGTGTCGGGTGCGGCTGGCAGTTGGAAAGTCTGTTCAAAAGGCCCGCCCGCATCGCCGAGCATCTGCACTTTCAGCTCCGTGCCGGCCTTCCCGCCGCCTGGATACGCGACCACCGGGCGCGGATGACTGCCGATGTGGAGCAAGTAATTGCACGCCCCAAGCCCGCTGTTTGTCGCCTCGCGAATCACCACGCGATACTTCCCATCCTCCGGCACCATCACGCTCAACGCCGGGTCCTGCCGCGTGAACGATCCATCGTCCATCTCCGCCAGCAAAGCTCCGTCGGCCTTCGTGATTGCGAGATGCGGGTCATACTGCTGCTGCGTGGAAAGCCGCACGCCCACAACCTCCGCCGCGAGCCGCTGACCCTTCTTCATCTCCACCTCAAAATGATCCTGATCCTCCCCCGCCGTCTGCCCGGAAATCGTCACACCCAGCGGCACACTCTGCACTTTGTAAGGCGCCGCCTTTTCCTCCTCCGCCTCCTTCTGCACAGGATACGGCGTCACGTAAAAAAGCCGCGCATCCGCAATGCCAGAGCCAGTCACCGCACGAAAAACGTATTCGCCCAACCGCGCATCCGGCGCGATTTTCAGCCTCGCCTTAAACTTCTCCGCCCCCGCCTCACTCACGCCCAGCACCTCGATTCCCGGTTCATTAAAAAGCAGCGAGCGAGCATCCGCCAGCCGCGCCCCGCCGAGGGTTACTTCAATCTCAGTCCCCCGCTGCCCCGCCGCCGGAGTGATGGAAACAAGCCCCGGCGACCCTGCAAAAACCTGCGCCGAAAGCGCGACGGACGCACAAAGAAAAAAGCATTTCATGGAGAAAAACAGCACCGCTGAAACAAGCCCGCGCCCCGCTCTGTCTTAGCCCGCAAATCTCACACTCTGCCGCTGCCGCTCTCCTACTTTTTGTGTGAAAATGACGGCCTAGACGAGCTTGAGGCCGTGTGGGGCGAAGTGCTTGAAGTCTTCCACATTCATTGTCGCAAGCTGCGCATTTTGACTGATGGCGGTTGCAGCGATCATCGCATCCACCCGCAAGCGGCGGGAGCGTTTCACAGCATTAAAAAGCCGGGCGGCGATCTGTGCCTGAGTTGTTTCAAATGGGATGATTCCCTTGGTGAGAAATGCCAGCATCGTATGGACCTGAGCGGGCGACACCGGGCCGCATAGAAACTCATACCAAGCGGGCGCGGGCGTGCAAAACGTCTCTCCAGCTTTTAGCCAAGCAAAAAGCTGACGAGATTCCGGGCGTGCCTCGCTCACTCCTCCGATCAGGAAATTTGCATCGAGACAAATCATTCGCCCCTCCAGTGCTTTCGATCTTCATACACTTCCGCGATGTAGGAATCGGCTACTTTAGCATCAAGCCCTCCACCCGATGCAAAAAGCTCTTGAAGCATGGCGACTGGATCAGGCTTCTCCGGCGCAGATTCTTTCTCCGCTTTCTCCACGGAAAGGCGGACTACTTCAGCCTGCGATACTTGCCAGCGAGCGGCGAGGCGCTTGAGCCGCTGGGCGGTTGCTTTGTCCAAGGCAAAAGTCGTGCGGTGCGTCATGGTTTTCATACCATCACTCATACCATCACTTTCTCAGCCGTCAAGGTGTGCACCGGCTGTACAAGCAAGTGGCACAGCCTTTCCCGGACCCGCAAAGAACCGGTTGGGACTGTGCCACTCTTTTGGTTCACTCCAAAGTTACACGCTTACGCACGGCGGCGGCGGAAGCCGAGTAGCGTCGCGAGGCCGCCCACAAGCATCAGCGCACTTCCTGGTTCCGGCACGGCACTGAGGACGACATCGTTGCTACCCGTTCCGGCGGCGTAGCTGATGGTGAAATCCTGCCCACTTACCGTGAACAGTTCGCCTTCCGCCAACTGGTTGGCACCGATGGCAAAACCGAATCCATTGAGCGTAATAGTGTCCGTGCTGTCGTTGCTGATGAGGGTGAAAGTGTCCACATCGTCCGCAGGATTAAATACGCCGAGGTCAATCGTCAGCGCGGTGTTCGCGGTGAAAATCACGGTTCCCGTCACAGCCAATTGATCGTAGTTCGTACCTGCTGTGGTGCCGTTGATTTCAAACGCCGCCGTGCCGCCGGAAAATGTCGTGTTCCCCGCGTTCAAAATACCGGGGCTGGCTCCGGGAGCCAAAGTGCCGCCATTCACCGTGAGCGCGCCCACTGTGCCCGTGCCGCCGAGCGTGCCGCCGGTATTTACGGAAACTGCGCTGCTGCCGCTGATTGAGCCGCTGAGGAAGAGTGTGCCGCCATCAATCACGGTCGCGCCCGTGTAGCTATTGGAGGCTGAGAGGGTGAGGGTGCCCGCGCCATCTTTGATCACACGGCCCGCGCCGGTGATGGCGGTGGTGGAGACGGTGATGTTGCCCGCGCCGCCGAAGGTGAAGTCGTTGAATGCTGCGGTAGTGATGCCTCCGGTGAGGGTGAGGATGTCCGAATCGGAATTAATTCTGGTATGACCACCCCCGGCAGTCCCGATGGCACCGCCGAATGTGTTGTTTCCAGAGATGTTGCGCAGGGCGCCGCCATTGGAGACACCAGTTCCCCAGCCAGTGAAGGGTTTGGTCGCAAATGTTAAGCCGCCAGATAGCTCAAGAGCGGCCCCACTCTGCACGGTGTAACCGCTGGCGCTCGCGTTACCACCGGCATCGGCGTGCCCGGAGAGACGCAGGGCGCCTTGGCCAATGCGGATGGCACCTGTGAAGTTGTTGTCATTGGTGAGCACCAAAGTTCCCGCGCCGTATTTGGCCACCGAGGCGGTGCTGGTCGATGCGCCGACGAACGCGTTCACAGTCAGCGTGCCGGAGGTAACGGCGAAGATGATGTCCAGATTGTTGTTTGTAAATGGAGTGACGCCGTTGGTTGTAATGATGCGGCCAGCGCCGCCAATCGTGTAGCTGCCGGTGGTGCCGCCATCATACATAATGCCGCCCCATGCAGTTGAGACCGCCGTGATTTGCAGACCGCCGGCGTTCAAGGCCAGGCTCTGGCTGGAGCCTGAGTCGGTGAGCTTGAGGGAGTTGACCCTCAGTGCGACACCAGCCCCGATGGTCACGCTGCCGTTCATCGAGTAATTTGTCGTTGGTGAAGTGCTCGCTGCAACCGTGCCTGAAAGCAGAGTTTGCCCTGTGTATGCGGTAATCGCGGTATCCGCAGCCCCGGTGTCCACGCTTTTAGCCCAGTCATAGCCGCTTCCGTTTTTGATGATGGCCCAGCCGCCTAGGATGCCGTTGACGTTATTCGAGTCCGTGGTGGCGATGGTGTCATCGGCAAACGTGATGTTGCCGCCCGCTCCGCGAGTGATGGTGTTCATTTGCAGCTTTGAGGTGCCGCCATCACGGTTCAAAACGACGCTGCCGCCAGCCCCGATGCCAGTGGATGCCACGACTTCTGTGTGCGAGCCACCCTTGAGCGTGACTGTGCCGCGAATCAGGGAGAGGATGCTCGTGTCGGCCAGTTTGGAGGCGTCGCCCGAGCCTGCCGTGTAGTCCAAAGTCAGACCGCCCCCGCCATTCAGAGTGGTGGTGCCGGTGTAGGTGTTGCTGGCTTGGAGAGTCAGATTGCCAATGCCGGCTTTGGAAAGGCCGACGGTGCCGCCGATAGTCCCTGTGACAACCGTGTTGCCGGGACCATTGATGGTCAGGAGATTCGCACCGGTGGTCACGCCGTTGATGACCGTGAATGTGCTGCTGGAGTTGTTGGACCATGTCTGTGCGCCGCCGAGGGTGATGGTGGCAGCATCGGTGCTGTCGCCAATTGTGACGGCTCCCGCACCGGAGTTGATGAAGATGCCGCTCGTGCCGATGGTCAGCACGCGGGGAGTGGCGGAGTCGCTTTTGATGGTGGTCGTGCCGGTGTTGTTGAAGGTGATGCCCGCGATGCCGGTGCCTGCATCCAGTTGGATAATCTCCGCGCCGTTGACGCTGGATTGGTTAAAAACAGCCAAATCCAAGGACGTAGGAACGATGCCGGTGATGCCACCGGAAATCGGATCATCCGACCAGTTTGCACCCGCAGACCAAAGACCAGTCGCGTTGGTGTTCCAAAAATAAGTAGCGGCGTGTGCGTGCTGCGCAGTGAGCAGCACGGCGATGGAAGCTGCGAGCGGGAGGATTGCGCGGCGGCTGGTAGTGGAGATGTGGGATGATTTCATGGTTTTATTCTGGTTTGTTTTTTGAGGTGCGAGTTGTGAGTTACTTCCGGCAGATAAATAAGCCGCCTCCACTTTGCAAAAGTTTCGTGCCTTGACTACCTGCTCGCTTTTGAGCAGGTTTTCGCCATGCCCTCACCACGCTTCGCCTCGGTGTCCGATCAAGTAGCAGCGCACCTTCGCGAGCAAATACAGCGCGGGCGATGGCGCGGCCAAATGCCCGGTCGCGACGTGCTCTTGGCAGAACTCGGCGTGAGCGGAAAGACCGTGGAACTGGCGTTGGTGCAGTTGGAGAAAGAGGGGATTCTCATTTCCCAAGGCACGGGAAAGCGAAGGCAAATCGTGCCGCTGAAAAAAGCCGCCACACAAACACTGCGCGTAGCCATTTTGAACTACGATCCATCCGGGGACGACGAGCCGATGACCATCAGCCTGCTCCAGCGACTCGCGACTCGCGGACACAATATCTTCATCGCAGAAAAGACGCTGATCGAACTCGGAAAAGAACCCAAGCGCGTCGCCAGCTTCGTCGCCAAGACGAAAGCCGATGCCTGGATCGTCTTGGCAGCCAACAAGGAAGTTCTCCAGTGGTTTGCCAGCCAGCCCATCCCCACGCTCGCAATCTACGGCTGGAGCGTCGGCGTCCCCATCGCAGCCGCCAAAGTAGAGTATGAAGCCCCGCTGGTGGAACTCGTCCGCAGCCTCATCGAGGCCGGGCACCGGCGCATCGTGTTTCTGGCTAATCGCGGGCAAAACGAGGGAACTCCGGGGAGTCTGTGGCAAAAAGTATTTCACGAGATGCAGAATCACGGAATCCAGACCGGCCCCTACAACCTGCCCGCATGGGAGGACACCGCCGACGGCTTCCACGAACTACTCGATTCCCTATTCCGCCTCACCCCGCCCACCGCGCTAGTCGTCGAGGAAATGCCCCACTTATTCGCCGTGCAACAATTCTGCGCCGAGCGCGGCATCCGCGTGCCGCGCGACCTTTCCCTCGTCTGCCTCAACCCAAGCCCCGATCTTTTCTACTGCAAGCCAGCCGTCACGCATTTCTGGTGGGACCGCGAATCGCTTGTAAAACGAATCGTCCGCTGGGTGGACAACGTCGCCAGCGGCAAAAACGACCGCCACCATACCATCACCAAAGTCGAACTCGTCGAAGGCGGCACCATCGGCCCGGCCCCGAAGTAGGAAAATGTGACTTTGCGCCTCTACGCAAAGCCTATCTCCGCTGGATTTCCCCCTCTGCGGACATCCGCATAGGCTGCCCACTCTAGTTGAGTGCCATTGCCGCCCCCCGCAAAGCCACTCTACCCGAAAAGTCCCCCATTGCGTACTCCCGCAACCCCCTTCAATTCCCCACGACCCCCATTGCGTACGCCCGCAAAGCCCGCCTACTCCAATAGAGGCCCATTGCGGGTGCCCGCAACGCCCTCCTACCCGAAAATACCCCCATTGCGTACGCCCGCAATGGCCTCCTACTCCAGTAGGATTCGATTATTCAGCCACTTACGCAGACTCTCAAAACCGAGAGCCGCAATGGGGATGAAATGTTCCACGGCAGCGTTCCACACCTAGAAACTGTTATTAATACCCCCCTATTCGTTGTCGGAATACATCCTCTTGCTGGACCAAATCCCAAACACCAGAAGGGCAAACAAGCAGCAGAGAAGCGCGTATATCCACCAGTTAGATTTTGCGGGATTCTCCTCTGCTTTTGGAGGCGGTGCAAGCGTTGCAGGTTTTTGCAAAGCCTCATCCGATGCCAAAGTTTTGCGCTCTGGCACCAGCTCTGTCTTTTGTGGGGCAGGCAGGGCTGCTGCAACGGGTTTTGGTAGCTCGTACACATGGCCGAATTGCTCCTTGTTTTTCATCCACCACTCGCGCCAAGGGCGGGCCATTTCTTCATCGGCTGCTTGATGGTTCACGGGGGGCGTTTCGGTTGTGATCACGCCGAAGCGTTGAAGTGTTCTTAGTGCGTCGATTTTTCGGAATGTGAACGAGCTTTTTGCGTAGTCCTCACCAATGAATGACTCGTGATCATTTTCAAAAATTAAAGGTGCGAGCAGGCGTATAGTGCGTGCATCGTACATTTCCCTGAGATGCAGTGCTATGGTTGCAGCTCTTCCGTCTGCATCTTCCATATCATCACGCTTAGGAATGAGGTTTTTTAGCTGCTTGTCGCACTCTACAAAACCCGCGAGACGTTTGACGTCGTCCGGTTCCTTCGCAAATTCACGTTTAACTGCTTCTATGCGCTGAATCTCAGCGTTGAGTTTGTTCAAATCTCGCCTTGCGACCACATCGGCAGACAGTCGCTGCCATAGCTTTTTTTCAAATGCTTCATCTCCCAGCAGCGGGCCGGAGGGATCGGTCTGCGGGACGATCTTGCCTGGATTGAGGGCGCGTCTCCGTTTTTTTTCCGCGTAGATCGGAATCATGTATTCGCGTCGGAACTCGTCGAAGGCTACCATTCGAGCCTCCTGCCGCCGCTGTTCATCTTTGGAAGGATCGGGTGTCGGAGCGGGTGCGGTATTCCGGCTCTGTGCACACGAGGATGAAACCAATAATGCAAGGACTAACCATCGAAATAGAAGCTTCATGGCATCAAGTTCTCTCGAATGTATTTGGTTTGGGTGTGAATCACATCTCGTTCGGGCTTGGTGACGCGCCTCCCTGACCTGTCATAGCCCATAATTCGCTCCCTTGCATTGTCAGGCAGTTTATCCTCCGAATATTCGGTGCCGAACTTCCACGGATGATACAAACCCATTAGATGACCAACCTCATGCACATAAGAGTCTATGCTTTTATTTAATGTCGTGATAACTGCAAATCGAGATGCGTCTTGTAGTATATCATTTACAAAAGCGCCAGATGCCAGTTCGGGCTTCCCTCCATCTTTTTGCACAAATAGGGCAAACTCTGTGCAAAAAATAGTGAACATGTAACCCTGCGTCCGATTGGCATCGGCTAGATCGGTAAAAAACACACCACCCGGCGATGTCTGATTGCCTACGTTAAAAGCCGGGCGACCATCCGTATCCTCGCCGACCACCGTTTCATCATCATCATCATCGTGAATGATGGTCTCCTTGGCCAGTGTGAAGAAGATATTCGCTTGAGAGCCATAAGTCTGGACGAGTTCCAGTTCCAGTGCAGCCAAGTCGGGGTTGGGCACGTCTGCATCCGCATCGGTATGTGTCTGACCTTTCCATTTGCTCCGCATTCTGAGGCGGACGATCTTTATTGAAATTTCCACCCTTGGCCGGACATCGAATTTAAGCGGCACCTTGAGACTGCCGGGGAGTATCTCCGTTCCAAACTCGCCAATCGGTCCGCCCCTGTGGGTGATCTTCAATGCACTCCCACCAGGCTCGACGGAAAAAACAGAAGTGTCATTTATCGTTTTGATGTCTGCTCCCAGCGCAGAGACGCCGAATGTTTGCGTTCCGGCTGCTGGCTGAATGTCTAAAGAGACAAACCGTGACTCTTGATTGAGTGGGAGCATCTGCCAGTGAGGATTGGAGACGCGATCATAGCCATCATTGGAGGAACCACTCCAACGGCTCTCGTAAAAGCCAAACGGTGAGCCTAGTTCCAGCCATTCGTGCCCGCTGTAATTTCCGTTATCCACATAGCCGGTTGCAGGTGGTAAAAGAAAACCAGTCCAAGGAGTGCCGGATTGCAATTCAGCAAAAGGGAATGACAACAGACCACCGCTCTGAATGCTTGCCTCCGCCCACAAAGTCTTGCGTGTCGAAATGAATCCTCCCTGAACTTCGAGTGGAGCATATGGCCCCTCATAAATGTATGGATTGGGATCCACCGCATCGGGTGTCTCTGGTGGACGGTTCGGGAAAAAATCAGCCACCGAAAAAGTTCCGGTGGCTGGATCGACATCGGGATCGTATGACCACTGACCAGCGTGAAGATCCGCAGCAACATCCCCAACGTAAGCAATTTCACTGGGCTTGGATGTAATGTCTGAGGCTAACCCCGCTCTAAATTCTACAAATTGTGACAGGTATTTGTAATTCTCGCCCGCAGGCGCTGGATCAATAAATGAGGTGGGGATTTGATTAGCAGGAAATGATTTGATTTTGACCCAATTCCCATTTCCTGCGGCTCGCATAATCCGCAAATTCCCATAGCCTGCGCTGGGCAATATACTCACGCGAATGCTATCACGGTTGATGCGCACCGCGCTAACTGAGCCGGGGTCGGGTGGTCGTGGAATAGTGAATAGCTGCACGTCGGCTATGTCAGACAAACCAGCCGAGTTGCCGGACTGTGCGCCGAGTTGCTGTGAAAAAGCCTGCGGACAGCCAGCAGCAAGCACGAATGGGAGAAGTAAAGATGATGCTTTCATTTGCTGACTATTGGCTTGGAGGAAGCAGCAGGGAGGTTTGATTTGGGCCTACACGCCCAAGTTCGCGGATGGTGCCATCCGGCATCTTCTCTACAATACGGAAAAATGTTTCATTTTCCGATGTATCGGCCCATTGCACGAGTCGGCTGCCGTCGGGATAGGTGGTCACGGTGACATTTGCAGGCGCGCTCGGAGGCGAGACGGCTGGAGGAGGAATGTCGTGGATAAGGGCATCGGTGCCATCGAGGAACTCCACGAGTGCGTTACGGCCATCGCCATCAACATCGGAGTCCCAGTCGGTGCGTAAAAAAGGACTGAGTCCATTACGAAGCTCCCATTGATCTGGCAAGCCATCGAGGTCCATATCGGTATCTACGAGAAAGCGGAAGAATCGCCGGGGCGCGGTAACGGAGTCGTATGGGTCGCGCAAAGTGACGAGTGCGCGATCTGCATCAATATCCACGGAGCTAATGGGCGTGATCCGAAAATCGCCCGCCTGCCAGGCGCTTTTCAAATCGCTGGTGATTTGAGGGAAGACGACGGTGCCCGAGAGTGTTTTCCATTTTGTGTATTGGATGGTGAGATGGCCCGCAGAGTCGCGCGAGTAAGTAAAGCCGCTGCTCGGATCGGATACTTTCGGATTAGAACCCAAGGCAAACTCCATCAAATTCGTGCGACCATCTTGATCGGGATCAGCATTCCTTGCAGATATGGAAGCCGTGCTGGTTTCAGTCGGTGTAAAAACGATGCTTTGCCAGTCTTCGTAGGTGATTGCGTGTGCGATCCCACTGTTGAGAACCAGCACAGAGATGATGAGCCGTGCATTTGCGTAAATAGGATTGCCGCGATTGGAAGTGGGGATGTTTTTGTGGGAGTGCTTCATAGGTCAGTTTGTGAGTCGAAGTTGCATGGTGGGTGGTCACTACTCAAGGCGGCAGTGGTGGTGTGATAGAGCGGCGATCATGTCAAAGCAAATAACGAAACTGGCTTACGTGTTGCGCACACCTTTGACGGATGACCATCGCGGGCAAATCGCGTGCAGAAAGTTCCGCAAAAACAGCTCAATAAATTCAGCTCAAATCTCAAAAGATTACGGGCGAATGCAAAGCTTTCCCAAGAGGCTTTGGCTGAGCGGGCGGACATCACCACGCGGTATTTGCAGTTTATCGAATCCGGTAAATTCGGCACTTCACTGGCAGTGCTCATTCGCATCCGGCAAGCGCTAGGCTGCGATTGGAACGAGTTGCTGGAAGGATTGGAATAAGCGCAAATCCCGCTCGCCACACTGCGCGGTTTATGCCAGTTTTCGCGCCCTATGCCTTACTACGTCCCAGCTCGTTCTCACGTTGACCGCCTAGCAAACCTCAAGGCCGCACTCGCGGCACACACGGCAGATAACGCCGCAGGAAAACCAATCCTCTCGGCAGTCACACTCACCAAACTCAACATCATCTCCACCTACGAGCCAGCCGTCCTCGGAGTAGCCTCCGCAGAGGCCAAGCGCTCGCTGGAGGTGAGCCAGAAAAACACTAAATACGCAAAGCTGCTCGCATTCATCCGCGACTATTGGGAGGTGCTTAAACGCCGCACTGCGCGGCTCGACCACGATGCAAGCATCCTTCTTTACGCCGGACTTCCTCTCGCTGGTGATGTGCCTGCAATCGCCAACGAATCGGTGGCTGTAAACATCGCCAAGCAGATCGCGAAAGGCGATGCAGACATGGTCGCCGCTGGTTTCCCCGCGATGACAAATCCCACCGCTACCGAAGTCACCGCCGCCCGCGTCGCATACGAAAACGAGCATAATGACATCGCCCCCGCCGACAGTGCGCTCGATTCCACACTCGCCGCCGCGCAAGGAATGGTGCTCGAAGTGGATGAAATCCTAGAAGACGTGCGGGCCGAAGTCGCCCACTTCAACCGCAAGCTCGATGACCCCAGCATCCGCCGCGTGCTCCGCCGCTACGGGTTGCGCTTCGCCACCAACCCCGGCGAACCCACCGAAGACCCGACAGATGAAGGAGGCACCCCGCCCGCACCCACGCCAGCTCCGCCAGTTTAGGGCGCACCTGACTCAGGATTAGCAGCCGAGCCGGGCGCGGAGTTTGCCTGCCACATCTGCGCGGAAGCGGTCGATTGCGGCGGTGACGTAATCTACGATGTCCAGCGAGTCGTCGTGTGCGAGCGGTGTGAGGTCCATTGCGAAAGCGAGAGCGTCGGTGGCGTCGGTGGTGTGGCTGGAGAAAAAGGTGGCGTTTGCCCGGCGGCGGCCCAGCACGGCGAGGTCGTAGCGTTTTCCGCCGGCGATCTGGCTGTCAAAAATTCCGTTGAGCGAAGCGGCGAGGTTGTCGTGGCCGCTCACGTCGTGCGCGACTTTTTCATCGTCGCCCAGCCAGTCGAGATTCCGCCAGACTTCGCAGCCGTGGACGGTCTGCGAGCGATCTTCGCGCGGAAGATCGCGGATTGCTTGAATGAGCGGGATGACTACGGCGATGTGCGTGTCGTGTTTATCCGCAGGATTGTGCGTGTAAACGTGGCGCGGTTTTGTTGCTTGAAGAATGGCGCGGAGATCTTCGCGCAGACGCAAATCCACCGGGTTTTTTGCAATGCTGCTCGGGTAGTCGAGCTGCACCATCGCGCTGTAGCGGCCTACGATTGCGGCCTGTTTTTGCTCGTCGCGCCGCACGAGCATCATCTCCTCGTCCGTGAATTTTGCATACGCTCCGATGCGTGCGCTGCCTGCGCCGTTGGTGCAAGTCACGCCGCCAAACCACTTCTCCGCGCTGTGGAAGCATTCGATGATTCCGTGAAACGCCATGAACTCCAAATCGTCCTGATGCGCACCAACCGCGAGATGGGTGATTCGAGAGAGTGCATCAGCGACGGGACGGCCATCGGGGATGAAAATATCTGCGGCGGGCATGTGGAGTTTCATGTCGGAAAAGTGCGGGAAGAAAGGCGTCACGCGCCCGTGCTGTCGAGCTTCAAGACATTCGCGCCGTCCGCGCCGGGCATCCAGTCTAGGTGCGTGGTGGTGATGATTTTTTGCGCCGTCGCAGGCAGTGCCGCGAGCAGCGAATTGCGTCGCTCCGGGTCCAGTTCGCCGAAAATATCATCCAGCAGCAAAAGCGGCGGCGTGCCGAAATGCCGCTCCAACAGACGCGCCGCGCCCAGCTTCAGCGCAAGCGCGAGCGTCCGCTGCTGGCCCTCGCTCGCATCGTCGGCGGGCAGATGATTGAGCGAAAAATGCACATCATCGCGGTGCGGCCCAGTCGTCGTCTGGCGCAAACGAGCGTCCTCCGTTTTTGCCGTCGCAAGTGCAGCGGCGAAATTACCCAGATCGCCGGGCGCATATTCCAGCCGCAGGTTTTCGCGATTTCCGCTGATGGCGAAATGCGCGGCGTCCGTATCAATCTGCAAATCCGCCAGCAGATTGTGCCGCACCGTGCGCACGTATTCGCCGTGCTGGAGCAGCGGCGCGTCGAATGCGTGAATCTCGCGCCAGCGATGCGATGGCTGCTTGAGCAGATGGTTCCGCGAGCGCAGCGCGTGCTCGTATCCGCGCAGCGAAGTGCGATAGGCCGCGTCGCTTTGCGTGGCGATAAAATCGAGGAACTTCCGCCGCTTCTCCGCCGCGCCGCGCACGAGATCCATATCCTCATTTCCAAACCACATCACGCGCCCCGTTTGCAGCCAATCCTTTGCGTTCGTCTGCTCCACGCCGTCGAGCGCCAGCTTCTTTTTTTGCGGGCTGTAGTAAAATTGCAGATGCCGCTGCGCGAAAAAACCATCCACCACAAACCCGCGCCGACCATGCTGCACGATGCGGGCGAGCGAAGCCACGCGCGGCGATTGCAGGCGGAGTAAAATACACGCGCTTTCGAGCAGCGAAGTCTTGCCGCGAGCATTTGGGCCAGTGATGAAATTCAGCCCTTCGCCAAACTCCCACTCAAACTGCTCGAAACAGCGGAAATGTCGGACCTTGATCGTCGTGAGCATGTCGCCCTGCGCTCAATCTGCGATGCGCGGCAAGTCCGGCTCCTGCGTGTCGCGTGCGCCTTTTTTTCGCGGCGCGTTATCGGGCAGTGGCGGCAGTTTTTGTGCGCGGCTCCGGTCCGCCCGAGTGTCTGCGGGAAGTGCCGGTTTTTCCTCTTTCTTTTTGTCCTTTTTCTCCGGCTCCTCGCCGAGCACTTTGAACTGTTTCCGCAGCACGAGCATCTCAATATCCGTGATGCCGCGCGGGATGGCCACGATGCCGTCGGTGATGGGCTTATCAATGACCATATCAATCACCTGGTGCATCCCGTTTTTCGTCCCGATGAACGCCACAATCGCCGCGCCGCGATTATCGCTGCTGATGGTTTCCAGCCGGATGCGCCCGCTTCCATTCAGCTTGAAAGCGCAGCCCCAAGTCCCGTCGGCAGTCTTCCAAGGGAAGATGGCCAAAATGTTGCGCTCGGAGAACTCCGGCACGCGGTTGATGTGCGCCTCGCGCTGCGCGTAAGCGAGTTTGATCGGCTTCGCAAAACTGCTCGTGTCATTGGCGTTTGCCTCCGAGTGAAAACGGACAGTGACTTTCGGAGTGCTCGACATCCCAAGTGATGCAGCAGCAGCTAAAAGAAGCGCGAAGCGGGTGGAGAATTTCATAGTGCGCGGAGCATGGCGGGGCGAAGCGGATTTGCAACCCGTCAGCAGATTTGTCAAAAGTGATGCACAAAGAATTAGACGTGCATTAGACCGCTTGTCCGGGTAGCTGTCTCTCTATGCCAGCTCTAACTCGCATTACACATGACCCGAACATTATGGGCGGGAAACCATGTATTCGTGGGCTTCGCGTGACCGTAGGCACCATCGTCGGCCTCGTCGCCGCTGGTCGCACAAATGACGAGATTTTGTCTCTATATCCCTATCTTTCAGCCGAAGACATTCGTGAGGCGCTCTCCTACGCAGCATGGCGTGTCGAGGAGCTTGAAGTGCCTTTAGCTGTGGCGTGAGACTGCTTATCGATATGAGCACCAAGCAAATCGTTCAGGACCTGCTCCAGAAGCTGCCAGAGGATGTGTCGCTCCATGACGTTGCGCAGGAGATCGAGTTTGTGGCCGGCGTGCGTCAGGGGCTTGCCGAGATTGACCGTGGCGAGCGTATTCCGATTGAGGAGATTAAGCGCGAGTTGCCGTCATGGGTTATCAAGTAGCGCTCTCGCCTTCTGCCCGCCGCGACCTACGGGATATTGTTCGCTACATCTCGATGGATTCGCCAAAGCGTGCCGTGCAATTCGGACAGCTCCTCGTCAGCAGCACCAAACGTCTTGCTGAGTTTCCCTAAATGGGCCGTGTGGTGCCGGAGTTTGACGACCCAACTATTCGCGAAATTATCGTCCGTTCTTATCGCGTTGTTCACCGCGTTGACCACGCCGATTGCCATATAGATGTTGCGCGGTTCTGGCACGCCGCACGCGGAACTCCCAAAATAACCGACTTCTAAAATTGGTCGCTTCGCGCGCGCCGTAATGCCGCGATGGGACTCGCGGGCTGCTTTCAGCGCCCCGATTTGTAGTGCAGGCTCAGGGTGTGGAAGACGTGGTTTTTCTCCGCTGTCTCGGCGGTGAAATAGACAAGCTCCACGGCGGTGTTATTGCGGTTCCAGTTGTAGCCGACGATGGTGCTCGTGCCTTTTCCATCGGGGAGTTCTTTGGTTTCGCGGACGATTTGCTGGCCGACTCCGTAGCTGCGCTCGATGAGTTGGCGTTTTTCGCCGAGGCATTGGTTGTAGTCGGCCTCCAGCCAATCGGGTTGCTGGTATTGCAGCTCCACCTCCACGAGCGTTCCGCCGATGATGAGGTCCGCCGCTTTTCCGTCGGGCAGCTTGTCTTTTGTGAGCCGCCCGCCAACGAAGTAAAAGACGACTTGCTGAAGCGCGGGCGGCTTCGGCGCCTTCGGGTTGCTGGCGTTTGGTTTTTCAAAACCGGTGACGACGAGCGCCATTCGCGCATCCACTTTCCGGCGTTCTTTGATGGTGAGTTTTGCCGCCCCGATTTTCAGCTCCACGCGCTTTGAGTCTTCGCCCCATTCGAGGCTGAAAGGCGGGCGGATGGTCTGATCATTCACCTGCGCACCGGCGGGGACAGCCGCTCCCGGCGTGGGTTTTTGCGCTGCGGCAGGCAGAGCGAGGAAAAGCAGGAGCGATAAAAGCGAGCGACCGAGCATGTGACTGCGCGTAGAACGCACGAGAACCGCCTTTTCTTCAATCGCAAACCTTCTTTGCAAAGCAGCGCGTTCCCGCGTAGGAATCCACGCATGGCAAATCAACCCGACAAAAAACAGGCAAAAATCCAGGTGAAATACGAAGACATGACTGCGCGTTACGCGAACCAAGTCGTGCTCACAACCGGGCAGGAGGAAGTGTATCTCGACTTTTCGAGCGGCCTCATTCCCGACCAAGGCCAGGGCTTCGCGACGCTGCCGATCCACACACGCATCGCGATGACTGCGCCCGGTCTTCGCCGCCTTTACGATGTCCTCGGCCAAGCGTTCGCGAAGGCGGGGCAGGCCAAGCCGGGCACCACGACACCGACCGAGGGGAAAAAGTAAGCCGCCGCTTCATAATCGGGGCGAAATTTGTTAAATGCTTTGCTTTTACCGCCTTAAATCCCAACTTCGACATCGCTACTCAAACCCTATGAACTCGAACAAAATACGGCATACGCAGACAGAGCACGGCATGAAATCCCACAGCGCGGCAGTTCGAGGCTTTACGCTGATTGAGCTGCTCGTGGTCGTCACTATTATCGCGGTGCTTGCTTCGCTCATTCTCTACGCGCTGCAAGGTGCGAAAAGATCGGCTTACGAAATAAAGTTGCTCAACGCAGTCAGGAATGTCGCCCAAGCAAATATCTCCTATTCAGGAGACAATAACGGGCAGATCAACACAGTCAAAGACCCCACGGATACGCTGTATGGTAAACCGGGATGGGTGACGGATACTTTCTGGGGTCGGCTTGCGCCTTATCTTTTCAAGGGAATACAAGCGGACGATCAGCGGGAGCTTCAGCAACAAATTCGTGCTCAACTGGCGATTCTGTTCGATTGCCCCGGAATCAATAAAGACCCTGTGAACTGGAAGGGCACGCCCTTTGAAGACATCCTGATCTACGCAGACATCACCGGCCTGCCGATTCCCTTCGGCTTCAATAAGTATCTCGTGAAATACAAAGACTGGGTTTTGCGGCAGCAGGTTCCCAGTCCCGGTGCGACTATCCTATTTACATACGGAAGATATTTGTTCGATGAGGCCGATGGTCTGACTTACGTGGAAATGCCGAAAATCGGCGGCGAGAAGCCCACCTGCAATATCTACTACCTGCCCGCAAAGAAAACGCTGGCAGCCTATCTGGATGGCCGTGTTGCTTACATCGAGCCGACCATCGCGCCAGAGCTGATCAAATACGAAGGCGCGTCTGATAAGTAGGCGAAGATTGCTACCGTTTTCCTTATGGTAACGATTACAGAAGTCGAAAAACTCGCATTTGACCTGCCAGATGCACAGCGAGCCGTTCTTGCCGCTCACCTGCTACGATCACTTCCGCCTATTCTTAACGATGACGATGAGGGGATAGCCGAGGCATTGCGTCGTGATACCGAGTTCGACACCAACCCTGATTTGGGAACTTCGCTGGAGCAACTGGACCAACAGATTGCAGCTCGCCGAACTTGATGCGGATAATCCTTCATCCAAAAGTACACTCCGATGTCTTTGCGATTATGGATTACTACGAGCGTGTAGGCGGTCAGGAGCTTGCGGATGAATTCTACAGCGAGTTGCGACGATTCATGTTGGAGGCAGCGGCGCGACCGGAATCGTTTTCCGTCCGTGTGCGCGAACTCCGCCGCGTCAACCTTCATCGTTTCCCTTTCCATTTTCTTTTCCGCATCGTTGGTGACGCAGCGCGGATTCTAGTTGTTCGGCACCACCGGAGACATCCAGCGCTTGGTGTGCGTCGTCGTTAAACGCAGCACCTTGCTGAGTTTTGTTCTGGAAGGTGGGCGCAACAAACGAGACAAAAAGACTGAAAGAATTTCGGGCAAGGTCCGTATTGAAAATCACTACCATGAAAACACTCGCTGCACTCACCCTGTTCTCCATTTCGGCTTTTGCCGCGCCGGTTACGCTCATCCACGAAGGCAATGAATGGCGGGCAAACTCGGCGTTCGAGCTGCGCTTTCCCGATTCGATGGTGCAGCCCGAAATGGTGGGCAAACAGTCGGAATCGCCGCTCGTCATCCAGCCCAAGGTCGCCGGGAAATGGCAGTGGCTCTCCACGCAAAGCGGCGTCTTCACGCCCACGGAGCCGCCCGCGCAAAGTGCTACTTACCAGCTCGGCTTGCGCAGTGGTTTGAAAAACGCAGCGGGCGCGGCTGTGAAAGACCCGTTTCGCAGGTCGCTCACCACTCCTTCCTTCCGCGTGAAAGGCTGGGCCACGCCGGATTATTTGAACACGGATGATGCGCCTATTTCGCCGAATGTGAGTCTGCTTTTCAGTGCGCCAGTGGATGCAAAAACCATCGAGGAACGCATCTGGTTTCTCGGCCCCAACCAACTCAAAATCCCAGCCAAAGTCACCGCTGCCGATCCGAAGAAGGAAGGCGATCATCAGTTTCCGCAATACCGCGCCGACGACCGCAGCATGCTCGTTTGGGAGGATGCGTTTCGCGTAGCGCATGAGACGGCGACGGACGGAAAAGAACTCGCCGAGGCTTTGCGCTTGGCGCAACGCAATCACGTCTTTGTGCAGCCGGCAAAACCACTTCCGCCCGGCGATGGCTGGGTGCTCATCGCGGGAGAGGGACTTCCCGCTGCGGCTGGCGGATACAAGCTCGCGGTGCCATTCGATTTGAAAATCGGGAAGGTGAAAGAGTTCACCGTGGAGCGTTTCACGACGGAAAATCTCATCAACTCCGGCAAGCTGCTCACGCTCGATTTTTCCAAGCGACTCGGCAAAACGGTGAAGCAAGAAAACATCGCGCAGTGGGTGAAAGTGGAGCCTGCGCCGCCGGGACTGAAAATCGCGCTGAACGCCTCGCTTTGGAGTGATTCTGCGGTGCTCATCAGCGGCGAATTTGAGCTTGGGCGCGACTACACCGTTTCCATCGCAGAAGGGCTGCCATCGGCGGAAGGAGTGAAGATGCCCGCGTGGAACAAGGCGGTGAGTTTTGCGCCGATCAAGCCGCGTCTTTATTTCCAAGAATTCTCCACGCACCAGCAGCGCAGCGGCACGCGCGAGTTTCGCATGATCGGCATCAATCTCGCAAAATTTCGCATCACTGCGCGGCTCATCCCAGCCAATCAAACAGCGGCGGCGATGGCGGCTTACAAAAAATACTACCGCGAAGAAATCAAGGACGACGACGAGATGCTCCAGCGCATCGAAGACGTAGCGATGCCCGGCGAGGTGGTGTGGACGAAGGACTTCGCGCCCGAGCAGAAAGTGGATGAAAAATTCGCGCTCACTGTGAAGTGGGACGACATCCTCGGCGCGGGAAAAACCGGCACCGTTTTTCTCACCGCAGAGCAGCCCGACAAGCCCGCACCGAATGTGATGCGAGTCGGCACGCAGGCACTCGTGCAGGTCACGGATCTCGGCGTCGTTTGGAAAGGCGGCGCAGGCGGATTCGCGCAGGTTTTCTCGCTCAATTCCGGCCTGCCTGTGAAGGACGCAAAGCTCGCGCTGCTCGATGAAAAAGGCACGGAACTCGGCACTGCGCAAACCGCCGCAGACGGCACTGCGCGTCTTCCAGAGCGGAAGGGCGTGGAGTGGCTCGCAGTGACGAGCGGCGAGGATTATCAATACATCCCGTTTGGCGACGAGCGGCACGGGCTGGAGTTCGGTCGCTTCCGCGTGAACATGTGGGGCGACGAGGAAGACATCTACGATTTCGGCGGCGAGGAAGGCGGGCAGCTTCGCGGCAAAATGTTCAGCGACCGCCCCGTGTACAAGCCGGGCGAGACCGTTCACCTAAAAGCCGTCGCCCGCAATTACACGCCGGGCAAGCCGCACATTCCAGCCGGGCAGAAAGCCACGCTCAAAGCGTTCACTCCCGACAACCGCGAATTTTTTTCGCAGAAAGTCACGCTCTCGGAAATGGGATCAGTCACTGCGGATGTGAAGCTCCCGCGAGTGGCAGTCGGCGGCTTTCGCGCACAACTGCTCTTTGAAAAAGAAGCTCCCGGCGCGGAGGATGAGGACTCCGAGTGGTCCGGCGTGCGGCACTATTTCCGCGTGGAGGAATACGAGCCAAACGCTTTTGAAGTGAAGCTCACCGCGCCGAAAACGCCGATGCTTGGAGCGCCGCTGAATGTCGCGCTCACCGCGAAATACTACATGGGCAAGCCGCTCGCGAAGGCGCAAGTCGCATGGTCGCTGCGCTCGGAGGATTCCGGTTTTTCGCCGGATGGATTTGAAGGATTCCGCTTCACCGAGTCGCTCAATGACTGGCGGCTGCGCGAGAAATTTGCGGGAAAAAATGAGTATTCGGAGCAGGGCAAGATCGAGCTTCCCGACGGCGGCAACGCGACGATCACCGCGCAAGTGCCGATGAACACGACGATGCCGCAGCCGCGCTTCGTGCGCATCACGGCGGAAGTCACGGACCTCAATCAGCAGACGGTCGCGGACAGGCAGTTGATCACGATGCACAGCTCGGAGTTTTACCTCGGCATCCGCAACATGCCGGAGGTGCTGCGCGAGGGCGATGCGCTCCCGCTGCAAGTCATCGCGGTGCGCAATGACGGCCAGCCGATGAAAGATGCTGTGGAAACGACCGTGAAGCTCACTCGGATCGAATGGCAGACGAACCGCGTGGAAGATGCGGACGCAGCCGAGAACTTCCGTAACGAGCCGGTGATGCAGCTCATCGGTCAGACGACATTTCAAACGCAGGCTGTTGTGAAAAAAAATGGCGAGTGGCTGCTCGCGGACCCCGCGAAAAAGGACACCACTTTCACAGTCGCGAAGCCCGGCCTTTATCTCATCTCCGCTGTGGCGACGGACGCTTCGGGGCGCAACGTCATCACGACGACCGCCGTGCATGTGTGGGGAAAAGACGCGCTCACTTGGAACTACCGCAACAAATCGCAGGTCGAGTTGGTGGCGGATAAAAAGGAATACAAGCCCGGCGAGGAAGCGGTGATTTTGGTGAAGACGCCGATCAGCGGCAACGCGCTCGTCACCGTGGAGCGCGAGCATGTGCGCCGCCATTTTGTCACGAAACTCGAAGGCAACGCACCGAGCATCCGCATCCCGATTGAGGAAGCCGACGCGCCGAATGTGTTTATCTCCGTCATCATCGTTCGCGGTGCGCAGGACAGCCCGCGCAAATACAAAATGCCCGAGTTTCGCGCTGGCTACACGCAGCTCGCTATCGCGCGGCCCGACGCGAAGCTCTACGTGAACATCCGCCCGGCGAAACCTTCCTATCAGCCCGGCGACGATGTCTCCGTGGTCTGTGAAGTTCGCGACCATGAAGGCAAGCCAGTGAAAAATGCGGAGGTCACGCTATGGGCTTCGGATGAAGGCGTGCTCAGTCTCATGGGCTTCGAGACGCCGGATTTGCTCTCGTATTTCACGCAGTCGCTCCGACTTGGCGTGATGACTGGCATCACGCTCTCGCACATGCTCACCGATGATCCGGAAGGTGCGCTTTTTGAAAACAAAGGCTACCTCGTCGGCTCCGCGAAGGGGATGCTCAAAGGCGGCGAGGCCGAAGTGCGCCGCAATTTCCTCGGCACTGCTTACTGGAATGGTGCGCTGAAAACCGACGCCGATGGAAATGTCGCCACGACTTTCAAAGCACCAGACGGCCTCACGCGCTACCGCATCATGGCCGTGGCGCAGACGCTCCGCGATCAATTCGGCAGCGGCGAGGGCGCGGTGGAAATCAACAAGCCGGTGATGATCGAGCCATCCACGCCGCGCTTTGCAAATGTGGGCGACGCGATGCTCGTCCGCGCAGTGCTGCACAACACGACCGCCGCTGAGGGCGAGGCAAAAGTGAGCGTGCTTTTTAGCGAACACGCCACGGCTGCGGAAAACACGCGCACGGTGAAACTGCCTGCGAACGGCTCACTCGCGCTGGATTTCCCCGTCGAGTTCAAGGAACCCGGCGAGGCAAAGTGGGTGTGGACGGTGAATTTCACAGGCGCTGGCGGCGTTGCGTTCCGCGATTCCGTGGAATCGAATCTCAAAGTCGGCTGGCCGACTCCGCTGCTCGGCGAAGTCCTCAACGACAGAAACGAAGCGAGCACCGAGATGCTGGCAAAGGCCGATCCCGCACTGCTTGAGGGCGCAGGCACGGTGCGCGTGCGTTTTTCCAACTCGCGCATTTTTGAAATCTCCGAGGGCGTGGATGAACTCCTGAACTATCCCTACGGCTGCATCGAGCAGACCACTTCCGGGATGCTTCCGTGGGTCGCGCTGCGCGAATTTCGCCCGATGCTTCCGGGGCTGACGCGCTCCGATGAGCAAATCGCAGAGGTCGTGGAGAAAGCCATCGCGCGTATTATTTCCATGCAAAATCGCGATGGAGGACTCGGCTACTGGCCCGGTGCTTCGAGTGAATTGTGGGGCAGCGCTTACGGCGGAATGGGCCTCGTGATGGCGCAGCGGGCGGGCTTCATCGTGCCGCCGGAGTCGCTGCAAAAACTCGGCGAATACCTCAGTAAAGGACTTCGCGGCGCAGCGGAAACGGACGACGAATCAAGGCTCTCGGAGCGTGCATTCATCTGCCACACGCTCGCAATCATGGGCCGCGCGGAGCCTGCCTACCACGAAGTGCTGAACAAAAAACGCGCGCTCCTCTCGCAGGAAAGCCGCGCTTTGCTTGCGCTCGCGATCCTTGAGAGCAAAGGATCGCAGAAGACCGCCGACTCGCTCTTGCGGATGCAGGATAAAGCGGTGAAAGCCGACTGGTGGTTTGGCAGCGTCGCCCGCGCGCAGGGCATCCGCCTTCTTGCGTGGAGCAAGGTCGCAGGAAAATCCGCCGCTGCCGACGATGTCGCAAACGCGCTGCTCTCGCTCCGCACGCGCGGGCATTGGGGCGATACGCAGAGCAATGTGTGGGCGCTGCTCGGCTTTGCCGAATACGTCCGTAAGACCGAAGCGGGGCGCAAGGAGCTGAAAGGCTCGCTCGTTTATGGCGCGGAAAAAACGCCGTTCAACATCCCCGCGAAGGGCGGCTATTTTGAAAAAGAAATGTCGCTCAACGGAAAGACGCCGCTGCGATTTGACAACCCCGGAAAAGTCGCCGCGTTCACGCAAGTCGCCGTCTCCTCTCGCCCGCGCACGCTCGTCACGCAGCGGCAGGATCGCGGCTACGCCATCGAGCGCACTTACCAGCGCATCAATGATGACGCCTCGCTTTCCCCGCTCGGCGAGCCGCGTGTCGGCGACCGCGTGCTCGTGAGCATCGACATTATCGTGCCCAAAGGCAGCCGCTACGTCGTGATCGACGACCCGCTGCCCGCCAACTTCGAGGCCGTGAACCCCGAGTTCCGCACGCAAGCTGCGCAGGGCGATGAAATGGCCCGCGCATGGTGGAGCCACCGCGAAATCCGTACCGACCGGATGCTCTATTTCACAAACACATGGTCTTCCGGAAAATACCGGATGCGCTATGTCGCCCGCGTCCGCGCCGCTGGTTCCGCCACCGCGCCGCCGACGAAAGTGGAGGAAATGTACACGCCATCGAGCTTCGGGCTGGGCGACTCATCGCTCATCAAGACGACGGCGCTGAAGTAATCGCGAATCTACGCCAGCAGCCGGTACCAGTTGTCGCGGCGGCGGGGTTCGTAGCCGGCTTCGGAGATGAGGCGCTCGATCATTTCTTTGTTCAGGCGGAACGTGGTGCCTGCGCTGGAGACGACGTTTTCCTCCATCATCACGCTGCCAAAATCATTGGCCCCGTACTTCAGAGCGATCTGGCCGATGCGCGGGCCTTGCGTGACCCACGAGCTTTGCACGTTTTCGATATTATCGAGAAAGATGCGGCTCAGTGCCTGCATCCGCAGGTATTCGCTGCTGCCGACCGGCTCGGCTTTGAGCTTCGTGTTCTCGGGCTGGAAGGTCCAGCAGATGAAGGCGGTGAAGCCGCCCGTCTCGTCCTGCGTGTCGCGCAACCGCTGGAGGTGCTCGATGCGATCTTCCACGGTCTCGACGTGGCCAAACATCATTGTGCAGCTTGAGTTCAGCCCAAGTTCGTGGGCGATGCGCATGACTTCGAGCCACTGGTCGCTGTTGCACTTGAGCGGCGCGATGCGATTGCGAATGCGGTCCACGAGTATCTCGCCGCCGCCGCCGGGAATGCTGCCGAGGCCGGCTTCCTTGAATTTCACGAGCACTTCGCGGAGCGGCATTCCGAACACGCCGGAAAAGTGCTGAAACTCCGGCGGCGAAAATCCGTGGATATTGATATGGGGATATTTCTCGCGGATGTGCCGCAGCATTTCGAGGTAGTGATCGATGCCGAGCTTCGGGTGGTGTCCGCCTTGCAGAAGAATTTGCACGCCGCCGATGGCCGTGAGTTCGTCGAGCTTTTCGTCGAGCTGCTCGTGGGTGAGCACGTAGTGGTCGTGGTCTTTTTCCGTGCGGTAAAACGCGCAGAATTTGCAGTAAACGTTGCAGACGTTTGTGTAGTTGATGTTGCGGTCCACGATGTAGGTGACGATGTCATTTCCCCGCCCGCCAAACGCTTTTGCCCGCACCATTTCGCGGCGGCGATTGGCGAGTTCGCCCAGCTCTGGCAGCGGCAATTCATAAAGCGCACGGGCGTCGTCCGCATTGATGCGCTCTCCGGCGAGCACTTTATCCACGATGGCTTCGTCGCAATCGGCTGTAATCATGCCGCGAGTAAAAGCGGAATGCGGCGCTGGGTAAAGCGCGGCTTCAAACGCACCGTCGCTCAGGGGAGCGAATACGGCGTGCGCTTCGTATTGATTTTCACCCAAGAAGGCCGCGAATCGTAGCGACTATTCTTGTTGTAGCTATTGAGTGAGGATGCGTGGCGAACCGCGCCGTAAGGCGTAACTTCACCTAGATTGCGCCGCACATTTCCCGATAATCCGGTCCACGTCTTCTGCGTTTGCAAATACTGTTGCTTGAAGGAAACACGCGGCAGGGGCTTCGATTTAATCGAGCTGAAAGCCGGCAGCTTGTAGCCGGAATCGAGATTGAGCGAACTGCGCTTGTAAGCGGTCTGCGAGATTTGGGAATTGTAAGCCTCCACCGCATAAGCGCGGCCCGAAATCGCGATGAGGACCATCGCGCAGAAAATCGCAGTAAGAAAGCGGTGCGGCTTCATAATATGCGTGAGCCTAACTTTGCGGACGTGAATTGCCACCAGTTTTTTGCCGCCCAACTATGTCCCGAAAGTTTTCCCAATACCCTGCGCAATTTTTACAAATCGCTCCTCCTGGATGCTCAATCGGCGCGCCTGCCAGTGCAGCACTCCCCAACGCCGCTTCAGCTTCCTCCTGCCGAGTGGAATCGCGACCAGCGTTCCGGCGGCTGTTTCCTCGGCGACCGTCCACGACGCTAGGATGCCGATGCCGATGTCTAGCTTCACCATTTCTTTGATCGCGCTGATGCTGCCCATCTCGATGGCCGTCCGCAGCACGAGTTTTTCCTCCGCGAAGTAATCGTCAATCAACGCACCCGTGTAACTTTTCCGCGAGTAGAGGATGTAGTTTTGCATCGCCACTTCCTCACGAGGCACCCGCTGATTCACCGCCCACGGATGCGTCGGTGCCACGATAAACTGCATCTCATCGCTAAACAGCGGGCGAAACTCCAGCGGCTCGCGGCTCGGCGGCTCAAGATTCACAGCGAGATCGATGCGGCTTTCGCGGAGAAACTCGATCATCTCCGGCGTGTCGCCCGGCTCTATGGTGATTCTGCATTTAGGAAACTCCTTGCGAAACTCCCGCAACACCGGCGGCAGCAAATGCTGGCACGCAGTCGCGCTCGCCCCAATCCGCAGCCGACTCTGCCCCCACTTGCCCAGCTTCTCCAAAGCCGTCCGCGCATGAGCCATCTCCGCGAGGATGCGCTCCGCATGGACGAGCAGTAATTCTCCCGCCTCGGTGAGTGTCGCTTTTTTGCCAGTACGGTCGAAAAGACGACAGCCTGCCTGCTGTTCCAAAGCCTTCATCGCGTGAGACACCGCGCTTTGCGTGAGGTGCAAGTCATCCGCAGCGCGGGTGAAGCTCCCCGTGCGTGCGAGGATGACAAATGCGCGAAGCTGCCTTGTTTCAAGTGTTTGAGAGTCCATGAACGAGATTCATCATTATTTGAAAAAACTATCAATCTCATTTATCGCGCATTTGGCACACATGGCACGCGCACCGCTTTGGGGACCGGCTGCCGCACAAGGCACAAACACAATACCAACAAAACTATGAATCCATTAAAAACATCCATCCTCGTTGCAACTGCCGGAGCGATCCTCGGCACACAATCATTCGCCGGCCCGTCGCCCGCGCCTATGGCACCGGTGAAATCCCGCGTGAGCGGAACCTTGAGCCTGAACGTGAACACCCACTTCATCTCCTACGGTGCCGATGTCTGGGGAGCTGGTTCAAAGTTCACCGACGCGCTTTTTAACCCACAACTCGAACTCACCGTCCAAATGTCCGAGCAATTCAAGCTGATCTTCGGCACTTGGTGGGACGTGAATGATAATACGACCAGCTCCATCGGCGGCTCCGTGCAGGAGGTGGATTTGTGGGCTGGGTTTGCCTACACGTCCGGGCCGTTGACCTACACGCTTCTTTACCAAGAGTGGATGTATGCCAATGACTCCGAGCGCATCATTGATTTCAAAGTTGGCTACGACACGTTCCTAAAACCGACTCTCACCATCCACGGTCGTATTGATGGCAATGGCACGCAGGACGAGGGTATTGTCGGCGTCCTCAGCGGTTCGTATGACTTCGCGGCGGGGCCAGTCAATTTCTCGATCCCCGGCGCAATCGCAGTTGCCACGGATAATTTCCACGGCGGCGACGCGGGCTTTGCCTACGCCTCGCTCGGCTTGCAGGCTTCCTACGCATTCAAGGGCGCTCTCGAAGGAATGAGCGTCTCGGCGGGCGTGACCTACTACCACACGGAAGATGGAGTCATCCCCGGCAACCCAGATTCCGACTTCCTCACGGGCAACGCGGGCGTCTCGTTCAGCTTCTAATTTTGGTCAAACAGCGCGCCGCTTGGTGCGCTGCACACAAGGCTCCCTCGGGGTGTGGTGACTTCCGAGGGGGCCAGTGTGTCTAAATCAAAAACTCCAATTACAAATATGATCAAAACTCTAAAAAAATCACTCAGCGCAGTCGCGTTGAGCATCGGCATCTCCAGCATCGCGCAAGCACAGGACACTGTGAAAGTCGGCGTGCTCCATTCGCTTTCGGGGACGATGGCGATTTCGGAAACTTCGCTTCGTGACGTTCTTCTTTTTACGTTCGACGAAATCAACGCCAAGGGCGGCGTGATGGGCAAAAAAATCGAGCCAGTCATCGTGGACGGCGCATCAAACTGGCCGCTCTTCGCGGAAAAATCGAAGCAGTTGCTCGAACAAGACAAGTGCGCAGTGGTCTTCGGATGCTGGACATCGGTTTCCCGCAAATCAGCGCTGCCTGTTTTTGAAAGGAACAACGGCCTGCTTTTCTACCCCGTGCAATACGAGGGTGAGGAGGAATCGAAGAATGTCTTCTACACAGCGGAGGCAGTGAATCAGCAGGCCACGCCGTCCATTGATTACTTGCTCGCGCAGGGTAAGAAGAAGTTCTACTTGCTCGGAAGCGACTACGTTTATCCGCAGACCACGAATCTCGTGCTGCTCGAATATCTTCTGAGCAAGGGCGTGCCGCTCGAAAACATCGGCGGCGGCTTCAAGAAAGACGAATCCGGCAAGATCATCTCGGCGGGAAAATACACGCCGTTTGGTCACACCGATTACCAGCAGATCATCGCAGAAATTAAGCAGTTCTCGGCAGGCGGAAAAGCGTGCGTCGTCTCCACCCTGAATGGCGATACCAACGTCCCATTCTTCAAGGAATACGCCGCTTCCGGACTCACCGCTGAAAAGTGCCCAGTCGTCTCGTTCTCGATTTCCGAGGACGAATTCCGCGCACTTCCTGCGAAGCAACTCGTTGGTCAACTCGGCTGCTGGACTTACTTCCAAAGCATCAAGACGCCCGCGAATAAAAAGTTCGTGGACGACTTCCAGGGCTGGCTGAAAAAGACCACCGTGGACGGCGTAAAAAAAGAAAGCCGCGTGACCTGCTCGCCGATGGTTCTAAGCTACAACGGCGTCTATCTGTGGAAAGCCGCAGTCGAAAAAGCCGGTAGCTTCGAGGTGGATAAAGTGCGCGAAGCATTGCAGGCGGGCATCTCGTTTGACGGACCCGGCGGCACCGTGACATCGCAGAAAAACATGCACCTCACGAAGAACGTGTACATCGGCGAAACGAAGGCTGACGGCCAGTTCAAGATGCTCAAGGAATACAAAAACGTATTCGGTGAGCCTTGGCTGAAAGGCACCTTCAAGCCGAAGACGGCGTCGAAATAAGCGGCAGGAGTCGCATAGGATTTCGCCGAAAATCCAACCATCAACGGGGCGGGCTTCACTTGTTTGTGTGTCCAGTGGAGTCCGCCCTTTCCGGCATCAACCAAAGACCAAATCACCATGCGGAAATTTCTATGGGCCGTGCTTCTACTCGCCTTGCACTGCGCCGCAGCATTCGCGAACTCTCCGAGAGAAGTCGTGGCAAAAGCAGCACTGCTCGAAGATTCTGAGGAACAGGCAAAACTCGTAAGCAGCCTGAGTGGCGGGAATCCTGCGGAACTGATCGAACTGCTTACGAAATGGAAAGAGGGCGGCATCTACATCGTCGAAAACGCAGAGGGCGTGAAAGCGGCGGTGACACTTGATGAAGACAAAGACGCCGATGGAAAACAAACGGCGAGGCGGCTGGATACCGGAGCTGCCGCAGGTCGCTTAGTCGCCGCCGACATAGCAACTGCCGAGACGGATTCCACGCTTCGCCTCGCGATGAAAAGCGTGCTCGATCTCGCCGAGCTTTCTTCCCCGGATGTGAAGCGCCGACTTCAAGCCATCGAGACGATGGGTTCGGAGCAAGACCCGGAACGTCTACCAGCCTTGCTCGCATGGCAGCAGAAGGAAACCAACTCGCGTGCAAAACGCGCACTTCAGGAAGCAATCGCGCTCATCAAATTGGTAAATGAGGACAACGACGTGAAGATCGCGGCGTGTACGGTGCTCGGCGAAATGGGTTCCATTCCGAGTCAGGACTTTTTGAAAACCGTCGCGAAAGAAGCGACCGAATCCGGCAATACATTGCTCGCCGACGCTGCGAACAAAGCACTGAACAAAATCGCCAGCCACGTCACTTTTGTGAACACGGCGGGCACAGCGTTTCGAGGGCTTTCGCTTGGCAGCATCCTGCTCGTAGTCGCAATCGGACTCGCGATCACTTTTGGGCTGATGGGCGTGATCAACATGGCGCACGGCGAGATGATCGCCATCGGCGCATACACCACCTACGTCGTGCAATGCGTCTTCGGCCCCGGCTTGGAACTCTCGCCCTTCGGCATCCACATTAAACTCCCCGGCATGAACGCGACGGGTTGGCTCTACGACAGCTACTTCGTGGTCGCGCTGCCGCTCAGTTTCCTCGCCGCTGCGCTCGGCGGGCTTGCGCTGGAGCGCGGCATCATCCGCTTTCTCTACCGTCGCCCGCTAGAATCGCTCCTCGCGACGTGGGGCGTTTCACTCGTGCTCCAGCAGCTTTTTCGACTCACCTTTGGCGCAAATAACGTGCAGGTTTCCTCACCAAGCTGGCTGAGTGGAAACTGGACGGTGAACGACATTCTCTTCGGCTGGAACCGTGTATTCGTCATCGTTTTCGCCGTGGCGTTTGTTTGGGGCGTCACCTTGCTTTTGAAAAAAACGCCGCTTGGTTTGCTCATCCGCGCCGTGATGCAAAACCGCCAGATGGCCGCGTGCATGGGCGTCCGCACTGAGCGGGTAAATATGCTCACCTTCGCGCTCGGCAGCGGACTCGCCGGACTCGCCGGAGCGTTCATCAGCCAGATCGGAAACGTCGGCCCTTCGCTCGGGCAACTCTACATCGTGGATGCGTTCATGACCGTCGTAGTCGGCGGCGTCGGCAATATCATCGGCACCGTCATCAGCGCACTCGGCATCGGACTTCTCGACCAGAGTCTCCAGCAAATCCTCGGCAATCCCGTGCTCGGAAAAATTCTCGTCCTCGCGGGCATCATCCTCTTTCTGCAATGGAAGCCCGCCGGACTGTTCGTCACCAAAAGCCGGAGCCTCGAAAGCTGATGAACAAGCGCGTAAAAATCGAAATCGCCATCGTCGCAGTCATCGCCGTGCTGCTGCTCGTCGTCTTCCCCGCGCTGAATGCGGCGGGATACGTGAGCAACTTCACGATCAACGTCTGGGGCAAGTATCTCTGCTACGCGATCCTCGCGATTTCCGTGGATTTGCTGTGGGGCTACACGGGCCTTCTCAGCCTCGGCCAAGCGCTCTTTTTCGCGCTCGGTGGATATATGATGGGGATGCACCTCATGCGAATGATCGGCGAACTCGGCCAATACAAAAAGCCGATTCCCGATTTCCTCGTCTTCCTTGGCTGGGAGCAGCTTCCCAGCTTCTGGGTGCCATTTTCCAGCTTCACTTTTTCGATGCTCATGGTCATCGCGCTGCCCGCGATTATTGCCACCGCGTTTGGCTACCTCGCGTTTCGTTCGCGGATTAAAGGCGTGTATTTTTCCATCCTCACGCAAGCGCTCACTTTCGGCGCAGCGCTCATGTTTTTCCGCAACGATATGCTGCTCGGCGGGAACAACGGCTTCACCGATTTCAAATTTCTGCTCGGTGCCGACGTGCGCGAAGCGAGCACTCAGCGCGGGCTTTTCATCGCCACCGGCATCGTGCTTATCGCCGTCTATGGATTCTGCCGCTGGCTCACCACGACCAAGTTCGGCCTCGTCCAACGCGCAGTGCGCGACAGCGAGACTCGTGTGCTCTTCAGCGGATACGCAGCGGCGAACTACAAGCTCTTCATCTTCGTCGTCTGCTCCGTCATCGCAGGCATCGCGGGTGCGCTCTACGTCCCGCAAGTCGGCATCATCAACCCCAGCGAAATGCAGACCGAGAAATCGCTCGAAATAATCGTCTGGGTCGCCGTCGGTGGACGCGGAACTTTGCTCGGTCCCGTCATCGGCGCAGTAGTCATCAATGCCCTCAAATCCTGGGCCACACGAGCCTACCCCGATTTATGGCTCATCATCCTCGGCGGCCTTTTCATCCTCGTCGTAATCTTTATGCCCAAAGGAATTGTCGGCCTGCCTGCGCAGATTCGCAGCTACTTCGGAAAGCGAAAATCCAGCGAGACAGCCACAGCCATCGCGACCTCACCATGAGCCAGAAGCCATTCATCATTTCTGCCGAGGGTGTGAATAAAGAGTTCGACGGATTCAAGGCTATCAACGACCTCAATTTTTACATGGATGTTGGCGAACTCCGCACCGTCATCGGGCCGAATGGCGCGGGGAAAACCACCTTCCTCGACCTCATCACCGGGCGTACGAAACCGGACGAAGGGAAAATCGAATTCCTCAACACGCACGACCTCACGCGCATGAGCGAATACGAAATCTACCGCCTCGGAATTGGTCGCAAATTCCAGACGCCCACCGTCTATACCGACCACTCCGTTTTTGAAAATCTCGTCCTCTCGCTCGAAGGCAGTCGCGGCGTTTGGCGCTCACTTTTCGCCCGCCTCAACAGCTCCGAGCGCGACCGGCTCGACGATATTCTCAAGGCCATCAACCTCGACATCCACCGCGACCGCAAGGCTGGCGCACTCGCTCACGGACAAAAGCAGTGGCTCGAAATCGGGATGCTCCTCGCACAAAATGCCCGCCTGCTTTTAGTGGACGAACCTGCCGCCGGAATGACCGACGAAGAAACTGCAAAAACCGGCGACCTCCTCCTCAGCCTCGTCGGCGAAAAACACAGCATCATCGTCATCGAGCACGACATGACATTTGTGCGCCAAATCTCGCAGGGGCGAAAAGTCACCGTCCTCCACCAAGGCCACATCCTCTGCGAAGGCCCCGTGGACGAAGTGCAAAACGACGAGCGCGTCCTCGAAGTCTATCTCGGTCGCAAAGCCCGCGCAGCCTGATTCCTATGCTCACCGTCAAAGACCTCACCGTATCCATCAGCGGCAGCCAGATTCTGCGCGGAGTCACATTCACCGTGCCGGAAAAAAGCGTCTTCTGCCTCATGGGCCGCAACGGCGTCGGCAAGACCACCACGCTCAAAAGCATCGTCGGCCTCCAGCCATTCGACGGCGGCAGCATCCGACTCGGCGACGACGAAATGACCCGCCAAAAACCCGAACACCGCGCCCGTGGCGGAATGGGATACGTCCCGCAAGGACGCGACATTTTTCCACATCTCACCGTCGAGGAAAACCTCGACATCGGCCTCCGCGCCCAAGGCAAAAGCGCCGGACGAAAAGAGAAATTCGAGCGCGTCTTCTCGCTCTTCCCCATCCTCAAAGACTTCCTCCCCCGCAAAGGCGGGATGCTCTCCGGCGGCCAGCAGCAACAGCTCGCCATCGCCCGCGCACTGCTCACCGAGCCGCGTCTGCTCATCCTCGACGAGCCGACCGAAGGCATCCAGCCCAACATCATTGATCAAATTGGCGAGACGATAAAAATGCTCCGCGCTGAGGGCAAAATGAGCATCCTCCTCGTCGAACAGTACCTCGATTTCTGCCGTGAACTCGCAGACTGTTTCGCCATCATGGATCGCGGAGTCGTCGTAGCCGCCGGCCCTGTCGCCGAACTCACCGACGCCGTCGTCCGCAGCCATCTCACCGTATAAACCTAGACACGGCGATGTAGCGGGGCGCACAAAGCGCGACAGGAGGGGCGGTTTCATACCGCCCTGAGCCACGGAGTGGCTCCCCGAGAACGCACGCGGTCCGTGGAAAGGGGCGTCTTTGGGCGACCCTTCGGGCCGCAGGGCGGTATAAAACCGCCCCTCCTGTCGCGTCTCCCCTGTGGCCAACAGAGATATTTTTAATGCGATTGCCCTGACTCGGTAGCTCGGGATGGTCGCCTCGGAGGAAGGCGTGGCTTCACACGGGGTTACGCGCTTGGCGGCGTTGGTGGTGTTCCGCCGCCTTGGTCGTCGTCCTTTTTCTTGCGGGAGCCTTGGCGGTCAACGTGGTGGGCGCGGCTCCATGCGCCGATGATTTCGGAGTCTTTTTTGAACCCGAACGCCGCGATTGAAGCCGCAGAGCGGCGCAGCGTAGTGGCATTGGCGCCCCGCCAATGAACAGCGTGCAAAGCAGAGGTGTGTCCAAATCAGTGCAAACCAAATGGTTCGCCTGCATCCAAGTCACGCCACCCGGC
>JANMLS010000038.1:0-5573 GCA_031372675.1 Verrucomicrobiaceae bacterium
CGACTTTTATCAAAGGATGTCCGCGTGCGAGCGAATGGAGTGACGGAGATCGTGTGAATGAAATCGCCACTCCCGATGCAGGTCAGGCCAGCTACATTGATTCCGATGGGGTGCGGCTCTCGGCCCAGATATTTCAGTGGATGCCCAATCCGCTCAATGAGGGGAAAAAGTAAGGCTGCTGCTCTCGCTTACTTTGGCTGCGTGCTGTTGCGTGCTTGATCTTCTGCCTGCCAGCCCCGGCCTTTGTATTTCAATTGGAGTCTGCTCCAAGCACTCACAAAGCCGGCGGTGGTGATTTGGCTGCGAGCCACGGTGCCGGTGCTTCTGTCCAATGCGCGACCAGTGAGCAGGGTGGTGATTTCGATGAGGTCCTCAATCGGGCGCGTATCCGGCGTAAGGTCTATTTCCGTCCATTTCCCGTTCGCTGAGAGCGCAACGGCGAGGCTGCCTTCCCAGCGAAAGGCAACAAGCGCGGGCAGCGTAATATTCCCGACGAGACAGGCTCCGGTCCCGACATCATAAATGTGGAGACGCCATGCGCGGGCTGCGACATTGCGCAGGCGGAAATCCCGGATTTCGCGTTTGGCGAGATTTTCAGCCGGGAGAACGGCCAGTTCTCCATCGAAAACGAGCGGGCTTAATATGCGACTGGCGATTGCCGGTTCTGCGGCACTGGTGCAGAGGATGGCGACCAGCTTCTTATCCTGGCTGTAAATTGCGCGCCGCGCATTGGGTGGAAGCGCTCCTTCCAGTTTCAGTTTCACAGCGGTTTGTCGAAGTGTCTCCTCGCCGTCGAGATCGTGGACGCGCTGGATTCCAGACTCCAATCTCAAGCGGTCCGAGAGCGTGCTCGGAGTATCCAGCAGCGTGCCAGTTTCGCCTTGGAAAACGAGCGATGTATCCACCTTTGCTGAGGCTCTCGCGCCGACTGCGACGAGGCCCAAAGTGTTATCCGTAGGGCTTTCGATTACTACGACACCGCGTCCATTTTGAAACTCGCTGTAAGCACGCTTCACGGTCCTTGGGTCCGCGTTGAAAATTTCGCGTTCGGCGTTTTTTTCAATGTCCCAGAGTCTCGCGCCGAAGCCCTGCCCCCACACGAGAAAGAAGCGCCCGTTGTCCGTGAGCCAGCAACCGCTTTCCGGCGGAAATTGGAGAATCTGTGAGCGCATGGGGCGGGTCGCAGTGCTCGTCAAATCATAGGCGCGAATGTTCAAATTCGGGGCAGGGGAATTGACTGGAATCACGACTGCGCGGCGTGCATCGGCGCTGACCCAAATCGCGGAGTTTTCGAGTTCGCCAAACTTTTCAAAATCCACCGACTGCCTGCTTGCTGCGGGCGCGGTGTCCCAAAGAGTGGCGGTGTCGCCTGTCGAGAGAATGTAGCGACCATTCGCGCTGATGGAGATGTCTCTTGGCTCGGAAGAGAGAAGAATATCCGGGTTTGCACGCCGCCCATTGCTCGTGTGCCAGGCGCTGATACTTGCCCCGCCGAATCCGCGTTCGGGATCATCGTTTGCCTCGCTCGCGACGATTGCACGGGCCGAGTCTGCGCTAAATGTGAGGTGGGAAGCCTGTCCAGAGAGTGACAAATCGAGCTTGCGTGTCGGGTCATTATTTCGCGCATCGCAGAGCGTTGCATTTCCTCCTGCGCCGATGAGCAGCCATTGCGAATCCGGGCTAAACACAGACTCGCCGCCCGCAATTTCGGCGGGGAATGCGCTGCCGGTAGTCACGTCTATGAGCAGTTGCTTTTCCGCTGCCTGCGAGCGCAGCGGGATGCCGGTGGCGTCTGCTCCACGAATTACCGAAAGAGTCTGCGGCTTGCCTCCAAGTCCAAGCTGCCCATTTACGAGGCGCACCATGCGGCTGCCATCGGGACTAAATGAGACAGCTTGTGAAAGTGGGGAGTCATTCGTGGTGAGGGTTCTCATCAGCAGCGAAGTCGCATCCAGGCTATACAAAGCTCCACGATCTGCCGCCGCGCCTTTGCCGATGCTTTGCAGTTGGAATGTATTCGAGCGGGGGACTGGCAGGATTGCCCATGCCGCGCCGTTCATTGCAAAGCGACCCGACGACTTGCGCGATGCGGAGTTCAAGTCCCATACGCTCACCTCTTTTCTCTGCGCAGTGGCGTCGCCGACATTGTGAATCAGCGCGACTTTCGAGCCGTCGGGAAATGGCAGGAAACGCTCGATCACTCCGCTGATTTTCGGACTCGGTGGGTCTGTGCGGAGAAGCTCGCCGGAGCGAGCATACCACTGCCGCACCGTGAACTGGCCGGGTGCCGTGGGGAGGGCGGCGAAAAGCATACTTGAGTTGCCGCTAAATGCGACGCCATCGAGAGCACTTGTGGCCGGATATTCGGTGGGAGCGCCCAACTGCTGCATGACGCCGGTTTCGTAAAGGCGCTCCGTATTAAAGATCGCGCCCTTGTTGCTATCGAAGAGTGCCACACGCGAGGCATCCGGCGAGATTCGCGCCAGCAAAGCGCCCGTGCGCACAAACAGCAGTCGCGGCATCAGGTTGAGCGCAGCCCGGAGACGCCGCTGATGCACGGTCAACATGTTCCGGTTCATCGCGTCTCCTTTTGCAAGCTCTCGCGAGATTAGAAAAACGGAGTTCACCAGCACTTTGCTAAAGTCTCCGCTCTGCGCTGCGGCGTCGGTCGCGGGTGCGATGTCAGCTAGGCGTTTGGTGACTTTTGATTCGAGCGCTTTTTGCTCCCGCTCCTTGGCCAGTTCTTTTTCTTTCGTCACCATCACGACAGAACTCTCCAGCGATTTCGTGGTCTTCTTTTCGTCCTCCAATTTCATCTTCTCCTCTGCGAGCTGGATGTTTGCGGCCTTGGTTTCTTCGGTCGCGAGTTTCGCGAGTCGCTCCTGCTCGATGGCGCGTTTCTCGTTCTCCCTTGCTCTCGATTCGCTCTCCTGTGCGAGCCGTGCGCTTTCCTCGGCTCGGGCTTTCTCGGCCTTTGCAGCCGTTTCGCTTTGTGCGGCGGCCTCGGCGTTGCGCTTGGCGCTGTCTTCTCCGGCGAGCGCACGACTCTCGCCATCGCGTGCGCGGTTTGTTTCTTGCGAAAGGCGGAATACAAATACCGTGGCGAGGACGATGAGTGCAGCGACTGCGCCACCGCCGACGGCGAAAACGCCTTTGTTTCTGCCGACGAGAAGTGCCAGTTGCCGCCCGATTCCTGCACGCTCTGCACCGGTCGCCCGTCCGCTCTGATATGCGGCCACTTCGGTTTGCAATTCTTTCACCGAGGAATAGCGACGATCCGGCGAAAGCGAGAGCGCCTTCATCGCCACGGCGGTGAGCGAATTCGGGATTCGCCCGCCGGGAATATGCGGCAGGAGTTTGCCTGCGACGCGCTCTTGCGGGGGGATGATTTTGCCTGCGACGACGTTTCTCAGCACTTCGTTAATCGTGATGCCTTCCACCGGCGGCCTCAGCGTCAGAATCTCGTAAAGAATCGCGCCCAGCGCATACACATCGCTGCGTTCATCTACAAACTCATGGTCGCCGCAAGCCTGCTCGGGAGCCATGTATTGCGGAGTGCCCATGATGGTGCCGCTGATGGTCAAAGCACCGCCGCCCGCCTGCTCATCCCGCAAATCTGCGGTGGCCGGCAGCTCGCTGGATTCGCCGACTACTTTTGCAAGCCCCCAGTCCATCACGAGCACCTCGCCGTATTCTCCGAGCATGATGTTTGCAGGCTTCAAGTCCCGGTGAATGACCTTCTTCGAGTGCGCGAACGCCATGCCGTCGCAGAGTTTTTGGAAAATGGTGAGCAGCTCTTCCAAAGTATATCTCCGGCCATTCGTTTTTTCGTCCTTGGAGATACTTTTGAGCAGTTGCTCCAGCGTCACTCCGCGCACCATTTTCATGGTGTAATAACTCGGCCCCTCGCTGCCGGGATTCACATCATGCACGGGCACGATGTTCGGATGTTCCAGATGCGCGGTGATCTTCGCCTCCTGCACAAAGCGCGCGACATCGCGCCCATCTTTCATCTGCTTCATCGCCACTTCGCGGCCCGTGTGGACTTCGCGTGCGGTGTGGACCACTCCCATTGCTCCAGCGGCTACGACGGGGCCGACGATGTAGCGCTCCGGCGTCTGCGCCGACTCGCGTCTCGCGGAGGACGATTCATTTTCCCAAACTTGCAGAGCAATATCGCCGAGTTGCAGCGGCGTGTATGGCGGGAGCGGCTGTGCGCCGGTGAGTGCGCTGTCGCCGAGCCAAGTCCCACATCCGCTGCCGAGGTCTTCCACTTCTGCGCTGCCTTGGTAAATCCGCAGTCGCGCATGTTCCGGCGCGATCAATTCGCTCTCGATGCGGAGCTGCGCGGAATCTCCGCTTCCGATGATGTATTCGCCATCTTCGAGCTGGATGTCGCTCAGAGTTTCTTCGCCGCGAGTGATTCGGAGATTCATAATTCGTTGTAGGTTTGCCGATCCTTGCGGAACAAGCCGCAAATGGAAGAAGGCGGTTTCTTTGTGGAGCCGAGCGATTTAGAAACCGGGAGGATGACGCATCACGAAGCCTTTGCCGTAGCGCGGATTCATGGTCCAGCGAGGACCGCTTTCGCCGCGTCCGGCCCGCCCGCCGGTATCGAGCCGGATTCCGCAGACGCTCATAAACACATGGCCATTCCCTGCGTAGATGGTGATGAAACGCCCCGGCCCCGGCTCGCCATACGAGGCAAAGCCGCGCGAAGTGAGCGTGCGATTCAGCAGCCCGGCCTTCATCAAGACGTAGGAAACACTGCCGGAGCAATCGTAGCCGGAATCCTCCGTGCGCCCGTGTCCGCCGCCCCATTTGTAGGGTTTTGTTTGCAGTGCGTTGCCCGCGACCATCGCGCTTTTAATCACCACCGGCGCATCCGCGTGGGCATACACCGTGCGACCGATGAGGCGTGGCCCGGAGCCGGTGCCATTGCTGCCGGGTAATTCTGGGGGCACGGGCGGAAGGGGTGGAAGTTCCGGCAGTTCCGAGAGCGAGGGCAGCGGCGCGAGCGGCTGCGGTAGCTTCGCCAAGTTCCTTTGCAGGTTGCGGGCTGCGGCGATTTCATTTGCGAGCGCGAGCGGCCAGCGGGGGTTTTGAAAGTAGGCGGGCTTTTCGGATTGGTAGCAGCGCATTTTGGTGAGGAACTCGCTGTTGAAAGCGGAGCCTGCATAGCCGAGCGCGGGATGTCTGGCGACGGCTTCGTTTCGGGCCGCCATCGTCGCGGGCGGAGTGGGCAGGGGCTGCGCATTTGCTGGAGCGGGCGCTGCTTCCGGCAGGGTGGCAGGCTGCGATGGCGATGCTTGGGCGCGAGCTGTGCGCTGTCCTGCAAAACCGGCGAGGGTGATTGCGAGGAACAGGGTGCGGGTGGTTTTTGTGAATGGATTTTTCATGGGATACGCGGTGGTTGGTGGTTTGTGTTGCGCGCCATCCCCGGATTCCCGGTTCCTGCGCCTGTATCCCTTCATCCGACGTTTCCATTCCTCCAGTTACACAGCAGGTGGAAAAAATTTCCCGCTCACTGTCGGGGGACCGCGTGGCTATTTTTGACCATCCTCTCAAAAATG
>JANMLS010000061.1:0-9799 GCA_031372675.1 Verrucomicrobiaceae bacterium
GATCGAGTCGCGTCCGTCTTCCGAATACAGGTCCTCGAAGTGTTCATTCATGCCCGCGAGCACTTCGCTCACGAGTTTTTTGACTTCGCGAATCGGGTGCCGCTCCGGGATGCGGCTCTCCACGTTCACGGTGCACAGAAATTTGGTTTGCTCGGTTTTGCGTCCTCTCTTGCTTCTCCGATCTTTACCACGCCGTGTTATATGAGGCGTTTTAGAGCAGCCTGTTAGAGCCTGTACGGAACATCCATCCGAGATGCTGGCGATCTGAGTAGCGGAGAGGAAAAGGGAGCGCGGGCTTCTAGCCTGCCGGAATCCACGGGGAAGCTCTACTAAACAAGGAAGCTAATTCCCGCTGCATGTGCCCGGCAGGATGCCGGACACTGCGGGCTAGAAGCCCGCGCTCCCTTTCGCTCCGTGCTTTTGCTGCCTTTGAGAAGTTCCGTACAGCCTGCTAGTCCGAGCGCATCAACTCATCTTGCCCTAAACGTACATGAAAACCCTACGGGAAAAATTTCCAGCATATCGGCGAATTTTTACTTAAATAAATTGGTGTCGCGGGTTGTCTGGCTTCCTGCTCATTGGTTTTTCGTCCCGTATTAAACCAATAATCATCCCATGAAATTCCTACTCTCAGTTTTAGCGTTCGCTGCACTTTTTTGCGCCCAGTCTCCTGCGGCGGCGAAGAAGTCGCTGCAAATCTACATCCTCGCTGGCCAGTCGAATATGCAGGGGCACGCGAGGATTAGCACGATTGAGCACATCGGCATGGACCCAGCGACGAAGCCGATGTTCGACGCGATGATGGGCGCGGATGGGAAGCCGAGAGTGTGCGAGCGAGTTTGGATTTCTTCCATCGGCTGCGCAAAGGGCGACACCACGGAGCAAACGGGGAAACTCACGGCGGGCTTCGGCGCGACGACGGAAAAAATCGGGCCGGAGTTCACGTTCGGGATTTATACGGAGAAGTCCACGGATGCGCCGATTTTGCTCATCAAGACCTCGTGGGGCGGCAAGAGTTTGAACACGGATTTTCGCCCGCCCAGCGCAGGGCCGTATGTATTTTACGAAAACCAGCTCGCGGCTATCGCGAAGCAGGGCAAGGACGTGGCGGCGATGAAGGCGGCGAAGGAAAAAGAAACCGGCGTGTATTACCGGTTGATGATCGAGCATGTGAAAAAAGTGCTCGCCGACCCGAAGCGCGTGGTGCCCGGCTACGACGCAGCGCAGGGCTATGAACTGGCGGGTTTCGCGTGGTTCCAAGGCTGGAACGATCTCGTGGATACCAACACGTATCCCGACCGCGATCAGCCCGGCGGCTACGATGCTTACAGCGATGCGCTGGCGCATTTCATTCGCGATGTGCGTCGCGAATTGAACGCGCCGAAGCTGCCCTTCGCCATCGCCGTGCTTGGCGTGGGCGGGCCGACGGCGGAATACGGCCCTTACATGCTGCGATACAAAGCGACGCACCAGAGCTTCCGCGACGCGATGGCGGCTCCGGCGAAACTGCCGGAGTTTGCGGGGAATGTCGCCACGGTGCTGGCGGAGAAATACTGGGACCCCGAATTGAAGGCGGCGCGAGATAAGGATGCCGAAATCGCCCGGCAAGTGGAGAAGGCTACGACTGACCAAAAGTTGAAGCCCGCTGAAGCAAAAGCGATGCTGGAAAAGATGCGCAAGGAAGCACTCACCACGCGCGAGCTGACGGTGCTGGAGAAGGGTATTTCCAATCAAGAATACCACTATCTCGGCTCGGCAAAAATCCTCGGAGGCATCGGCAAGGGTCTCGCGGAGGTCATCGCGGAATTGAATCGAATCAAAACAACCAAAAAATGAAACTCATCCTACTCGCGCTCGCGCTCATTTCGTCTTCTCTCGCAGCAACCGCGCCGCTGCCCGGCTGGAAACACTCCGGCGTGATGACGGTGCTCACTACGCCGGATGGTGCTAATTTGCAGGCGGGCGCGGTGGTGGAGGAATTTCCTGTCCTCGTCCGCATCAACAAGGATTGGTTCGATTTTTCGCAGGCGAAAGCGGATGGCGCGGATGTGCGTTTCACCACTGCCGATGGGAAATTACTCGCGCATCAAATCGAGGAGTGGGACGCAAAAACCGGCATTGCGAGCGTGTGGGTGCGAGTGCCGCGCATTGAGGGAAATGCGCGCCTGCCGCTGCACATGCACTGGGGGAAAGCGGACGCGCCGAGCGTGTCGGACGGCAAGGCGGTCTTCAATGAATCCAACGGCTACCTCAGCGTCTGGCACATGGGCGATGTGGTGCGCGATGAGACGGGGAAGCTGGAATCGAAAGACAGTGGTACCACGGCGACGCAAGGCGTCATCGGCACGGCGCGGCATTTTTCCGACGGCACGGGCATTGACTGCGGAAAAAAAATCGCCGATTTCCCGACCGGCAACAGCCCGCACTCGATGGAGCTTTGGTTCCGCGCGGAGCGCTCGAATGGGAACCTCATCGGCTGGGGCGTGAATCAGCGACAGGGTAAGGCGGTGATGCAGTTTCGCGGCCCGCCGCACATCAACTTGGATTGCTGGTTTTCCGATGGGAATGTGAAGAGCGAAGGGCTGCTGAAGTTCAACGAATGGAACCACGCCGTTTTCGCCTACGAGAGCGGAAATGCGCGCATTTACGTGAACGGCGTGCTCGCTGGAAAAAGCGGAAAGGGGACGCCGCTCGACATCAAAAGCCCGGCGATGCTTTCGCTCGGTGGCTGGGCGGGGGAGTTCAATTTCGTCGGCGATCTCGACGAAGTGCGCGTGTCAAAAGTCACGCGCTCGGCGGATTGGGCGCGGCTGCAATTTGAAAACCAAAAGCCGATGCAGACGCTCGTGGGTCCGTTGATGCGCACTCCTAGAAAATTCGCTCTCGCGCCAACATGGACCACGGTGACCGAGGGTGGTCGCGCCACGTTCACCGCGCAGGCCGATGGCGCACAAAAGCTCTACTGGTATCTCCGGCGTGATAGCCGCGAGGAACTCGTGGCGGTGGACTGTTACTCGTTTGATTTCGCGGCGGGTCGCGTTGCCCACGATACTGCGATGGGATTGAGATTGAAGGCGGTCTATGCGGACAGGGTGGAGATTGGGAACATCACCATCGCGGTGAAGAAGACGATTCCCGACCCCGAATTTACTCTCTCTGCTCCCGCGAAATGGGATGGCCGCACGACCATCGAGCTTGTTCCGAATGTGACAAATCTCGCCGCCATGAAAAAGGCGGGCGCGGGCGAGTTGAAGATGGATTGGAATGTGGGGCCGTTCGCCGTCATCAAGGAAGCGCTGCCCGGCAAACTCCGCCTGCTCCGCGCACAGAAAAGCGGAATGCTCGAAATCACTGTGAATATCAGCAATGGCGGCGCGTCCGTTTCGCGCTACGTGAGCATCCCTGTCACCGAGCCGCCGCGTGATGCCTGGGTGCAGCGCACGCCGGAGCGCGATGAGAAGCCGGAGCAAGGCCAGTTTTACGCCCGCGACGACAAGAACGAAGGGACGCTGCATTACAATGGCAAGTTGGGCGGCGGCACGATTGAAGCACATGCGGGCGAAGTGTTTCTTAAAGTCTTCGCCGACGACAAACTCTTCGCCACCGTGAAAGCAAATCTGGCGGCGGACCTGAGCTACTCGCTCACCGCGAAACTGAAGCCCGGCTTTGTGAAATACCGCGTCGTGTTTGGCGTAATCAGTGGCGGCAAGGAATACGTGCGCGAAGAGGTCGGCGACCTCGTTTGCGGCGACGCCTTTCTCATCGAAGGCCAGTCAAACGCCGAGGCGCTCGACTTGCGCGAAGAGGCGCAAAAACCACGCGAGACGAACGAGTGGATTCGCACTTACGCCGGTCCAAAGGGCGGCGACGATGGCGTGAGTTGGCTGCGCGATTACGAAAAAAAGACGCAGCAGGCAGGAGGAAAAAAGCCGAGCCTCTGGCGTCTCGCAGTCTGGCAGCAGAAGCCGCCGGAGCACGATGCACGCATCGGCTGGTGGGGCATGGAACTCGCGAAGCGACTCGTCGCCAGCCAGCAGGTTCCCATTTGCATCATCAACGGCGCACTCGGTGGCACGCGCATTGACCAACACCAGCGCAACGCCGCGAACCCCGCCGACCTCGCGACCATTTACGGGCGCTGGCTGTGGCGTCTGCAACAAGCGCGGCTCACGCACGGCATTCGTGGCATCCTCTGGCACCAAGGCGAAAACGATCAGCCTGCCGATTCTCCGAGCGGCGATTTCGGCTGGGTGAATTACCACAGCTACTTCACCGAAATGGCCGCTGGATGGCGTCGCGACATGCCGAATGTGCGGCACTATTTCATCTATCAAATCTGGCCGAACTCCTGCGGTATGGGGAAGGACGGCTCCGGCGACCGGCTCCGCGAAAAGCAGCGCACACTGCCCGCGATGTTTTCCAACATGAGCATCATGTCCACGCTCGGAATTCACCCGCCCGGAGGCTGCCATTTTCCGAAGGATGGCTACGACGAATTTGCCCGCCTCATTCATCCGCTCGTCGAGTGCTACGTGTATGGCAAAAGATTCGAGGGATCGATCACGCCGCCAAACTTGCACGGTGCCGAAATTACCGCACCCGACACGCTCACGCTCCATTTTGACCAGCCCGTAAAATGGAACGACGCGCTTGTGAGTCAGTTTTACCTCGACGGCGCGAAGGACAAAATCGTCAGCGGCAGCGTCACGGGAAATGTGCTGACGCTGAAATTGAAAGAACCCATCGCGGCAACGAAAATCACCTATCTCAAAGAAAGCGCGTGGAGTCAGGACACCTTGCTGCTCGGCGAAAACGGCCTCGCTGCGCTGACTTTCTGCGAAGTGCCTTTCATGGGGCCACCGAAGTAATTTTCACCTCGCTGAAGCCCTTCATCACTTGGCTATTGCCCGCGCTGAAAAAGGCGCAAATTCCCAATCAACAAAACCAACCACCACAAACACATGAATATACTTAAATCACGACTTCTCATCCTCACTCTCGCAGCCTTTGGCGCATTCGCAGCGAACGCCGCCGAATTGGAATCCACTCAGCCCGTCGAGGCGAAAACGAATGGCTCAAAGGACGACCCGTATAAGTGGTGGCGAGGGAACTGCGCGAGAATTTTGAAGGACATCAAGAAAATGGACGGCAATGTGGATGTGGGTTTCGTCGGCGATTCCATCACCGCACGATGGGGAAGTGCGGAGCTTTGGCAAAAGCACTGGGGCGCATACAAGGCCGTCAATATGGGCATCGGCGGAGACCAGACGCAGCATGTCCTCTGGCGGCTCCAGAACGGTCAGTTGGATGGCTACAAGGCGAAGGTGTTTGTCGTGATGATCGGCACCAACAACATGTGGGATAGAAACGCCGAGCCAGCCCATGCCGCAGCAGGCGTGAAGGCGGTCCTGGACTTGATCAAGTCCAAGCAACCACAGGCAAAAATCCTTTTGATGAGCATCCTGCCCGCAGGCGAAAAACCGAATCCGGGCCGCGAGAAAAGAATGGCCGTGAATGAGCTGATTTCCAAGTTTGCGGGCGGCTCCGTGGAATACATGGACATTAGCGCAAAATATCTCCAGCCCGACGGCACCATCAGCAAGGAAGACATGCACGACTTTCTGCATCTCGCTCCCAAGGGCTACGATATTTGGGCGGAAGCCATCGGCGGCAAGCTCAAGGAGCTATTGGGCGCGGCTTCGTCTGGGAAGAAGTGATGCGAGCGGGGCGGGGGACTCGTTTTTTGAGACCACGCCGAACAATACGGAAGAAACAAAAACTCTGAATAAACACCTATGAAAAAGACACTCATCTCACTCGCTCTCGCAGCCGCTCTCGCTGTTCCGTTTTATGCTTCTGCTGCTCCAAAAGCGCAGCCGCAGGGAATGCCCGATTTTACAAAGGGCGATGTGGTCGCGAAGGATGGTCCGCACGACTGGACGCTTGGGCCGACCGGCGCACGCGGCTGGATTTATACGAACCACGGACACTCCGGCGAGGCGCGTCAGATTCTTGTGACTGCGGTGGCGAAGGGATCGCCAGCGGCGGCGGTGTTGAGCGTTGGCGATGTGATTCTGGGCGTGGATGGGAAAAGTTTTTCCGGTGATGCACGCATTCAATTTGCGAGCGCGATTGGAGCGGCGGAAACGGAGAAGGGTGGGGGAAAATTGGGACTGTTGCGCTGGCGTGCGGGGAAATCGGAGACGGTCGCGGTGAGCCTGCCGGTGCTCGGCAACTACAGCGCGACTACGCCGTATGATTGCTCGAAGTCGAAGCGCATTTTCGAGCAAGGATGCAAGTCGTTGGCCGCGCGGATGGCGTCGCCGAATTATGAGCGCGCGAACCCGATCCCGCGCTCGATGAATGCGCTCGCTTTGCTCGCGAGCGGAAACAAGGAATGGCTGCCGCTGGTGAAGCGCGAGGCGGAGTGGGCGGCGGGCTTTTCGACCGAGAGTTTCGCGACGTGGTATTACGGCTACGCGATGATGTTTGCTGCGGAATACGTCATTGCTACTGGCGACCAGTCGGTGATGCCGGGGCTGAAGCGCCTCGCGCTCGAAGCGGCGAACGGCCAGAGCGCGGTGGGGACGTGGGGGCACAAATTTGCTAATCCGAATGGAAACTTGAACGGCTACGGCTCCATGAATCAGCCCGGTCTCACGCTGATGATCGGCATGGTGCTCGCACGCGATGCAGGAGTGAAGGACGCAGTGCTGGACAAGGCCATCGCACGCGGAGCGGCTTTTGTGCGCTGGTATGTGGATAAAGGCGCGGTGCCTTACGGCGATCACAGCCCTTATCCCGCGCATGAGGATAATGGGAAGTGCTCCAGTGCTGCGGTGCTGTACGATTTGCTCGGCGATGCAGGTGCGGCGGAGTTTTTCGCAAAGATGGGGACTGCTGCTTACAGCGAGCGCGAGCAAGGGCACACGGGCAATTATTTTAACGTGCTGTGGGCGCTGCCCGGCGTCGCCCGCTGCGGCCCGCTGGCCATCGGCGCTTACATGAAGGAGCAGGCGTGGTACTACGACCTCGCTCGCGGTTGGGACGGTGCATTTGCGTATCAAGGCTCGCCCGTCGGCGAGGAGGAGCACGGGAAATATACGAACTGGGACTGCTCCGGCGGCTACCTGCTCGCGTATGCGCTGCCGCTGAAAAGCCTGCGCCTCACGGGAAAAAAGCCGTTCAGCGTGACGCCGCTAGATGCGTCGCAGGTGGCCAAAGTGATCGCAGCCGGTCGCGACTATGGATTCCGCGAAAAAGGCGTGAATCCTTACGCCAAACGCACGACCGAGCATGTTTTTGCCGGGCTTTCGAGCTGGTCGCCCGCAGAGCGCAAGCGCTCCGCCGCAGAGCTTGGCAAGCGGCAGGGTGTCATTGTCCCCACGCTACTTAATTTACTAGCGAGTCCCAATCGTTATGCCCGCTACGGCGCTTGCGAAGGGCTTGGTGCGCTCGGCCCGAAGGCGGATGCCGCTGCGCCGCAGCTCACCGCTTTGCTCAAAGACCCGGACCTTTGGTTGCAATGCCTCGCCGCCGAAACCCTGCCGCAGCTTGGTCCCGATGTGCGAAAGGCAAGCGTGAGCAGCCTGCTCGCGCTGACCCTCCGCCAAAACCCGGCGGACCCTCGCCGCATGGTCCAGCGTTCCGCTGCGAGTGCGCTGTTTTCGCCACCGCCTGGAAGCAGGGAACCCAGAAGCATTCTCGCAGATTCCATCGAAGGTGTTGACCGCGCACTGCTGCTTCCAGCCATTCAATCGTTGCTGCAAAACGAAGACAGCGTGGTTCGCGGTTCGGTACAGAGGACTTTCAAAAATCTGTCCGACAGCGATCTGGCGCAACTGCTGCCCGCCATTGCCAAGGCAGTCGAGCGGCTTGCTCCAAGCAATGAAATGTTTGGCAACGGCATCCGGCTCGCCGGTCTCGATTTGCTCTCCCGCCTGCATATCCGCGAGGGAATGGAGCTTTCCATTTCGGTCATGGAGCTGTCCCGCTGGGGCGCTGGCAACCGTGTCCCAGGCTGCCTGAAATCTCTTGAGCGATATGGCACCCACGCAAAAACAGTCCTGCCGAAGCTGAAGGACATGCGCGATCAAGCCGCCGCAGCGAGCAGGAAAAAACCCAATGAGCAAGTGGAGTTGCTCGACAAGTCCATCGCTGCAATCGAATCCAGCACTGCCAGTCCGACATTGGTAGGCATCGCCGAGTTCAAGGCACGCTCCACCACAAAATAGCCGCGCAATTTTTTCACCCAAAAACAACCCACACAATAAACATGAAAAACATCCTGCTCATACTCATCTGCGCACTGGCGACCTACAGTTCAGCCAACGCGCAGTCCAAAAAACTCAAGGTCTTCATCCTCGCCGGACAGTCGAACATGGAAGGCCATGCTCGCATCGAGACCTTCGACTACATCGGCGACGATCCCGCGACTGCGCCGCTTTTGAAAATGATGCGCGGTGCGGACGGGAAGCCTACCGTCGCTGATAACGCCTGGATTTCCTACCTCACCGGCAAGTACGACGGCAGCGCGAATGGCGAGGGGACCGGAAAGCTCACCGCAGGCTACGGCGCACGCGGCTCGAATCCCACGCAGGACGGCGGGAAAATCGGCCCGGAGTTCACCTTCGGCCTCACGATGGACGCTGCGCTGCAAGAGCCGGTGCTACTCATCAAGACAGCGTGGGGTGGCAGGAGCTTGAACACTGAGTTTCGCCCGCCGAGTGCGGGGCCGTATGTTTTTAGCGAAGCGCAGATCGCGCAGATGCAGAAGCAGGGCAAGGACATCGCCGTAGAAAAAGAGGCGAAGGCAAAGGAGACGGGCCGCTTTTACCGCTACATGGTCGAGCATGTGAAAAGCGTGCTCGCCGACCCGAAGCGCGTCTGCCCGGCCTACGACGCGGCGGCGGGCTACGAGATTGCGGGCTTCATCTGGCTGCAAGGTTTCAACGACCTCGTGGACAGCAACACCTATCCCACAGGCGCGGACGGCAAGACGCGGGACTACACGAAATACGGCGAGTGGCTTGCTGATTTCATCCGCGATGTGCGCAAAGATGTCGGCGCTCCGAAGATGCCATTCGTCATCGGCGTGCTCGGCGTCGGCGGCATGAAGGCGGACGGCAATACCGCCGCCTTCCACAAGGCGATGACCGCGCCTTCGCTGCTGCCGGAGTTCAAAGGCAACGTCGCCGCTGTGCCCACCGCGCCGTTTTGGGCGGAGGAGCTTGCGGCCATTGATGAAAAGCGTGCGAAGGTAAAACAGATGGCGCACCTGCTCAAAGTTAAGAACAAGGGCACACCGAACCATGATGGCTCGATGAGCGAAGCCCAGCAGAAGGAATATCTCAAAAAATACGAGGCCGATCTCATCAGCCCCGAAGAAGCCACCAAATGGACACGCGGCGCATCAAACGCCGGCTACCACTACCTCGGCTGCGCAAAGACCTTCGCACTGATGGGCAAGCATTTTGCCGAAGCAAACCTGGAAATGCTGAAGGCGCAAAAACGCTGAAGTCGCGCCGCATCGTTCAACCGGGAAAAAGCAGAGGGTCCACGGAAGGCCCGGAAATTTGCGGAAACCAATCCATTCAAATCAGCCCAAAAAACAAGCAAACGAAACACCGCTTGCAATCAACGCACGCGCCGCTACTTTCCCGCTCCCCGAAAAATAAAGGGGGCGTACTGGTTTCGACTGACTGTTTGAACCGCCGGTCGCATGCCGTGGAAGCCTGGTTGGCCACGTAAAATCCTCTGGGCAAAACAAAACAAACGCCAACAGCAATGTTGTCGATGC
>JANMLS010000075.1:0-14210 GCA_031372675.1 Verrucomicrobiaceae bacterium
CAAGGTCACGATTAAGAACGTGCTGGATGAGTCGGATGGCTCCATCCACGGTTTCGTCGCGCAGTCCATCGGGCCGGTAAAAGTCGGCGGCGCAAGAGTGGTATTCGGCCCAGATACTCCGGCTGAAATCCTGCCGGGCAGCGGTGTTTTCATCAATGTTGCGTAAAAAATTCGATTTCTGACTTGAAGCCCACCGATGCTCTCCGCAACTATCCGACCGCTATTTCCATCGCGGGTATAGCTTAATGGTAAAGTTCCAGTCTTCCAAACTGGCCATGAGGGTTCGATTCCCTCTACCCGCTCCATCTCAAGTCGAGGTGTATTTTTCTGGCGAAAAAATCGAACGCTTTCCGTGCGTGGATGGTCATATCCGCGCCCCGATGAATTGGAACGAATCCTGTAACAGACTGGTCCTTGCCACGCTGGGAGGCATCCGCTAATCCGATGCCCCTTTTGCGAGTCGTAAATTCCAATCTCCACACGAAAACGCCCGGTCGGTTTTCACTTCCGAGTATTTTACTCGTGGGAACCGCGTGGGCGAATTTGCTGTACGCGCAGAATGCGACTCCAGCCGCCGGAGCAACCGGCACTGCCGCGCCCGCGCAACCTGCGGCAGAAAGTGAGCCTTCGCCTCCGAGGTCCGCGCTTCCTGCCACTGGCAATACGCAGCCGAGTGCAGAGCAGGGGACAACGCCCGGTGTTGCGCAGCCGGAAAAGGCGTCGCCTTTCGCCCTGCCGCCACCAGCGACGGAAGCGGAACGTGAGCAACGCTCGCCATTTGGCCGCTCCAACTCGGGCGCAAGTTCGCTTTTCGGCACGCGACTCACTCAGCCGGGGCAGGCTGCGGAGGGTGAAACCGGGGAGTCAACTACCGGCGTGGATGGCCCAAGAGTTATTGATAGCCCTTCGACTTTTTCTGCGCCCGGTTTTTATGGCGGAGGCGGAGTTTCACTCACCACGGGGACTGGCCGCCTCGCGAAGCCAAGGGAGAAATGGAGCATCACTGCAGGGATCGGCTTCGACGATAATACGCTCCAAACGCCTACCAATGGAGGCGGCACGGAAGATGTGGTTTTTCGCCAGACGATCCCCGGCCAGACGGAGATTTCGCAGAACGTGCAGCGGAATGTTCCCACCGGTCAGTTCCGGGTGCAGAACAACATTTTCATCCCGGTTTTCCGCACGGTGACGGAAAAAGTCGTCCTGCGCCCTTTTGTTCCTGAGCAGGAGATTGTGCAGCGATTTCCCGGAATCCCAGACAGAGAGCGGGAGGGAAGTGTCGTTTCTTCGCTCGATGTGAACTATCAGGCGCAATGGGCGAAAGGGCGGAAGGCATTCACGATGGATGCACGCGCCGGTGTGGATTATTACTGGAGTCGTTCCAGAGACCCCATCGAATATGAGGCGAGTCTCTCGATGCAATACATCCGCCGTTTGTCATCGCGGATGCAGCTCTCGACGGGATTATCCGCATCCTACCAGACTCAGCCGGACTTCACGCGGCTCAACGCCATTGCCGATGCAGACATTTCCGGGAGCTACACGCTTGCCTCTTCCAAGACTGATCTTTCCTATCGCTGGAACCGCCGCCTGAGCACGGTCACGAGCTTTAGTGCCGATATTCGCTTGCAGGAAGCCACCACTGGCTCCGGGAGTTTTACGTCATTCGGGCTTGGGCAGGAGCTTCGCTACCTCTGGTCGCCGCGCCTCACTTTTGTCGCGGATGCGCGTTATTCGCTGGTGGATTACATTGATGCGGAATCTTCAAACAAAACGCTTTCCCTGCTCGTCGGTGCCGACTGGGACATCTCCCGACGCCTCCGCGCTACTACTCGCGTGGGTGAATCGCTCCGAACCTTCCAGCCCTCCGGCACAACGTCGGGATCGCCATTTGGTGAGCTTGCGCTGAATTATCAACCGAGCCGCAAAAACACATTCACCCTCAGTTCGCGCTACGGTTTTGAAGAGTCAGCTATCCCCGGCGCACAGCAACAAGTCTTCCGCACATCTCTGTCTTACCAGCGGCTTTTCAGCCCCAAGCTCGTCGGCAGTGCGGCGCTCAACAAAATTACCTACGAGACGAAAAACGAGATACAAACCAGTAGTCAGGATGTCTTGGATGCCTCGATCAATCTCCGCTATTTCTTCTCCCGGAAGTTCAAAATGGGCACAAGTTTCAGCTACACAAACAGCAAGACTCAGGGCGGCTTTAGCGACTACTACCGAAACCGCTTTATGGTGACTGGTGAATATGAATTTTGAACAAACCCGCCCGCGTGATGTCAAAAAGTCGTGTTCCGCAATTGCGGAATCTCTAACGACCTGCTTTCCTGCCCGACTCTTAACCAAACCAACACCCCGCCCATTTTTATGAACGATCAAAACGAGGTTAAACTTCACTTTCTGGACTACTGGCGTGTCATCAAGATGCGCATCGGGCTGATCCTGCTCACCTTCTTTCTCGTGGTCGTCACCACCAGCGTTTATGTATTTTTTCTCCCAAAAAAATACCTCTCCAAAGTCACACTGGAAATCAAGCCGGACTCCAACCGCGCAGTCGATCCGCTGGGGCCAAACGCATCTTCGTATAGAAGCTACGATCCGCAGTTCATCACCACGCAGTTTCAAGTCCTTCAAAAGAACGAGATACTTTACAAAGTCATCGACCGTCTCAATCTGATCCCCAAGCTCTCTCCGTCAGGTCAGGTTTGGCCCAAGAGCGTCATCTCGTCCCTGCTCATCGGCGACATGGAAGTGCAGGAAAAACGCAACACTTCACTCATCGAGATCGGGATTTACAATGTGGAGCGAGAGCTTGCGGCGGACATCGCGAATACCATCGCCAGCGTTTATCAAGAATCGCGCATCGAAGAGCAGCAATCAGGCGTGAAAACAGCGCTGGCTGAAATCCGGCAGGAGCTTGAGGAACAGAAGAAATTAGTAGGAAAGCTCAATCAGGAAGCATCCGTTTTACGCCAAGAACTGAGCATCGTGGACCCCGACCCTGAGAACTCAAACGTGCCCATCACTTTGAGCAAAGACAAGGAGGTCCAGATGATCGAGCAGCAGGTCGGAGAGCAGCAGGCCAAAGTGGACATCCTCCGCAGCCAGCTTAGTCGCATTGAGCAATTGAAGCCCGAGCAGCTCATGGAAGCGCTCCGCATTCTGAACATCGAAGACCCCACCATCTCCGGCAAGCTACCGCTCTTCCTCGAAGCGGGAGTCGAAGAAGCCAAAATCCTCGCTTCCGGTGTCGGCGAAAATCATCCCCGCGTTCGTGCGATCCGCAGCCAGAAAGAAGTTTACTCAAAAATCCTCGCCGACCAGCTCGACGGTATGCGCCGTGCGCTTGCGACGAATGCGCAGATTCAGGAAGACACGCTGAAAACATTCTCGGAGAAGCAAGGCAAAGCCAAGAAAGAGCACGCTGGCGAAAAAGAAATGCTGATGCCCTACGTGGAAAAGAAAAGCAACTACCTCATGGCGAAAGGGCTGATGCAAATCCTCGATCAGCGATACACCGCCGCTCGCATTGACTCTCAGGTGACATTCAAGCCGGTAATTATCCGTGAAAAAGCGGAGCCAACGGTTGGGCGTGCCGCAAAGCCGAAGATTCTCACTTGGATCAGTCTTTCGCTCGTCATGGGTGCGGTGATGGGTGTCGCGCTCGCATTCTTCATCGAGTATCTCGATACCAGCGTGAAGACGATTGAGGACATTGAGCGCTACCTCCAGCTCCAAGTGCTCGCCGTGGTCCCTCGCGATATTTCGGTTCTCATCAACCAGCGCCGCGATGGGCATGACGCGGAGATTTATCGAATCCTCAAGGCCAACATCGAACTGAGCGGCGCGGACCGCGATTCTAATACCTTCACGCTCGTTTCCGGCGGACCCGGCGAAGGTAAATCAACCACGCTCAACAACCTCGCATTCACCTACGCAAAAGGCGGAGCAAACGTGCTCGTGGTGGATGCCGACTTGCGGCGTCCCTCGCAGCACCGCTTCTTCAATGTTGATAACAGCGTCGGCCTCTCCGACTTCCTGCTAGGGCGCAATACGGTGGATGAAATTGTAAAGCCCACCAAGCTCGACAATCTGAAATTCATTCCAAGCGGCAAGCTGCCGCACGACGATGCCGGCATTTTGAACAGCCAGAAAATGATCGACCTCATCAACGAAGTGCGCGGTAAATTCGATGTCGTATTCTTCGACTCCCCGCCAATTCTCGGCGTCTCCGATGCCTCGAATCTCGCGAGCTGGATTGAGAACACCATCATGGTCGTCCAGCACCGCCGCTTCCCGCGTGGAATGCTCCTTCGCGTCAAACAGGCCGTCAATCGTGTGGGCGGAAACCTGCGCGGCGTGGTCCTGAACAACGTAGATACCAAGAGCGACGACGCCTACGGCTACTACTCGAACTACTCGGAATACTACGGTTCCAAAAATCGCGCCGAAGCACCGCTCGCAGCGGGCAAGAGCGCAAACAACAACGACGACTACTAAATCACCATGCGCACTTTTCTTATCCTCCTCATCGCACTGTTTCCCTCCTTCTCGGAAGCGCAGGGAATCTTCAGCCGCAACAAAAAGCCAGAGCCTGTTGCCGCGCCTCGGACTGCGGCTCCAGCCGCGACCTCCACGGCAGCAATGCAAAACGGAGATGTGATTCAGCTTCGCCTCAGTGGTCCGCCGGAGGAATATACTCGCGAGTTTGCCATCGAGCTTACCGTGGACGATGGCACTGTCACCGTCCCGATGATTGGCCGAGTGAAGGCCGCTGGTTTGACTCCCGCACAACTTAGCGCCGCGATTGAAAAGCAGCTCATCGAGCAAAAAGTTTTTTCCGTCGCAAACATCAACATCAACACGATGCAGCAGCAGCGGTTCGTCATCGTCGGCGGTGCCGTGCGTGGACCTGGGCGGCAAATCTGGTCGCAAACTCTTTCACTTTCCGGGGCGATCAGCAGTGCTGGCGGGCCTACCGAGTGGGCCGAAGACACAGTTCGCCTCACTCGCAACAATCAGCTTTCAAAGCACAGCCGCAAAGCAATCAAAGCAAACCCTGAACTCGATCCCAAGCTGCTCCCGAACGACATGCTGGAGATCGAAGGCGAGTTTTAAGCCGAGTCGGATTTCCTTTCTGGCATCTGCGCCAGTGAAACCGATAGCTTCCTTGCATGGCTGAAATCACGAAGGAGCAAGTTGTCGAAATCCTTGAGCACATCGCTACGATGCTCGAGCTGAAGAGCGAGAATGTTTTCAAAATTCGCGCCTACCAAAATGCAGCGAGGGGAATCGAAACTTTCTCCGGCAGCCTTTCGCAGGTCGTTGGCGAGGGGAAAGTGGATGCCATCGAGGGCGTGGGAAAAGGAATCGCGGAGAGGATCACCGAAATCGTCCTCACCGGAAATTCCGCGTATTACAACATCCTCAAAGCCGAGTTTCCGCCCGGAATTTTCGGCATGTTCGACATCGTCGGAATGGGGCCGAAGAAGATCAAAGCCGTATGGGAGCAACTCGGTATCACGACCGTTCCTGAGCTGGAGACGGGATGCAAAGACGGGCGCGTGGCTGGCTTGAAAGGCTTTGGCGCAAAGACTGCGGCCAACATCCTCAAAGCCATCGAGGATTCCAAAAAACACGCGGGCCGATTCCGCATTGGCGATGTCACTTCCGATGCCGGGCAAATGCTGGAGGATTTGCGTTCGCTCTCCGAAGTCATCCGCGTCGAAGCTTGCGGCAGCTTCCGCCGAAAGCGCGAGACATGCGGCGATCTCGATTTCCTCGTCTCCACGAAATCGCCCGAGGTCGTGAGCGATTTCTTTGTGAAGCACGAGATGGTCGAGAGCATCATGGCGCACGGCGCGACGAAATCTTCCGTGCGGCTAAAGAGCGGCATCCAGGCGGATTTGCGCGTGGTTTCCGATGACCAGTTTGCATTCGCGCTGAACTACTTCACCGGCTCCAAAGAGCACAACATCGTCATGCGCCAGCGTGCGCTTTCACGCGGATGGACGCTCAACGAATACCGGCTCGGCCCGGACGAAAAGCCCCGCGTCGCTCCAGAACCAATTCCCGAAATCCGCGAGGAAAAAGACCTCTACCGTGCGCTGGGCCTTGATTACATCGAGCCGGAGCTGCGCGAAAACCACGGTGAATTCAAAGCCGCCGAAGATCACACGCTCCCGCGCCTCATCGAGCTGGAAAACCTACGCGGGTGTTTTCACAACCACACCACCGCCAGCGATGGCCGCAATTCCCTGCGCGAAATGGCCGAGGCTGCGCAGGAAACCGGGATGCAATATCTCGGCATCGCCGACCACTCGAAGGCATCCTTCCAAGCACGCGGCCTCGATGAAAAACGCCTCCTCGCACAGCTCGAAGAAATCCGCACTTTGAATGCCGAATACAAAGGCTCCTTCCGCATCTTTGCAGGCAGCGAGGTGGATATTCACAAAGACGGCAGCCTCGACTTTCCCGACGAAATTATGGCGCAGCTCGACTACGTGGTCGCCAGCGTCCACGCATCATTCCAGCTCCCGGAAGCCGAGATGACGGCCCGCATCATCCGCGCGATGGAAAACAAATACGTCACCATGCTCGGCCACCTCACCGGGCGGCTCCTGCTCCAACGCGACAGCTACTCCGTGGACATCGGCGCAATCATCGCCGCAGCCGCAGCCACCGGCACCATCATCGAGCTAAACGCCAACCCGCGCCGCCTCGATATGGACTGGCGGCATTGGGCCGCCGCAAAAGCGAAGGGCGTAAAATGCGCCATCAACCCCGACGCACACCACACCTCGCACCTCGGCTTTGTCTCCTTCGGAATCGGTGCCGCCCGCAAAGGCTGGCTCACTCGCGACGATGTAGTGAACTGCCTCCCGCTCGGCCAAATCGAGCAAGTCCTCTCCGCCAAACGCAGCCGCTAGCCAATTTTTTTGGGTATGTCGCTTGGGAAAAAATTGAAGCCCGCTTTGCTGCGTCATGAGATGGTGCTGCTCGTCGTCATCGTGCTGGAAGTCATTTTCTTCAACGCTTTCGGGAGGAAGTTTCTCACGGGGGATAATGTGGCGAACATCGTTCGGCAGTCGGTGGAAATCGGCCTGCTGGCATTGGTGATGACGCCGGTGATTCTCACGGGCGGGATTGATCTTTCCGTAGCTTCGCTGATGGGGCTTTGCGCGGTCGTTTTCGGGATGTTGTGGGAGGATGCGGGGCTTTCTCCGTGGGCGGCGGCGGTGAGTGCGGTGGCCGTGGGCGCAATTGGCGGCGGGCTGAATGCGGCGCTGATTACGCGGCTAAAGTTGCCGCCTTTGATTGTGACTCTGGGGACGTTTTCGCTATTTCGCGGACTGGCGGAGGCGTTCACGGAAGGGACGAAGGCTTACACGAATCTGCCGGAGAATTTTCTCGCACTGGGGAATGGTTTTTTTCTCGGCGTGCCGGTGCAAGCTTGGGTGTTTGTAGTGGTGGCGGTGGGGATTTGGTTTTTGGTGCATCGCACGACGTTTGGGCGGTCGGTGCGGGCGATTGGGTTTTCGCCGGAGGGAGCGCGGTTTGCCGGAATCCCGGTGGAGCGGCGAATCGCTACGGCTTACACGATGGCTGGAGCTGTGGCGGGGCTGGCTGCGGTGATTTTTGTATCGCGTGTGACGGAGGCGCGGGCAAATGCGGGGATGGGCTACGAGCTTGCGGCAATCACGGCGGTGGTGCTTGGCGGGACGAGTATTTTCGGCGGAGTGGGAAGTATTTACGGGACGCTGCTGGGAGTGGCGGCGGTGGCGATTTTGTCAAACGGTCTATCGCGCATCCTTTCGATTTCGAGCGTCTCGCGGGAGCTTTCGGGAATACTCACGGGCGCACTTTTACTGCTGGCGCTGGCGGCTGGTGCAGCCGTGAAAGTGCTGGCGGCACGGCGGGCGAGGGGATGACTAATTCGAGGGCGTCATCGCGTAGAGGCCCATTGTTGCTGCGGAGGCGTCGGCGGAGAGCATCCGCTTCATTTCATGGCCGGAACCCCATGAGTCGCTGAAGATGATTTCGCCCTTGGTCATGTTGTAGCCGATGATGAGCCGCATGTGGCCGCCTCCAGATTGTTTCGGCTTGTCTCCATTTTCCGGGTATTTACCGAGTTGCAGGCCCCACAAAACAGGAACGCCTTTGTCGATATTCTCGCGGACGATTCGCATAAACTTCTCGAACACCTGCCCTTTGCCATTCACTTCGCGCATCACGTCGGCGTCGAGTCCTTCGAGGAAAAATTGGTAGTTCTCGGTGTCGAGAACGCGCTTGTTTAGCTTTTTTGCAGCGCGGTTGTAGCTGGAGAGAAAGCGTTTGTATTTGCTGCTGGAGTATTCGCGATCTTCGAGGGCCTGAAAGCGCATCTTGTATTTGCCTTGGAGCTTTTTCATCGCGTCCTCCATTTCGTCGGGGTTTGTGCCGCCGCCGCCGGCATTGTTACCGGAGACTTTTGCGATTTCATGCTGGTCGGCGGGGACTCCGTAGTAGTTGAGCACGCGTGTGGCGGTGGCGACTGCGCAGTAGCCTTTCTCGCCTTGGTCCACCATCGGGATTTTGGGGATGAATACGTCGCCGCCGGGGTCGCGTGTGACTTTTTTGGCAAGGTCGGAGCGGGCCACGGTGACGCTGCCGCCTGTACTCGCCGCAGCGATTCCGCCTACTTTGTTATGCGATGAAGAGAAGAGTCGCAGACGGATGAATTCGCCCTGGAAGTTCGTGCCAGTCTTCTCGCGGCCTGTAAAAGGATCGCGGATTTTTTCCTTCCCGCCGATGTATTCGAGCTGGGCGATGGTTTCTTTTCCGATCCACTGGAGCCGCTCGCTTTTTGCGGCGCTGGCTTGGTCTTTGCCGAGGTTGTTGTAGCGCGGGGTGATGCTTTCGCTGAGTGACTTCACAAAGTCGGAGACGATTTTCGTGAAGTCCGCTTGGGAGATGTCCGGGCGGTCGGAGTCTCCTTTATTCCAAATCTGGAACACCACGGTGGAGAGTTTGCCGTCGGTAAATTGGAATACTGCTTCCTCGGCTGTGTGGGCTTTTTTGAAAAGGGTAAGCTCCGAAGGCCCGAATCCCCGTTTGCTCCTGCGAAATATCCCGCGATCTTTGGTCTGCTCGGAGGCCCACTGGAATCCTTTGCCTTTCCATTCCGATTCGAGCTGCGCTGGGGTGAGGCTCCAAAGTTTGCCCGGCTCGAAGAACGCATCCAGCGCGAGCGGCTCTTTTTTCATCTCCCCGATGTGGCGGATGATGATCTCCTGCGCATTGGCCGAAGGGAGGCTTGCGAGAAGTGCGTGGGCAATGACGAGAACGAGGAGGCGTTTCATACGATTTGGCTAGGCCGCTTCGCGCAGTTTGACAATGCGGAACATGCAAATCGCGCACCCGGTCACGGCGTGACCGGACTACTATTTTTTGCCGAAGAACTTGTGCATATTTTTGAGGCCCTTGGTGGCGATCTCGTTGCGCGTCGGCTCCATCTTGCGCCAGATGGCGGCGGCGCGGGCGATGACTTTTACATCCGTCGTGAACGACTCAATCACCACGTCACCGTTGTAGCCGATCTTTTTGAGCGCGGCGACGATGGGCTTCCAGTCGATGTGATCGTTTCCGGGCGTTCCACGGTCGCAGCCGCAGGCGTGGAAGTGGGCGAGGTTTTTGCCAGCCTTCAAAATCGCAGCGGCTTGGTTTTTTTCCTCGATGTTCATGTGGAAGGTATCGAGGTGCAGCTTCACGGCTTTGCTGCCGATGGCTTTGATGAGCTTGAGGCCCTTGTCGCAGGTGTTGAGGAAATCCGTCTCGAAGCGGTTCAGCGGCTCGATGCAAAGCTGCACGCCTTTTTTCTCCGCATACTTCGCGAGGGGCTTGAGGTTTTTCACCACGAGGTCGAAGTGCTTTTTCTGCGTCGCATCGTCGTGCGCGCCGATGAGTCCCACGACGGAGTAAAGCGGCCCGATGATTTTGGGGCAGCCCATCACGACAGCCTGATCGATGAGCGTGCGAATATAGTCGGAAGCCGTCTTCTGCTCCGCTGGCGTGCCGCGCAAATCCCGGCCCGGCCCCATGCAGGCGCAGACCGACCCGATTTTGAGGCCCGCTTTATCCGCAGCGATTTTCACGGCGGCGGGATCAATGTGCGAAGGGTCCTCCACGGGAATCTCAACCGTGTCGAAGCCCCATTTCACGTATTGCTTAAAAAGCGAACTGCTCGCAGTGACGAATGGACTTACATTGAGGAAGGAATTGATACCGAAGCGCATAGTAGTGTGTTTATTGGTTATGAAAAAGGGGGGCGTCCTTGTGCGCTGGCAGGCTCTCGCGAGTCAAGCGCGAGCAGAGTGGCGGCATCAAATTTAACCGAACGCCGCAATGGATCGATAAACTCATGCCGACGAAATGCGCGGCTGTGGATGATTCGCGCACGGTCGCACTGATACTCGTTTCGCGTGGGATGTTTGCGCTTTTGATAAATCCGCCCGCGAGAGTCGCCGGACTTTTGCGCGAAAGGCGCGAGCATCGCAGCCTCGGCGGTTTCGAGTTCCTTGCGCGTCCGGATCATGGCGTGTCTTTTTCCGGTTTTTGCTGACCGAGCAACTGGGAATCCTCAGCAGTGGAACGATGCGGAGCACAGCTTACCATTTTTCACCACATCTCAGCAGGTCGAGAAGGAAACCCCGCCCGGCTCAATGAATCGCCATGCGCACTTGCACGAATGCGATCATTTCCAGCAGGTCTTCGACGTGGAAGGGCTTTGTGAGGATGGTGCCGTTCACGGTTTTGATGAATTCGTTCACCTTGGGATTTCCACGATGGCCGGTGATGAAAATGAAGCGGTCGCAGAGGTGCGGGCGCATTCTTTCCACGGCGCGATAGAACATGTCGCCCGGCAGCGTGGGCATCATCATATCGCAAAGGATAATCTCGAAATCGCTGGCGAGAATCTGGTGCACGCCTTCGACGCCGTTTTGGACCGCAACGGTGTCGAATCCGTTCTCCGTCATGAAATCCTGAATGATGTCGCGAAACTGAGGATCGTCCTCAAGCAGCAGCACCTTGCGTTTTTCCATAGAAGGCATGGCCGCCGTGAAACTATCCGAAATATCGAGGGTCGCAGTGGTGTCGTTGTATTTCTGCATGGTTGGTTGGGTTGTAGCATCTTACTTAGCAGCCAACGTGCCGGGGTGCGCCCGTCTGAGGAGATTTCCTATAATTTCCAGAAAGCCGCGATTGAAGATGAAAGGCGAGCCTTCCTATGCGCATGTCAACCAGTCGTAGCTCACGCCGAGGGCGGCGTTCAGCGTTGAGGCTGCTTACTTTCTTCGGCCTGCTTGGGAGTCAGGAAGCTGCGGGCTTTGTTTGGGTCGCTGAGATGCCATGCGTTCACTTTTGTGGCCTGAGCGGGCGACAAGGTGAGCTTCGCAAAAGCTGTGGATTGCAGGTGGTATTTCTGGTCATCAGCAGGGGCTGCTCGATAGCCGGAAATCACGTCCACTTTTAGCCGGGATTTGAGTTCCGTAGTGGCTTCGGCGGCGGGCACGGCTACGGCTCTTGCGCACTTCACTTTTTCCGCAGTGGCGATGAGTGCGGGCAGTGTGATGATGCTGGGATCGTAGTGAATCATTGCTACTTCGCGACCGGCCATAAAACCGGCTTCTGTGGTAACAACGCCTTCTATTTTTCCAAGTCCCACTTCTCCCGTCCAAAAACAGCCCATGGTAAAAACCGCCTGCTTTAGTCGCCCGGAGTGTTCGCTGGCTATGAGTGGTAGATAAGGCGGGATGGGGCGCTTTGCATTGGTGAGAGTCGTCATCATCCGCTCTGCGAGTGGCGTAACTTCCCACACGCGGTCCTGGCGCGGGATGATGTCTTTTGCCTCTTCATCCAAAAAGCGCACTACTTGGTAGTTCCAGGCAGGCTCATCGAATCGCTTGATTACCTCCGCGTCTTTGCCGGGCTGGTTATTATGAATCAGCAGCGGAGTGAACTCGGACTGAATTGCCTCTACCAGTAAGGGGTTTGATAGAACGTCGCGGCCAAATTGTTTGCAGCCCGAGCAGCCGGGGACTTCTTGAAAGAGGGCAAAGATCGGCTTCCCTGTTGCTTTGCTACTTGCGAGTGCAGCATCCAAATCGCGCCCCCATTTTACTTTCCCTACTTCCTCTGGCTGGGAATTGCTGATGGCGTTGCAGCCAGCGAATTGGAGCAAAATCAGAAAAGGAATGAAGTGGCGTATCATATAATCTATGAGGCGTTACACTGCGGATTATTCCCGTTTAGCCCGAATGCGGTGGATGAATTTGCCGCTCCTCGCTCACGCTTCGGTTTTTGAAGGAGCGGGCTTTGGAGTTTTCTTTTTCAGGAAATCAAAAATCCGGTAGCTCAGAAGAATCGCTGTCAGTGCTGCGAAAAAGAGCGGCCAGCGGATGTCGGATTTCACGATCATCCAATAATGCACCACACCCGCGATGAGCACCGGGTAGGTGAGCTTGTGGAGCAGCGTCCATTTTTTACCGCCCAACTTTTTGATCATCGCGTTCGTGGATGTGACGGCGAGCGGCACCATGAGCACAAATGCCGCCATCCCAACGGCGATGAATGGGCGCAGCCACACATCACCGGGCACGGAGAGGATGTCGAGATTGCGGTCCCAAACCAAGTAGGTCGCCAGGTGCGCCATGCCGTAGAAAAACGCATACAGACCGAGACTTCGGCGCAGCTTGGCCAGCCAGCCCCAGCCAAAGAGCTTTCGCAGGGGCGTGACGAGCAGGGTGATGACTAGAAAAACCAGCGACATCACCCCGGTCATCCGTGTGGTGAACTCGACCGGATTCGCCCCTAGTTGCCCACGCTGCCAATACCAAGCCACGAGCGCGGCTGGCAGGAGGGCGTTTAAGGCGATGAGTCGTTCCTGAAATGGCGCGTCGTTTTTGAGTGAGACTTCTTTCATGTCGTGTGGCGCGTTTTAGAAATTCGTCTTCAAGTCCATCCCCGCATACAGCGAGGCGACTTGTTCGGCGTAGCCGTTGAACATGAGCGTCGGACGCTTGAAGGTTTCGCCGATTCTTTGCTCCTTGGATTGCGACCAGCGGGGATGCGCGACGCTGGGGTTCACGTTGGAGTAAAAACCATATTCTTCCGGGTTGGCGATGGTCCAAGTGCAGGGCGGCTGCGTAGCGGTAAGCGTGATTTTTACGACGGATTTGATTCCCTTGAAGCCGTATTTCCAAGGAACCACCAAGCGGATGGGTGCGCCATTTTGATTCGGCAGCGCTTTGCCATAAAGCCCGGTGGCCATCAGCGTAAGTGGGTGCATCGCCTCGTCGAGCCGGAGGCCTTCCACGTAGGGAAGCGGGATGCCAGCGGAGCCGGAATTGGGCATCTGGGCGATGTCGTAGTAGCTCTGGAAGGCAACATATTTAGCCTCCGCAGTCGGCTCGACTTGCTGCAAAAGATCACGGAGCGGGAAGCCGACCCAAGGAATCACCATGGACCAGCCCTCCACGCAGCGCATCCGATAGATGCGTTCCACCAAGCGCATCTCCAAAATCCCGCCCAAATCAAGCGTGAGTGGGTTTTTTACCAGTCCTCCCACCTCCAGCTTCCACGGGTCGGTTTTGAAGTTTTTGGCGGCTTCGGCCACCTCCGATTTCGCCGTCGAAAACTCGTAGTAATTATTATAGGAGGCGATTTCGGTAAAGCTGTTGGGTGGGTCTTCAGTCCCCAGCTTTGGGTAAGAGTAATCTTCCGCCGCAACAGCCAGAGCGGCATTGTTATTCACCATTTCTGTCCTTGGCGCGAAGGCTTTGAACAGCCCGGCAGTGACCAGTGCGGAGCCTCCATAAATAGAGGATTTTATGAAAAAACGCCGGTTGCGATAAACGGATTCCGGGGTCATTTCGGATTTCAGGTCAAACATAGGCGTAGGTTATTACATACTTGCGGCGGAGTCGGCACTTTTTGATGCCGACTCCGCCTTGTAAGCATTGGTTGTTGGGTGAAATTACATTTTCGGTTTCATCATCGCGGGCTTCATCATCATGCCGTCCATGTCCAGCATGTCGCCATCCTTCAGCATAGTCTTGCCGCCGTCCTTGGCCATCACAGCACCGTCGGTCATCACCTTACTGCCGTTTGTCATCATCATCTCCTTCTCCATCATCATGGATTTCCCATCCTTCATCATCATCATCTTT
>JANMLS010000090.1:0-29635 GCA_031372675.1 Verrucomicrobiaceae bacterium
CGTCAGCGTGGACGCCATCGCTGCGAAGTTCAGGCAGCATTATCCCGAACATCCGCTGCGCTGGCAGATTCGTTTCCACGAGGCGATGATGCTTTCCATGCGCGAGGTAGCGGGGATGCCTGTGCCGAAGGATGTGACGCCACTGACTATTTTCGACGAAATCCTCGCTGCCGCAGATGCGCCGCCGGAAGTCAAAGTCGAGACGGGCGCGACACGGCTGGAATTTATGTTTGGCGAGGTGTTTGAAAAACGCATCCCGCTGGCGACTTGGGAGGCAGACGCTGCGGCATTTTCCAAAGCAAATCCCGACTACAAGGACGCGGTGATGATTTCGCAAAACCATGTGGACCTCGTGGAAGAACTAGCACCGGAGCGGCTCGACGCGCTCCTCGCGGAACTCGCTGCGAGCAAGGACAAAGCCGTCGCGGACCTCGCACGGGACAAACAAGCTGCGCTGAAGACCAAAGCGGAAGTGAAAATCAAACCGCTCGACTTGAAATTTACCGCCTTCGACGGGCGGGAAGTGGACCTCGAAAAAATGCGCGGCAAGGTCGTGCTCGTGGACTTTTGGGCCACATGGTGCGGCCCGTGCATGGTCGAGATGCCGAAAGTCATCGAGGCTTACGAGGCTTACAAAGACAAAGGCTTCGAGGTCATCGGCATCTCGCTGGATGAGGAAAAAGAGGACCTGAAAAAGGTCATCAAACAAAAGAAAATGGCATGGCCGCAGTATTTCGACGAGTCCGGCTGGGATAACAAATTTGTGAAGCGATTCGGCATCACCGGCATCCCAAGCGTTTGGTTGGTGAACAAAAAAGGCATCGTCGTGGATATGGATGCACGGCGCGATTTGAAGGCAAAGATCGAAAAGCTGCTAGCGGAGTAGTTTTCAGACTGGAGAAAGTGCTCCTGATTCCCGAACGCCGCGATTGATCGGAAAAGTCATATTGCCCTGCGGTCGTCGCAAGCCAGTCGTAGCTCATGCCGCCCCCGGCGTGATTGCAGCACACGCGAAGCGTCACATAGCGCTGCGCGGAAGAAGTGTTCACGCCGGGGGCGGCGTGAGTTGCGACGAGCTTATCGCTGCGTTCGGGTTCATCACCGGATTCAAATCATTTGCTGCGCGAATCCCGCAAAGCGCGAAAATGTAACTTGCAAGCAAAGGCGGGCCGCTCATCTTCCGCCTCTTTTTCCAACAGCCAGACAGGATATGAAACATCTGCTCTCCATCGAATCGCTCTCACGCGAAGAAATCCTCGCCATCCTCGAACTCGCGCACGCGATGAAGGTGAACCGGGGCCGACTCGATAAGCATCCGCTGCGTCATCAGTGCTGGGCACTCATGTTTTCCAAATCCTCCACGCGCACCCGCGTCTCCTTCGAGGTGGGCATCCGCGAGCTGGGCGGCGATGTATTTTTCCTCGCTGCGGATGACATCCAGCTCGGGCGCGGCGAGCCGATTTCCGACACTGCGCGCGTGATCGGGCGCATGTGCCAGGGAGCAGTGATCCGCACATTTGCCCAATCCGACGTGGAGGATTTCGCCCGCTACAGCGGCATCCCCACCGTGAACGCGCTCACCGATTCCGAGCACCCGTGCCAGATTCTCGCCGACCTCCAGACGGTCGCTGAAATGCGCGACGGCTTCGCGGGAAAGACGGTCACTTTCATCGGCGATGGCGCGTGCAATGTGCCGGTTTCGTGGATGTGGGCGGCGAGCAAACTGGACTTCGAGCTGCGCATCGCCGCGCCCGTGCAATACCAGCCCGACCCCGCCGTGGTGCGCAAAGCATTCCCCGCTGGAAACGGCGGGCCGGGCACTTACGAAAACGTAAATGGCGGACGCCTCGTGATCACCGACGACATGGAAGCCGCGTGCCGCAATGCCGATGTGCTCTACACCGACGTGTGGGTGAGCATGGGCAAAGAAAAAGAATCCGAATACCGGAAAGCCCAGCTCGCCCGCTACCAGATCAACGAACAAGTCCTCCAATTAGCAAAACCCGGTGCCCTCGTCCTCCACTGCCTCCCCGCCTATCGCGGCCTGGAAATCACCGAAGCCGCCTTCGAAGCCAACGCAGACTCCATTTTTACCCAAGCCGAAAACCGCCTCCACGCGCAAAAAGCAGTCCTCTCCATGCTCGTCGCGGGATGATGAAAAGGTGAATAGGGTGAAAGTGACAAATTCACATCAAACGATGTCGCCGTTCTCGCGGATCGTAACCGCTGAAATCTGAGTGATCGGAACGGGTAAATGATACCGTGTGTGACGTAGCTCGCCTGTGCGTGTGAGGGCACCTTTTTTCACAAGGTCCGCGAGATCGCGCGTCGCCGTCGCCGCCGTTGCTTGTGTGATGCTGCGGTAATTTGATGCGCTCAAACCGCCTTTGAATCCGCCCGGTCCTTCGCGAAAAAGTCGTGAAAAAACTTTTTCCTGCCGCTCGTTCAACTGCCCGCGAAAACGATCAAAGAGCTTCGTTTTTTGCAGAACGAATTCGATCTGCGCGATGGTCCTTCGCTGCGCCTCAATCACCGTCGCAGCAAACCACGCAAGCCACGGCGTAATTTCGTTTTGCCGATTCGCGGCTTCGAGCGCGGTGTAATACGATTTGCGCTTGCTCAAGATCGTAGCTGCCAACGCTGTGAGCGTGGGACGACCAAGACTCTGCGCCAGCACCTTTTCCGAAATCGCACGCCCGATGCGCCCGTTTCCATCCTCAAATGGATGGATGGATTCAAAGTAAAGATGCGCGATGCCTGCGCGTGTCACGGCATCCAGCGGAGTTGCGCCGTTCGGGGCTGTCCGCTCAAACCACGCGATAAATTCCGCCATTGCAGAAGGCACGGCGGATGATGGCGGTGCCTCAAAGTGAATCTGCGGCGCGTGAATCGCGCCAGAGACGACTTGCATCGGCTCGTCGTGGGAACGGTATTCCCCGATGTCGCGGAGATCGCGGCGACCGTTGGTGAGCATCCGATGCCACTCGAAGAGCATTTCGTGCGTGAGTGGTTCAGCAAACGAGCGGTAAAGACTCACCATCATTTCGGCAATGCCCTGTTCTGCCGGTTGCACACGGCGATTGTCGGTCAAAAGTCCAAACTGCCGCCGAACTGACGACTGCACGCTGTCGCGGTTCAGCATATCTCCTTCGATTTCCGAAGTGGTGAGCGCCTCATTGCTGATTGCCTCAATCGTGATCTGCTCGCGCTCCTCGTCTGCGAGATGATTCACCGTCCCGACAAAGATGCCCGATTGCACAAGAAAGCACTGCTCCGCTTTCTCAAACCGAGCAGCATTCCACGAAAAATGCGGCCAGTCAGATTGCTGCCAGTTCCAAGTCATGATTGATAGAAGTTATTTCTATAAATCAGAATTATGTATTCCGTGAGCGATAGCAAGCTTCCCTATCGCTCATTTTGGGCGCCGAACTTCCTTGTGAGCAGGCGCACGCTGCGTCCCCGGCTACTTCGCGTCCACGATTCCGAACATCATTTCGGCTTCGCTGACGACTTCGCCATTTACCAGACAGCGGCCTTTTGCCTTGGCGATGCCGCGACGGCGGGAGGTCATCTCTACTTCGATAAAGAGCGTGTCGCCGGGCACGACGGGTTTGCGGAACTTGATCGCATCGGCGCTCATAAAGTAGCCGATTTTCCCCGCGTTGCCGGGGGTGCGGAGCAGGAGGATGCTGCCGACTTGCGCCATCGCTTCGACTTGCAGGACGCCGGGCATGACGGGGTGGCCGGGGAAGTGGCCTTGGAAATACGGCTCGTTGATCGTCACGGATTTCACGCCCGTGCAGTGCTCGTCGTTCACGCTCACGACGCGGTCCACCATGAGGAACGGGTAGCGGTGCGGGAGGAGCTTCATCACGTCGTTCACATCGAGAATCTCGCCGCCCTTTGGCGTGACGGATGGCGGCACGAGCGCCATTTGCTTCGCGTATTGTTTGGCGATGGCCTTGGCGAGATCGGTGTTCGGGCCGTGGCCGGGTTTTACCGCGATGACGTGCCCTTTGATCGCCCGCCCGAACAGCGCGAGGTCGCCGATAATATCGAGAATCTTGTGCCGCACGAACTCCTCCTTGAAGCGCAGCGGCTCTTTGCTGAGGACTTGTTCGCCGCGAATGACGACCGCGTTTTCCAGCGAGCCGCCTTTGATCAGTCCTTTGTCCATCAGGGGTTTCACGTCCTCGTAATAGACGAACGTGCGCGCCGGAGCGATTTCCTTTTCGTAAAGCGCGGGCGTCACCTCCGTGGAGAAAAACTGTGTGAAGCGACCATCCGGCCCCACGTTTGTGCAGGAAATCCGGTAGGCAGAATCCGGCACGATGGTCATCAGCGAGCCGGTTTTCGTCTCCAGATGAATCGGCTCGGTGACTTCATAAACGAGTCGCGGCGCGGTCTGCTCCACGATGCCCGCTTTTTTAATCATCTCCACGTAAGGCTTCGCCGAGCCATCGCCAATGGGCGGTTCATTTGCCGTCATTTCCACAAGGCAATTATCCACGCCCATGCCCGTGAGTGCGCTGAGCACATGCTCCACCGTGTGCAGTTTCACAGCACCATCGGCGATAGTCGTGGACCGCTCCACGGTCTTCACAAAATCAATCCGCGCCTCGATGATCGGCTGGTCGGGCAGATCGCTGCGCTTGAATTTGTGGCCATGTCCCGGAGGCGCAGGGTGCATGGTAAGGATCACTTTTTCGCCTGTGTGGAGCGAGGAGCCTTCTACGGATACACTGGCGGCGAGAGTCTGTTGGTGATGAATCATTGGTAGGCGAAAAAGTCGCGCTATATGCCCCGCGAACCCGCCCCGCCGCAAGTCTGGCGTTTTGTGCTGTGTGGAAAATGCCGCCAATCCCAGCAAGTAGTCCAGTCACGCCGTGACTGGCTTTTGCTGACTCTTGCACACCGAATACAAGTCTTGTTCCAGATTCCTTTCAGCCGCAGGTCAAGGTGCTCGCTCATGCAGTGAACTTGGGTATTCTGATAAAGTCATGAATCAGCAAAGACGGCTTCTCTTATTACTGCTGTGTGTCGGTGCTCTGTTACTTTTCCTGCTGCTCACAAGCTGGTTCCTTCAATTCTTCGGACGCGGGGGTTTTTGAAATCTCCGTGCGAAACCCTTACTATCGAAGTGGGCGGCGATTTCGCACGCGGCTTATTCCGGCGGATGCACAACCCGCTTCCCATGCCGCAGGATGTTGCTAAGTTGCGCAGCGATGAAACTCCGTCCAGCCGCTACGTTGCTCGCAGCTTTTGCCGCATTTTTCAGCACTTCCTTTGCGCAGGAAGTCGCGGGGAAAGCGGAAGCCGATTCGCCCTACGAAAACATCAAGGTGCTTTCGCGGGCGATGCAGCTCATCCGCAAGGATTACGTGGATGAGAAAAAGGTGAGCTATCGTGCGCTGATGAGCGCTGCGCTGCGGGGAATGCTCCAGAGCCTCGACCCGCATTCGCAATACATGGAGCCGGAGAATTTCAATAACATGAAGGAGATGACCGACAGCAGGTTCGGAGGGCTGGGCATCCACGTCACCGAGCGCAACGGCGACCTCATCGTGGTCTCGCCGATGGAGGATTCGCCGGCGTTCAAAGCGGGCATCATGCCGGGCGATCAGATCATCAAGATTGACGGGAAAAGCGCGGAGAAAATGGACCTCAACGAGGCTTCGGAAAAACTGCGCGGCGCAGTGGGCACGAAGATCACGCTCACAGTTCTGCGGCCCGCGACGAAGGAGATCAAAGAGTTCGAGATGATCCGCGAGGAGATCAAAGTGTGGAGCGTGAAGGACGCGAAAATCCTGCCGACCGACCCCGGCGCACCGGAGCTGAAAATCGGCTACGTGCGCATCACGCAGTTCAACGCACCGACTTCCGAGGAGCTTGCGCGGAAACTCGATGAGCTGGAGAAAAAAGGAATGCAGGCACTCGTAATCGATCTGCGGTTTAATCCCGGCGGCCTCATCCAGACAGCCGTGGACACCGCCGGTATGTTCCTCCCGCCGGGCACCGTCGTATGCACCACCGAGGGCCGCGTGGGTTCCCAAAAAGGGGAATACAAAGCGAATCCCGGCCTGCGTCGTCGGCAGTCGTATCCCGTCGCCGTGCTGATCAATTACGGCAGCGCAAGCGGCAGCGAACTCGCAGCGGGAGCGCTCAAGGACACGAACCGCGCAATCATCGTGGGCGAGACGAGCTTTGGAAAAGGCAGCGTGCAAAGCGTCGTGCCGATGCCCGATGGCTCGGCGATCCGCCTCACTACCGCGAAGTATTACACGCCCAGCCATAACACGATTCACGAAGTGGGAATCAAGCCGACCATCCGCGCGACGATGGCACCAGAACAGGAGCGCCAGCTCATGATCTCGCGCCGCGAAGACCTCACGGATGAACAGCGGAAAAAAGAACTCGCCGGCTTCCGCGACACACAGCTCGACCGCGCAGTAGATGCGCTGAAAGGCGTGCTCGTCTTCCAGTCGCGCAAGCCGCAGTAACTCGCGTGACCGTCCTCGCTCTCGAAAGCTCGTGCGACGAAACCGCCGTCGCGATCCTCCGCGACGACACGTTGCTCGCCAGCGAAGTCGCCTCGCAAATCGCGCTGCACGCAGTGACGGGCGGCGTAGTCCCGGAAGTGGCGTCGCGAAGCCATCTGCGAATGCTCCGCCCCACGCTCGATGCCGCACTTTCCCGCGCCGGGATTTCGCTCGGCGAAGTGGATGCTTTCGCCGCCACACGCGGCCCCGGCCTCGCGACCTCGCTGATGATTGGAATGGCTGTGGCAAAGGGTTTGGCCGTCGGTTTTGGAAAACCATTCCTCGGCGTGAATCACATGGAGGGCCATCTGCTCTCGCCATTTTTCGGCAATGGCGGACCTCGCCCGGCCATCGGCCTTATCGTGAGTGGCGGCCATACGATGCTCGTGGATATTCGCGCTGTCGCAGACTACCGGCTTCTCGGGCAGACCGTGGACGACGCAGCAGGCGAGGCTTTTGATAAAGTCGGCAAGCTGCTCGGCCTGCCGTATCCCGGCGGTCCAAACGTGAACAAACTCGCCCGCGACGGAAATCCCAAGGCCGTGGATTTCCCGCGCTCGATGCTGCACTCCGCCGACTTCGCATTCAGCTTCAGCGGGCTGAAAACAAGCGTGCGCTATCTGCTGCCCAAGCTCGCAGAGTTTTCCATCGCCGATGTTTGCGCGTCGTTTCAGGAAGCCGTCGTGGATGTGCTCGTGGCAAAAAGCATCCGCGCCGCGCGAACAACAGGCCGCGATACTATCGCGGTAAGCGGCGGCGTAAGCTGCAACACGCGCCTGCGCGAAAAGCTCGCCGAAGCCTGCAATAAAGCGGGTCTCCAGCTCCTGCTCGCCGATCCTTCCCTCTGCACCGACAACGCCGCAATGATCGGCTACGTCGCCAGCCTGCGCCTAGCCGCAGGCGAAACGAGTCCACTCTCCACAGACATTGATCCGAATTTGCGCCTCGCAGTGTAGCTGCTGGAAATGACGAATGACGAAACGCAAGCGAGTTGATGTCGCTCCTACGGTTGCGACTGATCACTGCCCACTGAAGTTCCCACCTGCGGCGGAAAATACGTCCCCGCTGGCTTGCCCTCGGCGGCGCGAAGCATCGGCCCGGCGGTGCGTCCGCTGGCGATGACGGTGGGGATTCCGGCTTCGACTGCGATTTGCACGGCGTGGAGTTTCGACGCCATTCCGCCGACGCTGAGACGTCCTTTTTCATCGCGGACAAACTTCGCGACTTTCTCGAAATCATCCACACGCGGGATGAGCTTCCCTTTCGCATCCAGCAATCCCTCGACGCTTGTGAGCAGAATAAGCAAGTCCGCCTCTGCGAGCAGCGCGACTTCGGCGCTGAGGCGATCATTGTCGCCAAATTTCAACTCCTCCACCGCGACGGTATCGTTTTCGTTGATGATGGGGATGACGCCGCTGGCGAAAAGCCGGTCGAGCGTCGTGCGCACATTTGCGTAGGCGATGCGGCTGTCGAGATCGCCGTGCGTGAGGAGGATTTGCGCGACGGTGAATCCGTGCTTTGCAAAATGCCCGGTGTAGCAGGCCATGAGCCTTCCTTGCCCGACTGCGGCGCAGGCTTGTCTGGCGGCGAGATCGTCCGGGCGGGCCTTGAGGCCCAGCGCGTCCAGCCCAGCGGCGACTGCGCCGGATGAGACTACGGCGACTTCGTGCCCTGCTTTCGCGAGCGCAGAGACTTCGCGGGAAAGACGCGCAAACTGCCGCTGGTCCAGCCCCACACCGCGCTGCGTGGCGAGAATGCCGGAGCCGAATTTTACTACGATGCGCTTGCCCACTTAGCTTTCGGTCATTCTCGCGATTTGCGCTTCGAGTTTCTCGACGAGCATCTCGGCGGTTTCCCTCGCGCGACGTTCCTGCATCAGGGCTTCTTCGAGTTCACGGATGCGCTGTTGCAGGTTGATGCGGATGCTTCCGCGTCCTGGCAAAGCTGTCTCAGCATCATTCTCCGAAGGCTCAGGCACCGGTGGAATCAAATCGCGGACGTGCAAGCGCGAGGCGTCTTTCGAGTTTGTCAGACAGGTCTCGTAACTGATTTCTCCCACTTGCAAAAACTCGCGAATCGCCCCGACGGTCGTGGGTCCGTAGAAATGATCCTCGGAGACTTCGATGAGGTAATCCATCTCCAACTCCGCGACCATCGGCGCTTTGATCCACGTCTCCTCATCGGTGGAGACGCGGTCGAGCGGCGACACTTGCGCATCAGCCGCCCATTGCTTGAGCTGGCTGAAAGTGATGGGGCCAAATTGCGAGCCGTCGTGGGCTTTGCGGAGATACCATTGGGATTCGTCCATAAGTTTGGGATTCTATTCCTTCTTTTCGGGTGGAAGCACGAGCTGCTGACCGATTTGAAGTTTCTTTGGGTCGCTGATGCTATTGAGTTTCTGGAGTTCGGCAACGGTTGTTCCGTGTTGCTTCGCGATTTTCTCCAGCGACTCGCCTTTCACTACGATGTGAACTTTCGGCGCATCCGCAATCACGCGCGGCACAGGCGCTGCGACCTCGACAGGCCGGGCGGTGAGCGCGGAAGGCGGGATGAGACCGGCATTATCCAGCCGCACATTCAGCCGTGCAATTTGATCAGTCAGCGCATCAATTTTCGCATTCTGCTGCTCCACCTGTTTGCGAAGCTGCGCAAGCTCGGTCTGCACGGCGTCCTGAGCGGAAGCTGGCGGGCAAAGGAACGGGAGAGATGCAAGGATTGCGGTGAACAGCGGGATGCGGAGCAAAATTGGCATGTCGCGAGGATTTCATGAAATTTCCCGCCAAGGCAAGGCTCTTAGTGCCGGATAAGACAGGCGCGGGGTGAGTAAAGGTCGGTGATGCCGCACGGTGGCGCGGCAGCCCGACGTGGCACGGGCGCCCCGCCCGTGAGTGTGTCCCGGACGCCGCGTCCGGCACCGCACAACGCCGAAGGCGCATTTCTGATTCGTGCGGCTGCGCCGTTGATTTTGAGCCGGACGAGGGCGTCCCGGGACACCGACACGGGCGAGGCACCCGTGCCACGCGGCAGCCCGTGCGTCATCACCCTCTTCCAGTTATGCCCAGACAGGCGCGTTTGCAGAACCAATCTTCTGCGCTATAAACGCGGCGACTCATGATTTTCTACTTCATTCTCGGCACGGTGATTCTCGGCGATTTGCTCTGGCTGGCCCTCACGGTGCGGCGGCAGGGCAATCCGCTCCTGCGCTCTCTCGCTTTTGTGTGGGGGCTGCTTCAGTTCGTGGCGGTGCTTGGGATGTTGTTGGCTCGCGGGGAGATTGCGGATTTTTACAACTCCGTCCCGCGCTGGGCGCACTCGGCGGTGATGATCTGGCACTTGCTTTGCGTGCTGCCGTGGCTGGCTGTGCAAATCGCGCGGGGAATTTGCGCACTGCCTCGCAAGCTGGGCCGCACTTCACCACCGCCGACGCCAAGCGAGGGCGTGACGCGGCGCGATTTTCTGGCGACGGCGGCATCGTTTGCGCCTCCCGCTTTTTGCATCGGCGGCGCGGCGCTGGGGGAATGGCAGCTCGATGATTTCCGCGTGCGAAAAATCACCATGCCCATCGCTGCACTGCCGCCCGCGCTGGAGGGGCTGACGATTGCGCATCTCACGGATTTGCACTCAGGGCGATTGACGCGCGGCGCTGTGATGGAGCGCATCGTGGCGGAGACGAACGCACTGAAGCCCGACATCATCGCACTGACGGGCGACTTCATAAACGACTCACTCCGCGCCATGCCCGCCGTGGTGGACCTCGTGCGCGGATTGCGTGCAAAAGAGCTGCTCGTTTCCTGCGAGGGCAACCACGATATGATTGATAATCCCAGCGAGTTTTACCGGCAGGCGGAAAAGGGCGGGCTGAATCTCCTGCGCGGTGATGCAGCGTCGCTAAACATTCGCGGCCAGCGCGTGCAAGTGCTCGGTCTGCCGTGGGCGCGAGGCGAGGGGAAAATGGCGGACTCCACGCGGGAGCTGCTCGCAAAGCGCGATCCCGCCGCGTGGAGCCTCATGCTCGCGCACCATCCGCACGCATGGGATTTGATGGAAGACATCCCGCTCACACTCGCCGGCCACACCCACGGCGGGCAACTCATGCTCAACGAAACCCTCGGCGTCGGCCCGATGTTTTTCCGCTACTGGAGCGGCGCTTACTACAAAGCAAACCGTGCACTCGCCGTGGCAAACGGCATCGGCAACTGGTTCCCCATCCGCACCGCCGCCCCCGCAGAAATCCTCCACATCACGCTCACACGAAGCCGGGGTGTTTCATAAAAAATGGCAGGGCGTCACTGCCAGGAGCGTGATAATTCGTCAGACTGATAGTTGCCATCCGCAGAGAATGCGCAGGACATCTTGAGCGCTGGAAAGTGGGCAAACGCAGAAAGCCCATTGATTGATCCTGAAAACCGCGATGGAGATCAGCTAAAGGCGGCATTCTGGTTTAGCGTTCTTTCGCGCTTTTAGCAGTCCCTAAAATCCGCGCAGTCGTTCTGTTTTGCCATGTAGTACGCGACGGCTTCGGAGCGGGAGCGGACGTGCATTTTTTCGTAGATGCGCTTGAGGCGGCTGCGGATGGTCTCGACGCTGAATTTTAATCGCTCGGCGATTTCTTTGTTGGTGTAGCCTTTGGTGAGTAGCACGAGGGTCTCTTCTTCGCGGGAGGTGAGGAAGAGGTTTTCGTCGTGCGTCGGGCCATTTTTGCGGAAGGAGTGGATGACGTGGCGGGCGATCTCGCTGCTCATGGGAGCGCCGCCATTGAGGACATCGAGCAGGGCGGCGCGGAGGTCTGCGGGTTTGGTGCGTTTGAGCAGGTAGCCGTCTGCGCCGGATTGGAGGGCGTGAAAGAGGATTTCGTCTTCGTCCGAGGCGGTGAGCATGATGATGGGGATGCCGGGCTGGATGGCTTTGAGGCGGGCGGTGCATTCGATGCCGGTCATGCGGGGGAGGAAGACATCCATGAGGATGACGTCGGGATGGACTTCGGGGATGTGGCGCAGCGCGTCCTCGGCATTTGCATAAGTGCAGATGCAGGTGAATTCGGGCAGGGCTGAGATGAGCCTGCTCCAGCTCTCGCGAGTCTCCGGCTGGTCTTCGACTAGGACGACGCGGTAATGAATCGGAGGCTTGGTTTCATCGGTTGTTTGCTCTGGGTCGGGAATCATGGCGCGGGTAGCTCGGAGGTTTTTTTGGAAGTGGATAGTGGCACATGAAATTCCACACGGCAGCCAGCGCCGGGCTTGGCGTCGATCCGGCATTTGCCGCCGATGTCCTGCATTCGTTGTGTCATGTTGGTGATTCCGTTGCGGGTGGGGTCTGTTTGGGCGGGGTCGAAGCCGCGTCCATTGTCTTCGACGGTGACTAAAACGCCCGCGCCGCTGCGATGGATGCGCAAATACAGCTCGGATGCTTCGGAGTATTTGGCGGCGTTGTTCAGCGCTTCTTTTACCGCGAGGAGCAAGTTTCTCCGCACTGGGAGGGCGAAGGAAAGAGAGGGTAAATCCTCCGCCACATCGAGCCGACAGCGGATGGGTGTCTGTGCGAGGAACCGCTGCGCAAACTTGCACGCAAATGCGGCAAAATCGCGAAGCGTGTCGCGCCGTGGATTCATGGCCCAGACGACTTCATCCATCGCGATGGAAATGGCGCGCGCCTTTTCGCAAATGGACGCAAACTTTGAGCGCACTTCGGATTCTGCGGGCAGCTCGGTCTGCGCGACTTCGCCTTCGAGCGCCAGCTCGGTGAGGCGTGCGCCGAGTTCATCGTGGATGTCGCGGGCGATGCGTGCGCGTTCGAGTTGCAGCATGGCTTGCGCTTTGGATTGTGCGGATAATTTTGCCATCAAACGCAGACAGGCGAGCACGGCGAGGACGGCGATGGAGACAAGCGCGACCTGAAACCACGCGCTCTGCCAAAATGGCTGAAAGATGGGCTGCAACTTCGGCACCCGCACAATCATGGTGGGGACACGTTTTTCCCAGCTATCTCCTCTCGCAATCACCGCAGTGAGCACCGCCGATTTTCTCCAAAACTGCGGAGCCTCGCGCTTGCTCTCCCAGCCGCGTTCGTCGTTTGGCGCGATGCGCCAGCTTGAATCGGAATACATGCTGATTTCGCGACCATCCTTAAGATTGATCCTCAGCCCAAACTGCATACCGGCCTCGCGATTGTCATTAAACGCCTCCACCGCCAGCACATGACGGCCCGGCTTGAGCAGCAGGCTGATGTCATACTCCGTGATGCTCCGCCAATCACTGCCGGTGCCGAGTTCGCGGCCATTCAGGACCAGCCGGTAGCCGTTATCCACCGAGATGCGCAGCCGCGCAGCCGCGACTTCTGCGCCGCTGGGAATCTCGAACGCATTCCACAGTCGGCACGTCTGCTTGTCATGCGTCTCTGGTGCCCAAATCCACTGACCCACGCCCCATTTCACCTCCGGCTGCGCATCCACGGACTGCGCAAACGCACTCCCCCACGCAAAAAAAAGCCACAGCGCGAGGCGCAAAAAGCTGCTGGGTTGGGAAATAAAAAACCGCACGGTGACTATGCTCGTCCGGCGAGGATCAATTTCAAGCCCGCAATGATCAGCACTGCCGCAAGCAGCAGCGAAATAGCGCGGACCGGAAAACGCCTGCTGCCCAACTGCGAACCGAGCGCACCGCCACACACCGCAGCCACTGCGATTCCCCACGCAAACTCCGGCACAGACTTCCCGCTGTAAAAATGCCCAGCCAGCCCCGACATCGAATTTACCAAAATGAACATCACCGAAACCGCCGCCGCCGCCCGCGCCCGCGCCCAGCCACAGAACAACAAAAGCGGCGTGAGAAAAATCCCGCCGCCCGTCCCCGTAAGTCCGGCCAAATACCCGACGCCCGCTCCCACTCCCAGCGCCAGCGGCAGCTGCGGCGGCGAAACTTCCGCCGGGTCGCCCTTGCGAAAAAATAACCGCACCGCCGAAAAAAGCAGCACCACGCCGACCAGCAGCTTGAAGTGGGAATCACTCAATTTCTGGCTCCCTCCGAAAAATGCCAGAGGCGCGGAAAGCACCGCAAACGGCCAGAACAGCCGCCATGAAAAATGCCCCGCCTTCCAAAATTGAAACGCACCAATGCAGGCCACCAAGATATTGAGCACCAGCGCAACGGGCTTGATGAAGTTGCCCGCAAAACCAAACAGCGTCATCACCGCAACATACCCCGAAGCCCCGGCATGACCCACCGACGAATAAAGAAAGGCAACAACCGCAATCGCCACGGAAATGAAAATAAGCTGCGACCAGTCCATCTGCCCAAAGATGAAACTCGCAGCCACCGCGAAAGGCAATTCCCGCGTGGAGCTTTGCAAGTGGCCCGTTGACGCCCCGCCCGCCCTCACATAAGCACGCGCTGTGTTCGATAAATACGTACTTCCAAATTGTCAGGCATCCATCCTCTGCGAAGACATCCGCCGCGAAATTACCGGGATGCAAACGCTCGTCGGAGTCATCAACGCGGTCCCAGCTCCACAAGTCCCCATCGGCTTTCTAAAGCTCTGTCTTTGGACGCGCTGGTGCAATGGGGTGGGGGAATTCAAGCAGACCGCCAAGCTCCTCGCGCCGGATGAAAAAATCCTCGGCGAAAGCTCCGTCACTTTCCGCCTCAAGGAAATGGAAGCGATGGCGACGAACGTAAATGTTTTTACCAGCATCCAGTTCAAGGAACTTGGCGTGTATCACATCGAAATCTACATAGATGACCAGCTCATGCTCCGCTACCCAGTGCCCGTCGTGCAGGTGCAGATGCCCAGCCAGCCGCCGCAGGCTTGAGGTGCCGTTGTGCGACGCCTTCGTCGCAGCAACTGCGCTACTGAATCGCGGCCCAGACGCGATGCACGTCGTCGTGGTCCTCGAAGGATTGCAGGAACTCGCCGACTTCGGACATTTGCTCGTCCGAGAGTTCGGGGAAGTTTTTTGCGATGTAGCCAAATTCGCTCGTCACGACCGACCAGCCATTTGAACTGAGCCACTTTGAAACCGCCGCCACATCGGCACGTTCGGTGATAAATTTCGCGCCGTGTGCGCCTGCGGGGATGTCTTCGTTTTGATCGTGTGTGAGCAGCTCGACGTTTTGCGCACCGGCCTCGATTGCCGCTTCCTCGATGTCGCGTGTCGCGTCGGCGTGATGCGCTTCCACAAGACCGACGTGATCGAAGAGGAACTTGTTGCTGCCCGGCGTGCCGAGCTGTCCTTTTTTGAAAAGGACGCGCAGCTCCGGCGCGGTGCGGTTGTTATTATCGGTGAGCACCTCCACAATGATGGCCACTTTGTGCGGCGCGTAGCCCTCGAAGACGACGTGCTCCATTACCATTTTCTCGTCGCCCAGGCCCGCGCCTTTTTTGATCGCACGCTCGATTGCGTCGCGGGTCACGGAGTTTCTCCGCGCCTTTTCCATCGCCGCAAAAAGCCGCGCATTGAGCGCAGGGTCCGGGCCGCCGAGTTTGGCAGCGACTGCGATTTCCTTGGTAAGTTTCCCCACGACTGCGCCTTTGCGCAGGTTCGCGACTTCACGTTTTGCTTGGAGCCATTGACGTCCCATATTTTCGAGCGTTGTAGCAGGGTGCCCAAACTCGGCAAGCGGGCTTTGGCAGAAAAGCAGTGTTGCGCGGCAACGCAGCATCCGGCATCCGCATGGGCGCAAATCCATTGAGCGACAGCCCACCAATTTTATACGCCACGAGCGCACGTATCGGCGGCTCCGGCCTCGACGCCGTCGCCCTCGAATCACTCCGCGCCCTCGAATCCGCAGACAGGCCGTGGCACGCGCTGGCATTTGAAAACCGCAGCTATCTCCCGGATTCAAAAATCTCCACGCTCCGCTGGCATCCCGTCCGGCTGCTGAGTGCGCTCGGCAGCGAGCACTACTACGCCGCAAAAAAGCACGCGCTCGACCACGCCGCCGCACGGCATCTCTCGCGCGGCCCGTGGTCGCTTTTCCACGGCTGGACGGGTGAAAGCGTGCGCGCACTTCGCATCGCGAAAACGCGCGGCATTCCCTCGATCTTGGAGATTCCAACTTGGCATCGGCACAAAGGCCGCGAACTCCCGCTGCGCCTCACAAAAACCGAGCGCGAAAACGCCGCGCTGCGCGGCTGGGCGGGCTGGAAGCAAAGGCTGCTAGTCTCCCGCCAGCAGACGCTCGAAGAATACGGCCTCGCGGACCTCATCCTCGTTTTAAGCGAAAAAGCCGAGGAGACGTTTCTCGCTGCCGGAGTGCCGAAGGAAAAGCTGTTCCGCCACCATCGCGGGGTGGATGTGAATCGCTTCACTCCCGCTCCCGCTCCGCCGCAAAAATTCGTCGCAGTCTTCGTCGGCGCGCTCATCGAGCGCAAAGGCGTCCACCATTTGCTCGATGTCTGGAAACGTCTCGCACTGCCGGATTCGGAGCTGCGACTCATCGGCGCAGTTCACGAAGAAATCGCGCCGCTGCTTCGCGATGCACCGTCAAACGTCGTCGCACCCGGCTTCGTCAGCGACGTTGCCGCCGAGTATCGCGCCGCTACCGTCCACATTTTCCCCAGCGAGTGCGAGGGCAGCGCAAAATGCACCTACGAAGCCGCAGCGTGCGGGCTGCCGCAAATCACTACACGCGAAGCCGGCGATGTCGTGCTCGACGGCGTGAACGGCATCATCATCCTGCCGAATGATCCCGACGCGCTCGCCGCAGCGATCCAGCGGTTGCACGCGGACCGCGAGCTTTGCGCCCGCCTCGGCGCAGCGGGGCGCGAGCGCGTTTGCTCGCAATTTACGTGGCAGCATTTCGGCGCACGAATGCTCGAAGCCTACGCACGGCTGAGACGATGAAAGTCCTCGTGCTCCAGCTCAAACGCATCGGTGATCTCGTCCTCACGACGCCTATGCTGGCCGCTTTGAAACGCGCCGGCGCAAATATCACGCTCGTCGCCGATGCGCCCTGCTCCTCGCTGCTCCCCGCAATTCCCGGCCTCGCCAAGGCGCTCTCATTTTCCAGAAAGGGCGGGAACTCCGCGCTCTGGAAACGCATCCGAAAAGGCGGTTGGGATGTCTGTCTCGACCTCACGGGCAGCGACCGCTCCGCGCTCATGGGCTGGCTTTCGCGCTCGCCGCGACGCATCACATTTCAGTGGGTCTGCAAGCGACTGCTGCGGCGAATCGCGTATCACGAATTCGTAGATTCCCCCGTGCGCCTCGCGCATACGTGCGACCACTATCTCGATTTGCTCCGCCCGCTGCGGCTCGAACAAACCGCGCACGATGCAAACCCCGTCCTCGATTTGCCGCAATCTGCGCGAGACGCAGCCAGCGAGATTTTTACCCGACACGGAATCACTCGCGATTGCGTGCTCATTCATCCCGGCACCGCTCGCCCCGAAAAATACTGGCTGCCCGAGCGCTGGAGCGAAGTTATCGCCAGCATCCGCCCACGCGCAGATGCCCTTATTACCTGCGGTCCCGACTCGTTTGAAACCGCGCACGTCGCGCAAATCCAAGGTGCTCCCGTGATTCATCCGCCTGACCTCCTGACGCTCGCCGCGCTCATCGAGCGGGCGCAGGTCGTAGCGAGTTGCGACACCGCTGTGGTGCATCTCGCCGCTGCTTTACAAAAACCGCAGGTCGCACTTTACGGCCCCACAAATCCCTTCCACTGGCGACCACGCCACGACCGCGCAATCGTCATCAGCGCGGCAGAACCGCAGCAGCCGATGAAGCAGTTTCTCCCGAAGATGAAAGGGGCACCGACGGCGCGGATTCCTGCGGAGTCGGTAATTGCGGCGATTGAGAAACTGCTTCCACCGCCGCAGCCGACTTCCGTTTAGGAAGGTAGCTCTTAAATTTCGCAAGCCACCGCCGCGCCCACGCAAACTCGATTCCGAGAATCGCCAGCCCGAGCGGAATCACCAAAATCGAAGGCCCCGGAGTCACCACCATCGCCACACCGATGAGCAAAACCGTAAGCCCGATCACGAGGATAAACAGCCGCCGCATCGTCCGCCAGGTGGACAGCAAAGCAGCCGTCGTCACCGAGTGCTGGGCACCGGGTTTCGGCTGATTTTGTTCTGTGGACGGCTCACTCATCGCGCTCAACATTAGCATCAAATCCGCCGCGCTATGTTAAAATGTGGAAAATTTTTATTACGCAGCATCGGCGTGGACAGCGGGCCACGGCACAGTGAATGTTACTCCCTTGAACCGCACCGAATCTGCCGGACGGCTTCGTAGACTACGATGCCTGCGGCGGTGGAGAGATTCAGCGAGCGCACGCTGCATGGCTGCATCGGGATGGTGATCGTCGCGTCTGGGTTTGCGGCGAGCAACGACTCCGGCAGTCCCTTGCTTTCACGTCCGAAGACGAGCACATCCTCATCGCGAAAATGGACATCCCAATATGCACGTTTCGATTTTGTCGTGAGGAAAAAGAAACGTGTTCCCGCACGACGTGAGGACTGCATTTCTGCAAGATTCTCCCACACGGAAACCGTCACATCCTTCCAATAATCGAGGCCCGCGCGTTTCAGCTCGCGGTCGTCGAGCGAGAATCCGAGCGGCTTCACGAGGTGAAGATGCGCACCGACGGCAAGGCACATGCGGCCAATGTTGCCGGTATTTGGAGGGATTTCGGGTTCGACTAAAACGACGTGTAGCATGGCCGGAATTATGGCGAGTTGGAGTAGTGAAAAACGCCGTCGCCGAGCTTCACATAGCGAATCGTCCGGGTGTCGGGCGGCACTTTATCGAGGCCGGGCGGCGCGATGAAAACTCCCCACTCATCGCTGCCAGCGTCGCCGCCCAGCGCGAGCGCAGTGCCATCGCGAAAGAGCGTCACTCGCAGCGGCTTCAACTGCGCAAAAGTCTTTGGCCAGAGCGATTGCTTCAAAGCGATAAACTCCATTCCGGGAGCGGCAAAATAATCCCGGTTCAGCCGTCCCGATTCCTTGCGGAGTGCGCCGATTTCCACGGCTTTTAGACGGCTCTCCGCAGTCTGTCGCGAATTTCCGCATCCGCAGAAGATGGCCGCAAACACGCACAGCAGCAGCTTTGCAAAGGATGGAGGAAAGCATCCTGTCATTGAGCGGGAGTAGGTTTCACAAGCTCCACCGCCGATGATTTCAGCCAGCCTGTCTGACCTCCCGGAAGCCGGGCAAAAGTCCACGCGCCATGCTCGGAGACGACCGACACTTTACTCCCTTCCGCGACTGCTTCGGTGAGTGTCGCGCGGTCTGCCGGTTCCCGCCGCGCATCGCTCTGCTCCAGCACGATTGCATCGAGCGCCCGCCGTTCACCGTGCCAAAGAAGTGCGCCGCCGTAAGTCGCAGCGATGACCACGAGCAACGAACCGCCCACGATTCCCGCTGCACCGCTGCGTCGCAGAAGCGCCGCTCCCGCCCACAGCCAGCCGAGCCACGCGAGGCTGATTGCGAGCCACGGCGCAACGGTGGAAGGCACTGCGTCGAGCGCGACTTCATACCACGCTGGCGTCGGAATTTTCGCGCCCGATTTTTCGCGCACAAAATTGAGATTTGCACGGGCGTCTGGATGTCCCGGCGAAAGCGCAAGCACGCGCTCGTAATTCAGAATTGCGCGACCGGGATTCTCCATTCGGAAATACGTGTTCCCAAGATTAATCAACGCCCCAGTCTGCCAGCCATCGCCCAGCGCGCGCTCGTAGCCACGACGAGCATCCTCAAATTTCCCTGCGGCAAATGCGGCATTTGCATCCTCGAAATCCGATGCCCATGCAGCGCTGCCCGCCAGACAAAGAGCCACGAGACATCGCACCGCTGCAACCACCGCAGAGCTGCGAATCATCGGCTTTCCGCGCTCCCAGCAAGCGAGCGCATCGAGCACACGGTCGCGCTCGCCGGGAACAAGTTTTCCGCCGCTGCCGCCGCCTGCAAAAAGTAGTTCCGCCCGCGTGGAAAGAATCGCCGCAAGCGCAGCGCGGTCAGCTTCGCTCAATTCCCGCGAGGCCAAAATCGTCGCATCGTCAAAACTCAACGTCGGCTCGCGACGCGAAATTGCGGTGTCGATTTGAAGAATCCGCCCCGCCGTCGCAAAAAGCTCATCTCCGCTTTCGATACGCATCAGCCGCGATGCTAATTCCGCCCGCTCACGTTTCAGTGCCGCCACAGGTTCCGCAAGCGGGTCGGCGCGGCGCGAACGCCACGCGAGCATTCCGAGCAAAACCGGCAGCGGCGCAAGGATGCACCCGAACAGCATACCCGGCTTGAGCGGAGCCGGGAATTGCACCACCGCGCCGGGAGCTAAATGATTCGGAAGCAGCTCTGGTTTCGCCACCACAGCGGGCGCGGGAGTCGGCGTGGGCGTAGCCAGCGGCACTCCTTCCACGGTGAGCGGTGAAAGTTCATTTTTCAGCGTTTCGTATTTCCCCGTCTCCGGGTTGAAAAATGAAAACTCAAAGACCGGCATCTCCGTCTTGTTCACCAGCGGAGCCACGGGCAGCCGGAAGGATTTTGTGCCTGTGATTTTCAAATCATCCGACGGAGTGAATTGATCCTCGCTGTCATACGCATTCCAGCCATCGGGATTTGCGAGAGGCGGCCTAGTGATTCGTTCAAAATTTCCCCGCCCGCGAATGATGAGCGTCATCGTGATCGGCTCACCGACTTTCACCTTCGCCGGAGTCCCGCTTCCGGTGAAGGAGCCAAACTGCCCGACTGCGCCCGCGAAGCTGGCAGGGCGACCGTCGGCGGGCAGCGGCTTCACATCAATCTCGACTGCGGGCGCGACAATCTCCATCTCCTCAGCCCGCCCGGCTCTCCCGTATGGATCATACGGATTGCGCCCCGCACGCGAATACAGGACGCGAAACTTCGCCTCTCCGAGCCTGAGTTTTCCGGCCTTCGTCGGAGTGACCACCGTTTGGAAAACAACCGCACCGTATCGCTTCCCGCTGATTTCCTGTTCGCTTTGATTGCCGGGGAGAATATCGCGTGTGTGAAATCCATCGGCGACCAACTGCGGCTTGTTTCCAAAATTCCAATTCATCGAAAGATCGAAATAGCTGCGGATAAAAACGCCGACATCCTCGCCAATGTAAGCCGTCGTTTTCAAAGGCTCGATCACCATGAATGCGACATCGCCGCTGGATTTTATCGCAGTCCCCACCTTTACCGTCAGCGGGATTTGCTCGGTCTTCAACTGCTGCCCACCAACGCGAACAGCTACTTCGGGAAATAAGAATTTTCCTTCCTTCTTTGCCGTGTAGCGCATCGTAAAAATCACGCGCTGCGTGACATCCAAGCCATTGATGCTCATCTGTGTTGATTGATTCGTTCCTCGAAATTCCAGCCCCTCGATCTGCGGCGGCGCAGGGTCCTCAGCCCTTACTGCTCCTTCAACAACGATTTCAAAATCCACCGATTCACCCACAGCTACCGTCGGCGAAGAAATGGACGCACGAACTTTTGGCGCAGCCCAAGACGGGACGGCAAACGTCAGCAGAAAAATGAAAAGTATCCGAAAAAACGAAGCGCGATTCATGGCTACCAGTTCTTCTCCGGGCGCGGCTTGCCTTCGTTTTGAAGCTCCTGACGCGGATCGAGCAGACGCACGCGCCGCTCCGTATTGCGCATGGAGTCGAGCAATTGCTTCGCATCCTTTGTTGTCATCCGACCCTCTGCGGCTGCGGCCAATTCCTCAGCAAGCTCCGCCGCTTGTTGTTCCTTCTTCTCGTCTGTGCCTTCCTGCGGATTCGCGGACTTTAGATCGCCCTGCTTCTTCTCCCCATCCTTCTGCGGCTCGGCTTGGGCAGGCTTCTCGCCGGGCTTGTCGGATTTCTCCTTCTGGTCTCCGGGCTTCTTTTCATCAGACTTCTGCCCGTCGTCTTTCTTCTCGCCGTTCTCATTTTCGGGCTTCTGCGACTCGCCATCTTTTTTCTCTCCGTCTTTCTGCTCACCCTTTTTTTCGCCGTCCTTATTTTCCTGCTGCTTTTGCTCGTCGCTCTTTTCTTCGCCGGATTTTTCGTCCTCTTTCTTCTCTTCCTCTTTTTTCTCCTGCTCCGGCTTGTCCTTCTTTTCGAGTTCATCGAGCAGCTTCTTCAAAAGGTCGCGATTGTGCGTGGCGTCGCTGTGCCCCGGTTCGAGCGCAAGCGTGTGCTCGTAGTGCTGAATCGCATTCTTCCAGTCCGCGATCTTGTCCTCCTTTTTCTCCTGCTTCACGCCACGCCGCGCCAGCACGTTGGCTAGGCCAAATGCCGCCTTCGGTTGCAGGTCGCCATTTCCATTTCCCAAAGCACCGCTCAATGCCTCAGCAGCCTTGTCGAGTTCGCCCGCTTTGTAGGCGCTGATGCCGAGATTGTAGTCCAGCTCCGGCGCGTTGCGTTTCGCCCGCTGATCCTCAAACGCCTTCGCTGCACCCGCAAAATCTGACTTCGCGAAAAGTGCCTGCGGCTTTTGTTCATCAGCAGCTCCGGCTGGCAATGTTCCGCAAAACAATAACAACACCGCCGCAGTCGTGCGCTTCCGTTCCCCGATCAAAATCGCGCCAATCCAGCACGCGACCGCAGCCGCCAGCGGCCACTGGTAACGCTCAGTGGGCTTTTTTGAAAACCGTGATTCGCTTGTGGTTGTTTCCTTCATTTTTCCAAGACCCTCCGTCGCGATTCTCTGCATCTCGGCAGGGCCGTTCTGTAGATGAATATAGAAGCCTCCTCCGGCTTCCGCAACTTCCCGCAAACGTTTCTCATCGAGCTTTGATTTCACGTACTCTCCTTTCTCGTCTCTGACAAATTCAGTGCCGCCGCGTTCATTCGGAACCGGAATCAACGCACCGTCCGGCGATCCCAGCCCCACTGTGAAGATTCGGAACTTCGACTTATGCTCTGCTGCCGACTTGGCTGCATCATCCTCCAGCTCCTCGCCGTCGGTAAAAATAATCAGCGCCCGGTTGTCACTCTCACCTTTTCCGAAGGCATCATCCGCAGCCTTAATCGCCTCGGTGAGATTCGTTCCACCGCGCGGGATAATGTCCGTATCGAGTTCTGCAATCGTATCGCGGGTCGCTGTGAAATCTGCTGTCAACGGTGCCTGCAAAAACGACGATCCCGCAAACGCAATAATGCCCACGCGGTCGCCTTGAATCTGACCGAGCAAATCCTCCGCCGCGAGCTTCGCACGCTTCAAACGGCTCGGCTGCAAGTCTGCGGCAAGCATTGAGCGCGATGTATCAATTGCAATCATCACATCGCGCCCCATCTCACGCCGCTCCTCCCACGAGAAACCCCACTGCGGCCTAGCGAGCGCGAGAAACGAGAGCGCAAACGCAAGCATCGTAAGTGCGAATGCCACGCGCCGCTTTGCAATGCTCGTCGTGCCTGCCAATCGCGGCTGGAGCCGTGCAGCAACGAGCCGCGCAAGCGCCAGTCGGCGTTTCCGCTCGCCGTGAACATACAGAGCAGCGAGGAACGGAAAGGAAAGAAACGCCCAGAACCAGATGGGTGCGGCAAATTGAATCATGGCACCGTCCTCCAAATCGTCTGAGACAAGAGCCAGTGCAAAAGCGCAATCGCGAGTCCGGCTCCGATGAACACGGGATAAATGTCGCGCCAGTCCACCTTGCGATTCAGCTTCACCTCGGTCTTCTCCAGCTTATCAATTTGCTTGAAGATCTCGTCCAGCGACGCCGTGTCCGTCGCGCGAAAAAACTGCCCTCCACCGATCTCGGCGATTTTCTTTAACGCGTCTTCATCTACAGTAACTGGCCGATCTCGGAAAACAAACTTGCCTGTGAAAGGATCGCGCCCGACTGGAGTGGGTGCCATACCGCGTGTTCCGGCGGCGATCGTGTAAATCTTAATGCCCACAGCCTTCGCAGCCTCGGCAGCAGTGTTTGGCGGCACGGTTTTCACGGTTTCGTCACCATCGGTTAGCAGCACGAGTATCTTGCTCTTCGATGGCTTGTCCTTGAGCCGGTTCGCTGCGCTCGAAAGCGCGGCTCCTACTGCCGTGCCGTCCTCGACTAGCCCGATGCGGAGCCGCTCCAAGTTTCGCTCCAGCCACGAATGATCCAGCGTGAGCGGGCTGACGAGGTAAGGACGCCCCGCAAATGCCACGATGCCGATGCGATCATTGGGCCGGCCTGCGATAAATTTACGCGTCACGTCTTTCACCGCATCGAGCCGGTTTGCACGTTGTCCGCCGATGGTGAAATCCTCCGCCAGCATCGAGCCGGAGACATCCAGCGCGAGCACGATGTCCACGCCAGAGGATTCGATAGTCTCATTCGCGCTCCCAAGCTGTGGCCTTGCGAGAGCCGCAAAGAGCGAAGCGAGCGCGAGCAAAACAAGCGGCCAGCCGAAGCCGCGCCAGCCCGCCGGTTTCACACGCCCCACCCCGCGCAGCATCGCGAGCGTGGAAAAACGAATCGCTGGTGCCGGGCTACGTCCACCGAGAAGCCATGAGATGAGCAGCAATCCCGGAATGCCGAGCAACCACCACGGCGAAGCAAAATTGATCACATTGCCAATCTTCATTTCGCCGCTCCTTCCACAAACGCGACCGCTTCGCTCAGGAGTTTCACGTTTTCATCCGAGTCCGCCTCGACCCGCGCAAATTTGATGAGATCGCAACGCTCCAAAAACTTCGCCAGCAACTCGCGGTCGCTTGCGGAAAAGCGCGGTGAGCCGGCAATGCTCGCAAGAAACTCCGGCGAAGTCTGCTGCGTGGCGTGGAGCGAAAAATGCCCGCTGATGTATCTCCGCAGCACATCCGAAACCTCCACGCTGAAAGGATACGACTCCGCCAAAAGCATCCGTCCGCGCAGCGTGTTCAGCTCACGAATCGCAATCTCTCGCGCAGACGGCTGTGGATTTTTTGCGCCGCTTTTTACCAACCGAACAATGAGCCAGATCAAAAGCGCGAGCGCCAAAGCCGAGCCGCCGCCAATCGCCCACCAGACCCACTCCGGCCACGGAACCTCGACCAGCCGCACCGGATCGCGCAGCTCCGCAAGCGGGTCAGGCGCAGCGGGTGAGTTTGAGATAGCTGCAATCCAATTCATCCGTGTAAAAGCCGACTCGTCCGCTGCTTAAAAAACCGCCGCAGCGCGGGGACGTAATCCTGGTCCGTCCGCAGCGTGATGGACTCCACGCCATACCGCAGAAAGTGCGCAGCCAGCTCATCCAGCGCTCCGCCGACATTCTCCGCAAATTGCAGCCGCGTGCGCCGGTCGCTCGTGTTGATCACCAGCCGCTCGCCCGTCTCCGCATCCTCAAACACGACGCGCCCGACATCCGGCACTTCGAGTTCGCCGGGGTCCACTATGGGAATCGCCACGAGATCATGCCGACGCGCCGCCACGTTCAGCGGTTTGGAGAAGTCCGGCGCTTGAAAATCACTCACAAGAAAAACCACAGCCCGCCGCGAGAGCACACGATTCATCGCCTCCAGCGCACACGCGATGTTCGTGCCGCGTCCTTTCGGCTCAAAAAACAAAATCTCCCGAATAATCCGCAACGCATGTCCGCGCCCTTTCGCGGGCGGAATGAACAGCTCGACGTGATCGGAAAACAAAATGCAGCCGACTTTGTCGTTGTTGCGAATCGCGCTGAACGCAAACAAACAAGCCACTTCCGCCGCGAGTTCCCGCTTGCTCATTTCCACGCTCCCAAACTCACCGGATGCCGAGACATCAATCACCAGCATCACGGTCAACTCGCGCTCCTCGGTGAATTTCTTGATGTATGCGTCACCTGTCCGCGCAGTGACATTCCAATCAATCGCCCGCACTTCATCCCCCGGCTGATACTCGCGCACTTCCTCGAAATTCATACCGCGCCCCTTGAAAACGGAGCGATACTGACCGGAGAAAGCCGTATCAATCATCCCGCGAGTTTTCAGCTCGATGCGGCGGATTTTTTTCAGGATGTCGCGAGGTGTGGTCACAATTTGTGAATAGTGAATGGTGAATGGTGAATAGTTTTCTCGCTCTCACGCATTTCAGTAGTTGAGGGCCGGGCTTTGTTTGTAATGGGAAGGCTCATTTGCCGGGTGTTTCTTTTCGATAGTCGGCATCAGGGGCGAATTTGCAGAAATCTCCAGCACGGTCGATCATGCGATTTAGTTTGCCGCCAATATGCTGATACTCGCCATCAAGTGCCCGAAAATCGGATTCAGTGATGTAATCGCAGCGCAGCGCGTGAGCGAGCCATGACTGGGTTTCGTTTGCCTCGCCAAGAGCTTCATCGAGTTTGTTCACAAAGACGGCCCTGTAACGCCGACGCCCCCATGCCTCTGCAATCATTGCCGTGACTGCACGACTTGAACGGCGAATCTGGTCAATCAGCGAATACCGCTCATCCTTCGGAAAGCCCTTGGACAAACGAAATATCTCTTGAGCGGCCTTGAATGCCATCTTCCAAACGTCCAGTTCACGAAATGATTCTACTAGCGGCATACAATTCACCATTCACTATTCACAAATGCTAAGGCACAGGGAGCGTGGCAAAAATCTTCTCCACGATCTTCTCGCTCGTGAGGTCCTCCGCTTCCGCTTCGTAGGTCACGGCGACGCGATGACGGAGTACGTCGAGGCCGATGCTTTTTACATCCTGCGGGGTGACGTAGCCGCGACCGCTTAGGAATGCTTTCGCCCTCGCTGCGAGGGTGAGCGCGATGGTTGCGCGGGGGCTTGCACCGTAGCGGATGAGGCCGCTCATTTGCAGTTTGTAGCTCGCGGGTTCGCGGGTCGCGAAGACGATGTCCACGATGTAATCCTTCACGCGGTCATCAATGTAGATGGTATTCACTAGCTCGCGGGCGCGCAGGATTTGCTCCGGCTCCACGACGGGCAACACGTCGAGCTTTGGCGTGCTCGTGCCCATCAAATCAAGAATCTGGCGCTCCTCCGTTTTCGTCGGGTAGCCGATTTTCAGCTTGAGCAAAAAGCGGTCGAGCTGTGCTTCGGGGAGTTGGTAAGTGCCTTCCTGCTCCAGCGGATTTTGCGTGGCGAGGACGAGAAACGGATCGGGCAATTTGTGTGTCGTGTCGCCGAGCGTCACCTGCCGCTCCTGCATCGCTTCGAGCAAGGCGGACTGCACTTTCGCGGGCGCACGGTTGATTTCATCGGCGAGGATGAGATTGGAAAAAATCGGCCCTTTTTTCGTGGTGAAAACGCCTTCGCGCGGATTGTAGATGAGCGTGCCGATGAGGTCGGCAGGCAAAAGGTCGGGCGTGAATTGGATGCGCGAAAAGCCTGTGCGGATCGTGGAGCTTAGTGTCTTCACCGTGAGCGTTTTCGCGAGGCCGGGGACGCCTTCGAGCAGGACGTGGCCGTTGGTGAGAAGTCCGATGAGCAGGCCATCCACGAGATAGCGTTGGCCCACGACGACGCGGGCGACTTCCTTTTGCAGGCTCTCGACCCACGAGGCATGTTCTTTGACGCGGTTGGTAATTTCCTGAGTGTTGTTCGACATGAAATCTGTGCGCGTATAGCGGTCCAAATCCTTACATTTGTCTATCCGGGAAACTTTATTTTGTGCGGCGGGCTGGTATGGTCCGCGCCATGCAGACTGCATCCGACTTTCAATCTTTCCGACTCGCCCGCACTCAGGCGCTCGATTTGCGGCTGGAGGATTTCGAGGAAAGCTTTCACCGCAGCAGCGGTCCGGGCGGACAAAATGTGAACAAAGTTTCCACAGCGGTGACAGTCTCGCATTTGCCCACAGGCACTGGAGTCACCGCGCAGGATACCCGCTCGCAAGCGCAGAACCGCCAACTCGCATGGGAGCGGATTTTTGAAGCCATCGAAGCGGACCGGGATGCGAAACTACGCGCCGTGAAAGACGCGAAGGAGAAGACCCGCAGGCAAACCGCCAAGCGTCCGTGGAAGGTAAAACAGCGGATGCTCGCCTCCAAAAAACGCCGCTCCGACGTGAAGAAAATGCGGGCAAAGTCGTTTTGAACCCGAAGTGCAAATTCCCTTTGTGATGCACGAGAAATATCGAAACTACTCCGCTTTGCGTGGGCGACCACGAGGGCGTGGCGGAAGATGGGTTGATACGGCGGCTTTAGGGACTTTTTTGATTCGTGATATTGGCAGGCCAGAATGCTGCACCATGTCCCACACTTCCAGACGAAAGGCCGCAGCGATTCGAGCCATCGTGTCGAGACGGAGATTTTTGCGGCCCCATTCCACCATCTGAAAATACTTGTATTCCATGCCGCACAATTCGGCTGCTTGTTCTTGCGTGAGGTCATGCCGCTGGCGCAATTCACGGAGGCGTTCCCCGAAAAATTTGGCTGCGGCAAGGTGATCTGGCACTCACGCAGAATCCGCACACAAAGCCATAGCGAACACCGCGCTATAAAATACCCTTGAGACGAAATCAAATATCTGCTGATTCTTCACTCGCTATGAAGTCTCCTCACACTTTCACGCCATGCTTGCTGGTTGTTCTAATTGCTATACTGCGTTGTTCATCATGGTGCGTAGAACCGTCAAAGACTGATGAAGCTGTGTCATCGCGGGCAAAGCCCGTTCTGGATTTGCGGGTGATTGAAGGTGTGGAGATCAGGACGCCAGACCGTTCGGTGAAGTATTTGCGGGTAGCTCCGCCTGCGAAGCCACCTCTACAACCAGCGCATGCGGCGGCGGTGTCGGTGGCTCAGACGGCGGAGCAGATTGCGGCTGATGAGGCTCGTGCCCACAAGCGGCAGGAGGTGATTTTTCTTTCGGCTACTGTTTATGATCGGCGGGTTACGGAGCTGCGTTTGCAGGCAGGGCAGAAAGAGGTTCATGCGTGGAGCAATGTGGATTTCAATCACTTCGCGGGGATGGCGGAATTGGAGACGGAAGATGCGCTTTACTGGCTGGTGATGAGTCTCGGAAATGAGTCGGCGCAGGACGCAACCAACGACGCGCAGGACTCGCAGAAAATGGCCCCCGCACCGGATCGCTTCAACGCTTCACGCGCAGATTATTTTCCGGCTGCGGATCAAAAAGAAGCAGTGCACACCGAGGCGACCGCCGCGCTAAATGCGTTGCACTCCTATTACCAAGCAAACCGCGAGCAGCTCGCTGCGGCGCACGCGCAACGCGAGACGGAGCGCATCGCAAAAGAGCGGACGCTTCGCGAAAGCCCGCCTGCGCCGAAGGACACGGTGATTCATTTCTGGCCGAAGCAGAGCCGCAACTACCCCACTAAATGAAGCCCCGTTTTTTCTCCATGAAGCGCAGTGCTTCCCTTTTTCTTATTTCCAGTTTCGCTTTTGTTGGCGGTGCTTTTACGCAGACTGCGGATGCTCCGAATGAAGGCTCTGGCATTACGTTTGACAGCGTGCTGGGGAGTTATGATTTGAAGTGGTGGGGTGTTTCGGGGCGGACGTATTTCATCCAGCAGACGGATGATTTACTGACGCCGTGGCAATATCTCCCGCTGATCGAATCGGGGGCAAATGCGCCGCTTGCGTGGAGCTTCACTACATCGGGGAGCGCGATGTTTTTGCGCCTGCGTTATTCGGACATCCCGACGAGCGACCCGTTCAAAGCGGATTTCGACGGTGACTTTGTGGATAATGAAAATGAGCTTTGGAATGGCACGGACCCACTGGTTTCGACGGACAGCGATACTGACGGTTTGCCGGATGATTGGGAGCGGCATCACTTTGGGGATTTGCTCCAATCGCAAAGTGGCGATGCAGACAGCGACGGCCTTACAAACGCGAATGAACTGTCTTTGAACACCAATCCAGCGGCTGCGGATACGGATGGCGATGGGCTGGATGATTTTGAGGAGATGTATGTTTTTTCCACGTCGCCGCTCATCACTGATACCGATGGCGATGGTTTGGATGATTACGCCGAAGTGGTCGTTTATGAAAGCAGTCCGTGGGTTTGGGACTCGGATGAAGACACGCTTTTCGATGGAGACGAGGTTTTCATCCACGGTACAAGTCCGGCGGAGATGGATAGCGATGGCGACTGGATGTGGGACGATTGGGAGCTAAATCATAATCTCAATCCGACAAGCGCGGCGGATGGTTTGCTCGATGCGGATGGCGACTCGCTGGCCAACCAGCTTGAGTTTGTTTTCCGGGATCAGGGCTATGATCCTTTTGTGTATAAT